>NZ_JBFWZI010000025.1:17435-63615 GCF_050185545.1 Reyranella sp. | reverse complement strand
CGCTGGTCCCGGCCTACCGCCAGTTCGGCGACGCGCTGCTCGCGCTCAACACCCTGCCGCAGGCCACGGTCGCGATCGTCGAAGGCTCGGCGGTGGGCGGCGGCTTCGGCATGGCCTGCTGCTCGGATGTCGTGATCCTGCATGCCAGCGCGCGCTTCGGCGTACCCGAGCCGAAGGTGGGGTTCATTCCGTCGCAGATCATTCCCTTTCTGGTGCGCCGGTTGGGCGAGGGCGTGTTGCGAGATCTCGCCGTTACCGGCCGGGTGATCGACGCGGCCGAGGCCCATCGGCTGGGCGTCGGCCGCCATCTCTGCACGACGGCCGCCGAGATCGACAGCACGCTCGACGCCGTGATCGAGGACATCCTGCGGCTCGAGCCGCGGGCGCTGGCGACCGTCAAGGACCTGGTGCTGGCCTGCGCCACCCACGACGATCGCACCGTGCTCGACGACGCAGCCGAACGGCTGGTCGGGCTGCTGCGCCGGCCGCATGCCTCGCTCGGCATCAAGGCCTTCATGGCCAAGACGTCGCCGCCCTGGGTGAAAGGATAGAGGGACATGAGGAACTATCGCCATATCGAGGTGCGGCCGATCGCCGGCGCGCTGGGCGCGGAGATCCATGGCGTCGACATCGCCCGCGAGCTCGACGACGAGGTCGTGGGCGAGATCCGCCTGGCCTTCCTCGACCACCTGGTGATCTTCCTGCGCGACCAGAAGGTGACGCCGCAGCAGCAGCTGGGCTTCGCCCGCCGCTTCGGCGAGCCCGTCGAGTACCCGCAGCTCAAGGGCCTGCCCGAGGCGCCGATGATCACGCCGGTGGTCAAGCTCGAGCACGAGCGCAACAATTTCGGCGGCATCTGGCATTCCGACACGACCTACCTGCCGATCCCGCCGATGGGCAGCATGCTGCTGGCGCGCGAGGTGCCGCCCTACGGCGGCGACACCATGTTCGCCAACCAGTATCTCGCCTACGAGGCGCTGTCGGACGGCCTCAAGCAGACGCTGGACGGGCTGATCGGGGTGAGCTCGTCGGTCAAGGCCGACGTGACCAGGACCCGCGAGGACCGCCTGAAGGCGGCCGGCGTCGAGCACAAGGTGATGAGCGCCGAGCATCCGATCGTGCGCACCCATCCCGAGACCGGGCGCAAGGCGCTCTACACGTCCGATGCGCATACCGCGCACATCAAGGGCTGGACCGAGAAGGAGAGCCTGCCGCTGCTCGAGTTCCTGTGGGAGCACCAGACACGGCCGGAGTTCACCTGCCGCTTCCGCTGGGAGGTCGGCTCGCTCGCCTTCTGGGACAACCGCTGCGCCATGCACAACCCGATCAACGACTATCACGGCCATCGCCGGGTGATGCACCGCATCACGATCGCCGGCGACAAGCCGCGCTAGATGTCGGCGGCCGACATGGACGCCGCCCCGACGATCGATTTCTACCTCGGCATCGGCAGCCGATACTCCTACCTCGCGGCCACCCAGATCGCGCGCATCGAGCGCGACCGCGGCTGCCGCTTCGTCTGGAAGCCGATCGCCAGCGGTGCGCTGTTGGACCGGCGCGGCAGCAACCCGTTCCGGCAGGAGCCGGTGTCCGGCCAGTACGACGGGGCGTGGCGCGAGTACGATGCGAAATGCTGGGCGGCTCACTACGGCGTGCCCTTCGAGGAGCCCAAGCCGTTCCGCGTCGACCCGACAGTGCCGGCGCTCGCCAGCTTGGCGGCCGACGCCCAGGGCGCCCTGGTCGCCTGCTGTCGGCAGCTGATGATGATGATCTTCGTCGAACGCAGGGAGATCGACGATGCTGCCATCGCCGAGCTGCCGGCCCTCCTGGGCATCGACGCGCGGGCCTTCACCGATGCCCTCGAGGCGCCGCAGACCCACATCGCTCACGAGGCGCTGCTCGAGGAAGCGCGCGCCCGCGGCGTGTTCGGCGTGCCGACGTTCGTGGTCGACGATCGCCTGTTCTGGGGCAACGATCGGCTCGTGCTGCTCGAGGCCGCGCTCGCCGGGACTCCCATGCCGTCCGGTGCGCGGCAGGCCTGACCGCCTGTCCGGCTGCGTGCCCGGATCGGTCTCGCGGCGGTGAAGGGCGAAGCGAACCCCATGGGTGAGACACGAGGCGGCGCTGGCCAATTTCCTTGTTGTTTGGGAAAAGCCCGTCGCCTGTGGCGGGAGCGGAAGACCTGAAAGACGAGACATATCAGGCATCTGGACCGCTCGCCTGAGGGTGCGCCGATGCCATAACAGGGAATTGGATCAGGGAATTGCTCGCACCGGAGCAGGGAATTTGAGTCACCGGATCAGGGAATATGGAGCAGCCGATCAGGGAACCCGGCACCTCGGTCGGATGTCCGAACCCACCATGGCCGGCGGCGAGCGTCACGCGCCGGCCGCCGGAACAGAACGACCCCGCATTCCTGCGTTCGGTGCGTTCGGAGTCTTTCGAATCAAGGAGTTGGCCGAACGCAAGTGACCGCTCGGCAATGCCTTTTGCGTTCGGGGCGGCCATTTTGCGTTCGGGGTCATCCGACGCCCGCTCCGCCACGGTGTTGCCTCCCGCTTTCCTGGAGCGGCCGCAGAGAGTCGGTGTCGAATCTTGCGTCAGTTGTGTCCGTGCGTCAGCAGCCCTTGGGATCAAGGACTTGGCACTAACGCACCGGAAAGGCGCTGCGTCAGCGGTGGGTCGGCTTGCGTCGGTCATGGCGATCACGATGATTTCCTTCGACTCGCGCGGACTTGGCCACCCGCTACCATGAGACCGCACGAGCGGGCAGAGGGGGCGGCCGGGTTGGCTCTCTCCTGCAGCCACCATCGTCTGTGCAATCGCACCTGCTGATCGCCCCTCTATCACGACATTGCCTGAACGGGCAGGCGGCCCCGCCGAACTGGCTCGCTCCTGCAGCCAAACCCGTGTGCAATCAATTGGGCTGAAAGGACTGGGCCAAGATTCGCCGATCGACGGCGCGGCAGCCATCGCGGCCCTGCATGTTGCCCAGGACCTGCTCAGCGATGCTGCCAAGCCGCTCGACAAGGTGCTCGTCGCTTCGCTGGTGCAGAAGTGGCTGATGGACCGACTGATCACAAACAAGGTGAATGTGACATCAGGTTCACAGGCCGAGCAATTCGTCCTGCTGGCCGACGGCAGCTACAATCCGCAGCCCGGTTCCACGAGCCGCCTGAGCCTGAGCGACGGCGCCTACACTCTCAAATACAAGGACGCCACAACACTTTACTTCGACGCTGCCGGAAACATCGCGACCTGGGTCGCTCCGTCTCGCGTCACTGCCTCCTTCACTGGGCCGCACCTATGCGACCCGGCGCCACTTTCGTCGCCAACCGCTACGACACACCGGACGGCGGCCCCGAACACCCGTCTGTTACCAACACGAACAGAACTTGCTGCTTCAATTCCGGAAAATCTGGCGTCTGGCCCTCAAAGCGAACTGGAATTCAATGCAACGATGGTCTTGCGAGAGTGGCGAGCAGGGCGATTGAAGAATCCATGAACAATGTCGTGCACAAGGGTGTTGGTGGGCGAGTAGCCGAAGGAGCCGCAGGGCACCTTTATGTTGAAGTACAAGGACGCCACGACACTAACGGCAACCCGCGACCTGGATTGTGTCGTAGGGCGTCAGCCACTTTCACATGCGGACCGACATTTGCGGCTGCAGGGACGTCATGGCGCGGAAACAGGGACGGGCGAGCGCGGCGCGGCGAGGCTCGATGCGGTGATCTTGGGGAACAGCGGCGGCGGCACGAAGAGCGCGCGGCCCGAGGGCAGGGCGGAGATTGCCGTTGTCCCGTCGCTGATCCAGGTCGGCGGATCGGCGTCCTCGCCGAGACAGCGCAGCACGAGGCTGGCGGCCCGGGGAATGAACGGCCAGGCGACGGTCGCCGACAGCCGCACGAGATTGAGCGCTGTCCGCGTGATGACGGCAGCGCGATCGCGATCGTGCCTGATGACGGACCATGGCGCGGCCTCGGCGACGTAGGCGTTGGCGATTTTCCAGAGCGAGCGGACGGAGGAAGCAGCCTTGCGCAGCTCCAGCCCGTCGTGATGGCGGCGGAGTGCAGTCAGGTCCGAATCCAGCCGCTTGACGAGCGCCTGTTCGGCGGCCCCGTCTCGTCCGCCCGCGGGGACGGTGCCGTCGAACGCCGAGGCGGCGAAGGCAAGGCAGCGGTTGACCAGGTTGCCGAAGGTGTCGGCGAGGTCCTTGTTCACGCTCCCGACGAAGCGGTCGATCGTGAAGTCGCTGTCGGACCCTTCCGGCGCATTCGCCGCCAGCCACCAGCGCCAGGTGTCGGCGGGCAGCAGGTCGAGGGCGGTATCGGTGAAGATGCCGCGCTGCTGGCTCGTCGAGAACTTGCCGCCCTCGAAGGTCAGCCAGTTGAAGCCCTTGATGACGTCGGGAAGCTTCAGCGGCAGCCCCGATCCCAGCAGCGTCGCCGGGAAGCTCACGGTGTGGAAGGGGACGTTGTCCTTGGCGAGGAACTGCAGGTAGCGGACGTCGTCGCCGCCCTGCCACCAGGCGCGCCAGTCGCGTCCCGGGGCGGCTTCCGCCCATTCGACCGCCGCCGCGATGTAGCCGATTGGGGCATCGAACCAGACATAAAAGACCTTGTCGGCGAAACCCGCCTTCGGCACCGGCACACCCCACGACAGGTCGCGGGTAATACAGCGATCGCGCAGGCCCTCGTCGAGCCACTTGCCGGCAATCGAGCGGACCAGCAGCGGCCAGTCGGTTCGCCCGTCCAGCCAGGCCCGCAGCGTCGGCGCAAAGGCGGACAGCTTCAGGAACAGATGCCGGCTTTCGCGAAACTCGATGTCGGTGGCGCCCGAGATCGCCGAGCGCGGTGCGACCAGGGTCTCCGGATCGAGCAGCCGCGTGCAGGCCTCGCATTGGTCGCCGCGGGCATTGGCGTCGCCGCAATGCGGGCAGGCGCCGACGACGTAGCGATCCGGCAGGAAGCGGCCATCGGTGGCCGAGTAGGCCTGCCGGATGGTGCGCGGCTCGATGTGCCCGGCGTCATCGAGGCGGCGGAAGATCTCCTGCGTGAGCTTGCGATTGGCCGCCTGCGAGGTGCGCGAGAAGTGGTCGAACGACAGGTCGAAGCGGCGATAGATGTCGGCCTGGATGGCGTGCTGGCGCGCGCAATAGTCCGCAACCGGCAGGCCGGCGGCCTGCGCCGCCAGCTCGGCCGGCGTGCCGTGCTCGTCGGTGCCGCACAGGAACAGCACCTCGTGCCCCGTCTGCCTTCGGTAGCGGGCGTGAATGTCGGCCGGCAGGAGCGAGCCCGCGAGATTGCCGAGATGTTTTACGCCGTTGACGTAGGGCAGGGCGCTGGTGATCAGGAACTTGGCCATGGAACTCTCCTTCGTGTCGCAGCCGGACATGAAAAAGCCCTTCGCAGGGAAGGGCCGGAGAGCTCGATCGACCGGGCGTCAGCGCCCGCGCGTCATCCTTCCGTCCCGTTCCGAGGAAGGGCCGAACGCATTCGCGAAGAGACGGTGCGGATGGCGATGGACATGAGGGTTATATCGTATGCTGCAGCCTGCGCGTCAATGGGGACACCTCCGCAGCATACTGTCTCCGGAACCGGGGCAGGGCATTCGCATATGACAAATATTCCGTCATCTCGAGCGGTCCCGCCCGATTAGGCGCTGTTTACAGTGCCATTGGCGGTGCAGTCGAGGGACCTTTCTTGTTGGTCCTTCCATAAGAAAGGTCCCTTTCCACTGCGCCTCGCTACGCTCGGCTCCGGTCGGGATCACGGAATTCTTGTCATATGCGAGCGTGCTGCCAGGGCGCTTGCCCTGAGGTAGTCAAAGCGGTTTCGGATCGATGAAACGGCGCACCACGTTCTCGGTGATGCGCGAGACGTTGTTGTCGTAGCCGTGGTGCGCCAGCGCACCCGCCCAGGCGATCGAGCTTGTGGAGAACACGGCACCGCCCTGTGGCGTCTCGTAGAAGACCATGTCACAGCGCACAAGGGGGCAGGTCTCGCCGTTGATCGCCGAGTGGGTGTGCGTCAGCTCCTCCTTCATCCAGTGATAGGAAGCCGTGAAATCCGTGGCCACGGCGACGACCAGGGCATGCGGCGGCGTGCCGAGCCGAGCGTCGGCCCGGTCGATTTCCCAGCCGGCTGCGCCGCCGCCGACGAGGCCGAAATCGCCGATGCGCTCCGAAGCACCGATACCTTCGAACGCGAAGGCGACGCGGGGATCGAAGCTCGCAGGCATTCGCTCGAAGTAGGTGGAGAGGTCGAAGCCCTGTGCGGTCATGCCGGTGCCCGCCACCGACTGCGGGGCGCGACCCATCCGCCGCCACATGCCGCCCAGCTCGCCGGTAAAGCTGTGATAGTACTCGCCGCCCTCCGCGGCCCAGCTGCGAATGCCATCTTCCGCCCGCCGCATCTCGATCACCCCCGGCAGGTCGGGGTGGTAGGAGGTGCGCCAATAGAACCCGTTGCCACCGAGATAGATGAAGCGCCCGCCGCCGCTCTGGAAGGCGGCGAAGGCATCGAGCATGCGTTTCGAAGGATATTCGGGATGGGTGCCGGTCATGACGCAGCGGTAGCATCGCAACAGGGCCTCGCCCTCGGCCTCGAGGTCGTCCTCGGTAATGACGTCGAACGCTATGTCCTTCTCTTCCAACCAGTCGATGATGTGCGTGTCTGCCGGCAACTGCCAGAGCCGCTCCCTCGGGCGCATGTTCAGCACGGGACGCAGCCGCGAGACATAGCAGACACCGCTTCCGTCGCTGTGGTGGTCGTACAACGAGCAGCCATACTCGGGATGCTCGTGCAGGTAGAGCGAGGTCGCATCGACGGTCGTGAAGACGCCACGAACGTTCTCGCCTTCGCGCCACTCGAGACCAAGGTGGGTATTGCCATAGGCCCAGTAGCTGGCCGTTGGCAGCAGCAGCGCCAGTGACGCTCGTGAAGTGCCTTTTGGTGGGCGCACGACGAAGGGAACGTAGTCCTCGTCGGCACCGCAAGTCAGGTGAGCGCCGTACAGCCCGCTCGGCAGGTCCGGCGGCACCTCGAACGTGAAATCCGTTTCCCACGCGCAGTCATAGAGGTCGTCGTCGTGAAAATGAATGGCGCCGTAGTGTTCCGGCTTGTGCTTCCAGTTGTATTCGCTGCCGTCCCAGTTGTGGCCTTTCATGGCGCGGGTCGGCAGGTTCACCGTGTGGCCATGGAGGGCGCGAGATGAAACATCCGTGATGCGCGTCGTCGGTATCTCGCGGCTGAAATCCCAGGCAGCGACCAGGTGCTCGCCCATGTCTGGACGCTTCGCCTGATGGATCAGCGCGTCACGCTCGGCCAGCGACAGGGCCCGACCGGCTACCGCGGGGCAGTCGACCTTTCCGTTGTAGAGCCCCGTGACGGCGCCGCTTCCGTCAAAGCCGGCAGCGATACGGAAACCGCCGAGAGCGCCAGGCTGTGCTTCGATGAGAGCGGCCGCCGCGGCGGTCGTATCGCCTGGGGCCGGGTAGCGCAGCAGCGGCCGTTGTCCGACCCAGGCCTCTCCGGTATCGGCGTCGAAGCTGGCGGCAACGAGATACCAATGGCGTTCCAACAGCGGTCGTCCGGAGCCGAGTGCCGGGCCGCCGACATTCAGCGAAAGCATGCCGCTCTCGTCGATCTCCAGCGCATAGTCGCGTCCCCCAAGCACTACTTGGCGGCGGCGCAGCGTCGGGGTCGTTGGCCAAATACAGGCGAGTAGAGTGAAACTCCGCAGGGCAAAGGCATCGCCGCGGTCGATCTCGACATATGAACCGCAAGTGATGGTCTGGTGCCGGCCGGCGTAGTCACCGTTGACCGGCGTGTCGATCGGCGTCGCTTTCACGCCGACCCCGGTCTCGTCACCGCAGCGCAGCCACTCGATAGCGGCGTGATAGGATGTCTGCGCGCTGACCTTGAAAGCGATCCTGCCGCCGGCTTCGACGCTGAAGCGATCGGCATAGGCCACGATGGAACGGCGGCTCGCATTCGTGCGCAGACGGCCTTCAGTCGGAAGAGGCTCGTCGTCCTCCAGGCAAAGAACCTGGCCGGTATGACGTTCCCAGCGCCGGCGGAAAATTGCCCACTGCGCCTCGGCCGGCGTGGCGTATCCTGGCCCCTCGAAGATTTCGATTGGATGTCCCTTGGGACCGGTGCTTCGGGCCAGTTGCCAGATCCCGCCGCGTTGCTGCTGAACTGCGATGATGCGATCCTCGACCGGGTCCCACCGGAGAATCTTCAAAAGCTTCTGCAATTCGCTCGAATGTGGGCCGAAGGGCCTGGCCCGAAACTGCCGCGCGAGATCGAGGCGGGACGCGTCTACCTTGTGCATGAACGCCGGTCTCCTGACGTTTGCCGGCAAAGCGTTCGATCGCCAGCGCGATTGGGCAATATGCCATCGCTTCGGCGGTTCTGCATCGACGAAGCCAATCGCCCGAAAGCCGATGCGCGTCCAGACGCGGGAATGCGTGCCTGGCGCGCCCGCTCAGTAGATCGTTTCCTTGAGCCGCTGCGGGTAATCCCGGTCATAGGATTCGCCGTCGAAGCCCTTCTGCAGCGACTTCATGATCGTGCCGCTGCTGGGCAGGCTGCTGCTTTCGTCGACATGGAGACTGGGATCCCACAGTCGGGAACGAACGAGCGCCTTGGGGCACTGCGTGTAGACGCTCTCCGCGGTGACGACGATGACGCTGCGGGGCACCTTGCCTTCCATGGTGAACGATTCGCAGAGGTCGCGGTCGATGCTGATCACGGCGCGGCCATTGATGCGCAGCGTTCTGCCCACGCCAGGAATCAGGAACAGCAGCGCGATGCGCGGATCGCGGACAATGTTGCGCAGCGAGTCGATGCGGTTGTTGCCGCGTCGATCCGGCAGCATGACGGTCCGGCTGTCGACCACGCGGACGAAGCCGGCGGGATCGCCGCGCGGGGTGCAATCCAGCCCTTCCGGACCCGCAGTGGCGAGGATGACGAAAGGCGAGATCTCGATGAAGCGGCGATAATGCTCGGAGATGTGGTCGATCTCCTTGATCACGGCCGGGCCTGCCGGCAGGCCATAGATCGCCTCGAGTTGAGCCTCAGAAGTGACGAGGTCCGGCACAGTTCCCTCTCTCGAGCTGTTGGTGATGCTCATTCCAGGAACCATGGTAGCTCTCATTTGGCGCGGAAGCCAAGCACTCGGGCCTGGGGCTCGGGCGCGATCGGTCGCCCGGATTCGGCAACCATGAATGTCGCGGTTCAAACGAGCGCCACAATGTCCAGCTAGATGAAACCGGAGGCATGCATGAGGTCTCTTGCGGCAGCACTTGTTCTGGCAGCACTCATGGTTTTGGCGATGACCTCGTCCGCCGCGGCGGAAGAGGCATGGCGGCGACTTGTCCGCAAAGAGATCCATGATCTGGTGCCGGCCAACCGCGCCGGCGGAGTCGCGGTGGCGATCCTGGTCGACGGCCGGACCCTCTTCTTCTGCGACGGCTTCGCCGATCTCGCCCGGGACCGGCCGGTCACGCCCGATTCGCTGTTCAATCTCGCCTCGCTGCGCAAGGTGTTCGAGGCGATCGTGCTGGCCGAGGCGGTCGAAGCGCGACGCATGGCGTTCGACGATCCTGTTGCCAAATACATTCCCGAGCTCGGGCGCGGCCGCGACATCCGCCGCGTCACGGTTGGCCAACTGGCGATCCATACATCGGGGCTGCTGCTGCCGCCGGACCAACCGCCCTGGCCGACCGAGCATTACTCGCTGGCAAGCTTCTTCGGCGCACTGAACGAGTGGCAGGCCGACAAGGGGCACGAGCCTGGCAGGCAGCACATGTACACGCATGCCGGTTACGTTCTGCTGCAGCTTGCCCTCGAACGCGGCCTCGGTGCGCCGATCGGGGAGCTGGTGGCGCGACGCATCCTGGACCCGCTCGGCATGAAGTCGAGCCTGATCCCGATGCGCGGCAGCGACGGCCGTGGCGAGCTGCCGGCGGCGCTCAAGGAGCGCGCGGTGCAGGGTTATGCGGCCGATGGCCAGGCCATCGGCGTGCCCGGCGACCAGCAGACCTACTACGATTTTCCGGGCACCGGGCAGATGTTCTCGTCCGCCCGCGATCTCGCCGCCTTCCTATCGGCCAACATGGGTCTCTCCGCCAGCAGGGGCGAGCCTTCACCGCCGCCCGCGCTGGCCAAGGCGATGCGTGCGGCGCGGAAGCCGGCGATCGCCATCGCGAGGCATCACGCCCAGGCGCTCGCGTGGGAGGTCAACGACACCGGCTCACCGTCCATCATCGAGAAGAACGGCGGGCTCAACAACTCGTCGACCTACATGGGGCTCGTTCCGTCGCGGAAGCTCGGCGTGATCGTTCTTACCAATCGCGGCGACCAGAACGTCGCCGAGATCGGCCAGCGCATCCTGCGCGCCCTGGCCAACCGCAGGTCGTAAACGGGGGGCACATCAGTCTGCTGGGAGCGCGCCACTCATACGCGCGAACTTTGCCAAAAGAACGCGTCATGTGCTGGGAGCGCGCCACTCCGATGGCGCTCTTCCAGGTGATTACACATCCCATGAGCGCCATCGGAGTGGCGCGCTCCCAGCAAAGAGGCGATCCCGATGAGCGAAGTCAAGTTGCCGGGATCACGGCTTCGCCGGAACCGGCGACAGGTTGATGCGGCCGACGGCGGTGTGGCCGACCTCGGCGCGGGTGCCGAAGATTTCGATGTAGGACAGGCTCTGCCACCGCGTGACGAGGTTGCGCGCCCAGGGCGAGAGCATGTTGCCGGATTGGCCGAGCGGCATTGCGAATCGGCTGTTGTCGAGATCGCTGAAATCGTAGACGCCGCGATAGCCGGCGCCGTGCACCGAGTCGAACGGCCTGGCGCCGCGGAAGGAGGGCTGGGCACGGTTCAGGGTCTGCGGCCCACCGTCCGACGGAAAGCGCGCCGAGGCGATGTCGCGCAACAGCGGCACGCCGTCGAACAGGGGGTGACGATGGACGGCGACGTGCTCCTCGCCCCACTGCCAGGTAGTCATGTCCGGCCCCTGTCGCCGCGCGATCCAGTCGAGCGCGCGATCGAGGGCCAGCGCAATGGCGTCCTCGCACGTCTCGGTCTGGCGCGTGCCGCCGTCGTCGCACCAGCCGGGCTTGTCGCGCAGGATGCGTATCATCAGGGAAACATCGGGCGCCGCCAGGGCCG
Source organism: Reyranella sp. (assembly GCF_050185545.1). Taxonomy (GTDB): domain Bacteria; phylum Pseudomonadota; class Alphaproteobacteria; order Reyranellales; family Reyranellaceae; genus Reyranella. The sequence goes on along the minus strand of NZ_JBFWZI010000025.1, from coordinate 52,435 downwards.
GGAAGAGCTCGCCCAGCTCGTCCGCCAGCAGCCCGCGCTGCAGCTCCCACAGCCACGCCGTGAAGACCAGGGGCTCGGGGCGGCTGGCGTGCATGAAATGGTTCCAGCGGCCCAGCATGTCGTGGGCGCGCGCGGCGCGCGGGTTGCGCGGCGCGCCCTTGAGCAGCATCGGCAGGATCTCGGCCGCCTCGAGCGTGAGGTTGTCGGCCTGCATGACGATCATGCCGTAGACCGGATGGCGCTCGACCTCGCGCAGCAGCTGATGGGCGCGGCGCTGCCGGTAAGGCTCCGCCCAGTCGCGGGTGATGAAATGCCGATAGTCGTCGGGCACCAGCCGCGCGTTGGCGTTGACGATGATGCCGCCCGACGGGTTGTAGACCCGCGGCAGCTCGTCGAACGGCACGAAGCCCGCCCAGTCGTACTCCGAGGTCCAGCCGGGAACCGGCATCGAGCCGTCGCCCTTGCGGCGGATCGGCACGCGCGCCGGCGCGACCAGGCCGATGTTCCCGGCCGTGTCGGCGTAGACGATGTTCTGCATGGGCGAGACGATTCGACGGGTCGCCGCCAGGAACTCCTCCCAATTGTGCGCCAGGCCGATGCGGCCAAAACCCTCGGCCGAGGTGTCGGCGCCATCGAGCGCCGTCGCCTGCAGGGCGAGCACGTGGCCCTGCGGCGAGACCTGGCTGTCGCGGCGGATGAAGTCGTCGATGACCGGGCCGTGCCGCGTCTCGCGAATGCGCAGGGTCACCGGCTCGCCCCAGGCCACCTTGATGGTCTCCTCGCGGACGGCGAAGGGGCGGGGACCGTCAGGCGTGATGTAGCGGTTGGGATCGGTCGGATCGATGCGCTCGACGAAGATGTCCTGGCTGTCGAGGTTGGTCGTCGTGAAGCCCCAGCCGATCGTGCCGTTGTGGCCCAGCACGATGGCCGGCGAGCCGGGCGAGGTGGCGCCGCGGATGTCGAAGCCCGGGCCGAGCAGGCGCGCCAGGTACCAGGTGCCGGGAAACGTCAGGCCGAGATGCGGGTCGTTGGCGAGCAGCGGCTTGCCCGACACCGAATGCGCGCCCGACAGCACCCACTCGTTCGACGCCATGCGCTTAGCGGTGGCGATGTTGTCGGTCTCGCGGTAGAGGCGATCGAGGTCGAGCGACTTAACTGCCTGGCTCACCATCGACAGCGTGGCGTCGCGATTGTCGCCCGGCGCCTCGATCAGGAATTTCACGCCGTCCTCGCCGATCCGCCGCGCCAGGCGCAGGCGCAGGAGCTCGGCCCGCCAGTTGCCGTCGAGCCCGAGCGCCATCAGCTTGGCCCACACCAGCGAATCGGCCGGCTGCCACGGCTCGGGCCGATAGCTGCCGCCCGACAGCAGCTTGAGGAGGGTCAGCTCCAGCCCGAACTGCTGGTCGTCGTCGGCCAGCCAGGCATTCACGCCGGCGGCATAGCCCTCGACGATGCCGCGCATGGCGGGGGACAGCGCATTCAGGCTCTCCGACGCCTTGCGGTAGATGCCGAGGCCGCGCATCGTGCTGTCGGTCTCGATCAACGCGGAGCCGACGAGCTCGGCCGGCACGATCTCCGAGAGGCGGCCCTGTCCGAGTCGCCGCATCAGCTCCATCTGCCAGAAGCGATCCTGGGCATGGGCATAGCCCAGGCCGAAGGCGGCGTCCTCGATCGAGCCGGCGATGATGTGGGGCACGGCGTTCTTGTCGCGCAGGATCTCGACTGGCGCCTTGAGCCCGCGCACCTCGAATTGTCCGTCGTACGACGGCAATGCGCCGCGTACCTGGAAGAAGGCGCCGACCAGGAAGATCAGGATCGCCAACACGCTGCCGGCCAGGCCCTTCGCCAGGCCGATGCCCAGGCGGGCGAGCATCGAGGAGCTCCCTAGCCGCCGATGAAGGCGAGGATCGCCGAGCGGTCGTGATCGAGGTCCGGCGCCGGACGCCGGGTCTTGGGATCCTCGAAAGCCGACATCTTCAGCGGATTGCCGGCGAGCTTCAGCGTGCCGCCGCTGCCGTCGGGTACCTCGACCAGCATGTTGCGCGCGGCCACCTGCGGATGCTCGATCGCCTGCTTGATGTTGTTGATCGGCCCGCACGGCACGCCGGCCTTGGAGACCACGGCGATCCAGTGCGCCGTCGTGTCGTGCTTCAGAATCGATTCGATCTCGCGCTCGAGCGTGCCGTGATGCTTCTGGCGCAGCGCGTTGGTCTTGTAGTTGGGGTCGGCCGCCATGTCGGGGCGGCCGAGCGCCTCGCAGGTCTTGATGAAGAGACCGTCGTTGCCGGCGGCGATGATGATGGCGCCATCCGAAGTGCGGAACGCCTGGAAGGGGGTGATCGTCGGATGCCGCGCGCCGAGCGGGCCGGGAATCTCGCCCTCGACCGTGTAGCGCATGATGGCGTTCTCGAGCAGCGCGAGCTGGCAGTCGAACATGCTGATATCGACCTTGGTTGATTCGCCAGTCTTGAGGCGGTGGACGAGGGCGGCATTGACCGCGACGGCGGTGTAGAGGCCGGCGCCGATGTCGCCGATCGACATGCCGACGCGCGACGGCGGCTGGCCCTCGTTGCCGGTGATGCTCATCATTCCGCCCATGCCCTGCATGACCATGTCGTAGGCCGGGTCCCTGGAATTGGGCCCGGTGTGCCCGAAGCCCGACGCCGAGGCGTAGATCAGCCTGGGATATTTCTTGTGGAGGCTTTCCCAGCCGTAGCCCAGCTTCTCCATCGTGCCGGGCCGGAAGTTCTCGACCACCACGTCGGCCTTCTCCAGGAGCTTCTCGAAGATCGCGCGGTCGGCGTCGGCCTTGAGGTCGAGGGCGATGCTTTCCTTGCCGCGGTTGACCGAGGCGAAGTAGGTCGACTTGCCGTTGACGAAGGGCCCGTACGCGCGGGCATCGTCGCCGCCCTTGGGCGGCTCGACCTTGATCACCCGGGCGCCCATCTCGGCCATCAGCAGGGTGCAATAGGGGCCGGCCAGGATGCGGGACAGATCGACGACGGTGATGCCGGAAAGCGGTCCGGCGTGGTGCAGGGCAGGGGCGGACTGGGTCATGCCGCGTTCTTAGCCAGCGCGTGGCCGTGAATCCAGTCGCAGCTGCATACGCGACTGGTGTGGATTTTCACGCAAGAAAGTGGTTCCGTGGAAATCCAGGCTAGGGCTCTCGAAGCGCGAACGTGCGGCGCAGGAAATCGCCGACGTCGCGCGCGGCGAGGGCCAGCGCGCGCGGATCACCGCCCATCGTCGCGCCGCGCTCCATGCAGCCGCGAAGGTAGGCCGCGATGGCCGCTGGATCGCGCAGCGCGCCGCCGCTGTCCAGGCGCTGCATGGTGCCGCTCTCGACCTCGACCTGGGCCTTGCAGCCACGGGCGCTCTGCAGCTCCGGGACGAAGCGCGGCGGCGGGGGAATATCGAAATCGTGATAGGCACCTTCATACACCGTCACGTCGACGGGAGTGCCCTTGTCGCGAAACCAGGCGGCGTAAGTATGGCAGGCCGCCGCCGGGGTGTAGTCGTCGGCGCCGCCCAGCAGCATGAGGATGGGCGAGCCGGTGACGCTGGCGGCGTGATAGGGGATGCTGCACGAGGGGTAGAGGGCGACATGGGCGGCAAATCGCAGGGCACCGTCGATCATGCCGCGCCGCAGCGGCTCGAGCGTGCTGTACAGCGCCACCTGGCCGCCCCGCGAGAAGCCCATGACGCCGATGCGCGCGGGATCGATCTGCGGATGGGTCGCGAGCAGGCGCAATGCCGCCAGCGCATCGGCCAGGTTGGCCATCGTCGACAAACGGGTTTGGTCGCGCGCCGTCGATTGCAGGTTGCGCGGGCCGAAGCTGTCGACGACGAAGGTGGCGAGGCCCAGTGCGCCGAGACGCGCGGCCCAGGCCGCCTCGCGTCCCGGCAGGATGCCGCCGCTGCCGTGGGCGATGACCATCGCCGGTACTCGACCAGCCGCCCCCTGGGGCAGAGACAGTGTTCCGCGCACGGTCGTTCCCGGCACCGGATATGTCTGCCGCACGAGCGCACTGGGTCCTGACGGCGTTGCCGAAGCGAACTCGATGAGTCCCAAGCGGCCGTCGGCCAGCGAGGTGACGGGCTCGGCACGTGCCGGCGGCTGCGCCAGCAGGCAGATGGCTGTGGCCACCATGGCCAGGGCAGGCTTCATGTCAGCTTCGTCCTAGCCAACCGGTCGCCGCGAATCCAGCCAGACGTTCGCGGCGGCCGCACCGATCACGATGATGCCGCCCAGCAGGGTCAGGTCGTCCGGCTTTTCGCCATCGAACAGCCACACCCAGACCGGCCCCAGCACCAGCTCGAGCAGGCCCAGCAGGGCGGCCCGTCCTGCCGGGATTCGCTTCAGGCTCGCCATGTAGAGCAGGAGGCCACCGACGAGCTGGCCGGGGCTGAGCAGCAGGAGCCACGGCAACTGCGCCCAGGTTACGTTGCCCGGCTGGGCGAACGGCAACGCAACCAGGCCCGAGATCACGCCGGCGAGCCAGATCGCCGGCGCCATGCCGATGTCGCGGCGGTGGCGGACGACGACGTAGTTGCCGCTCATGCACAAGACGACGATGAAGGCCACGGCCATGCCGGCGAGCGAGCCCGCCTGCAGGGAACCGGCGACGCTCAGCGCCAGTCCCAGGGTTGCCATGGCCATCGTGACGATCGTGTGACCGTGCACCGGCTCGCCGAGGACGGCGCGCGCCAGCAGGGCCGTGATGAAGGGCGTGGCGCCGAACATCAGCAGCACATTGGCGACCGGCGCCAGGCCGAGGGCGAGAATGAAGGAGACGAAGGCGCCGGCCAGCAGGACTGCGCTCATCACAAGCGCCAGCCCGGCATTGCGCACGTCGATCAGGATGCCGCGCCGCTGCCAGACGAGAAGGGGAAGCATCGTCGTCACCAGGAACGCCGAGCGCCAGAACGACACGTCCCACGCCGGCAGATCGATCCGCCGCACGATGACGCCCGCCGTGCTGAAGATGGTCGCGGCGATCACGGCGAAGGCGACGCCGACGAGAGAGCTGGTTGCCGGAGTCATGCAGGTCCTTCATTGCGGCGTGCTGGCCCGGCAATGCAACGGGGACGCTCCCGAGGAATTCTTATGGAGAGGACTTCCGACGGTAGAACAGTGCTCGTCCAGTCGGGATGAGCTGGAGGAGAATATCGTAGTCGCGGACATTCGCAGTCAGCACGACCAAGCCAAGCTTCTGCCCTTGCAGGAACAATGCGCAGTCCTGCAGCGCCCGCAGCTTGCCGTCCTTGCCGTATCCTTGGATGCGGCACAGGATTCCCGACAGCAACGTCGCTCGTCCCTGAATCTCCAGATCCGGTGCGAACAGGCGATGCGGCGGCATGGCCGCGATCTGCTTGCGGATCTCGGCGATGACACCGGCCGTCCGTCGATCCGAAGGGTCGAGGACGCCGACCGTATGCATCAACTCTTGAAGGGCGACGGCCGAATGGTTGACTTGCCGCTGCGCAATCAGATCATCCAGGAGATCGGGAGACCGATCCTGCATCTGGTCGATGTATACGCAGGTGTCCAGCAACAGGCCCTGGCCGACGATTTGGCCGGCCTGGACGAACGGAAGCTCCTCGTCGCTCCGCCGCGCCAGCGTTTTCTGCCGGTCGAACCGTGCCCAGCGTCGCGCCGCGTCGAAGTCGAACTCTGCCACCTCAAAAGCCCAGCTTCAGCTCCGGATCGACCGTGCCTCGCGACATTCGGAACGCGTCTGCAAAGTTGTCCTCCAGCGCAACCGTCGCCAGCGCGAACTCGATCAGGTCGGTGTCGGTCTGGATGCCCGTCTGCCGTTTGGCTTGCTTGACCAAGGCCGAGCTCACCCGCCCTCCGATCCGGCCGCTCTTGTCCGTCAGCAGTCCCGACTGTTCTGCCGCTCGCATGACCGCTTCAAATCGAGCCTTGCCGACAACAATACTGTCGCCCGCCGAATCTCTTCGGGCCGTCAGGGTTCGACCCGCGACCCTATCGGCTCGGCCCTTCGCCTGTCTTGCACCGGGTGACTCCGACCTGCCTGCCAACGCCTTTGCCATGGCAATCGCTCATGTTAGACAAGAATGGAATTTGTTGAACGTAGACACTGCTTGGCAGATTTTCAATGTTTCAAGCTGCCGAAGCTCCACGGATCGTCCAAACTCTCGTGGATTGGCACAATTTGAGATCGAGGGCTTGTGTCGTCGCAGCCGCCTTGTGAGCGCAGGCCCGGCAAGGGACCTTGGCTGCGGCTTGGACATGTTGACAGCGACATGACTCTCGACCTGCCGCCCTTTCGCCCGCGCTTTCCCTGGTGGGGAGCCGATCTGCAGACCATCGCCAACCGGCTGCGCCGCGTGCCGACCTCGCTGTCGCCCCACACCAGCGAGAGGCTCCATTTTCCCTTGCCGGACGGCACCGGCGATACGCTTCTGGCCAGCCTCGACCGGCCGGCCAGGTCCGAAGCGGGAAAGCCGCTGGTCATCCTGATCCATGGTCTGACCGGCGCCGAGGACAGCGTCTATCTCTTCACCCTGGCGCGCCTGTTACTCGATCGCGGCCATCGCGTGTTGCGGCTCAATCTGCGCGGCGCGGGGCCGTCGCGGGCACTGTGCGGCCAGCACTACTATGCCGGCCGCAGCCAGGATTTCCGGACGCTGCTCTCGGTGCTGCCCGATGACCTCGCGCGCGACGGGCTGATGGCCGTCGGCTACTCCCTGGGCGGCGCCATGCTGCTGAAGTACCTCGGCGAGGAGGGGAGCGGCACGCCCTTGCGCGCCGCCGCCAGCGTTTGCGCGCCAATCGATCTCGCCGATACCTGCCGCAACATGCTTCGACCGCGCAATCGCATCTATCACCGCCACATCCTCGACACGATGAAGGTCGAGGCGACCGGCGAGGGCGCGGTGGTCTCGGCGGCCGAGAGAAGCGCGATCTTCGGCGCGCGCACGGTTTGGGACTACGACCACGTCTTCATTGCCCCGCGCTACGGCTTCGCCAGTGCCGAGGACTACTACGACCGGTGCCGTCCGACGCGCTTCATGGCCGGCATCAGGATCCCCACGCTCGTCCTCGCCGCGCTCGACGATCCGTGGATTCCCGGCGCGCTCTATCGCGCGTATGATTGGGCCTGCAATCCGTCGCTCCTGCCGCTGCTGCCCAACCACGGCGGTCACGTCGGCTTCCACGGCAGGGACAGCCGGCAGCCCTGGAGCGACCTGGCCGTGGCGAGGTTCTTCGAGCATGGTTGAACTTCCATCCCTTATGCAGGTTCTCGGCGTCGCCGCCTCGCTGGTTGCGCTGATCCTGGCCTGGCGCGCCTACCGCAGCGCCTCCGAGGAGCACGAGCGGCGCAAGAGGGAGAAGGACGACCGGCGCCGCTAGGCGCGACGCCGGTTCACCCTGGTTCGCGGCGCGCGCTCGATCAGCAGCTGGAGCAGCGCCCGGGCCGCCGGGCTGAGGTAACCCTTTCGGCGGTGCAGGACGGTGATCGGGATCGCGGTGCGCATGCTGGGGATGTCGAGCGCCACCAGCACCCCCTGGCGCAGCTCGTCGCGCACGCTGGTTTCCGGCACCAGCGCCACGCCGAAGCCTGCCTGGGCCAGCCGCTTCTGGGCGGTCAGGCTGTCGATCAAGGTCAGATCGGCGCTGTCCAGCCCGGCCCGGGCGAGTTGCCGCGCCAGCACATGGCCCGAGGAATCACGATCGCCGGCCGATGGCGGAAAGCCGACCCAGCGCTCGCCCGCCAGCGCCCGGGGATCGCGCACGCGGCGGCCGGCCAGAGGATGGCCCGCGGCGGCGATCACGAGCATGGCTTCGCTGCCCACGTTCTGCTCCACCAGGTCGGGTCGGTTGCCGGTGAAATAGCGCAGCCCGAGGGTGGCATCGCCGCGGCGCACGAGATCGCTGACCTCCGCGCTCGACGCGGTGCGCAGCTCGAGACGAACGTCTTTCTGTCGTCGTGCAAAACGGCGCAGCACATCGACGATCCGGGTGTCGGCCAGGGTGCCCACCAGCGCGAGCGAGACCGCGCCGCGGGTCGCGCCAGCGAGATCGCGTACCGCATCGCGCCCATCCTCGAGCGCGGCCATGGCGGCTTCGGCGTAGGGCAGGAAGGCGCGCCCGGCCTCCGTCAGCCGCGCCCGGCCGCGTATGCGCTCGAACAGCGGAGCGCCCAGCTCCTGCTCGAGCAGGCCGAGGCGCCGGCTGATGGCGGGCTGGGAGCGGTGCAGCCGCTGGCCTGCGCGCGAAAAGCCACCGGTCTCCGCGATGGCGAGGAATGTTCGAAGCTCGTCGACTTCCATGATCCGGAAAGCTGATAGTGAGCAACGATATTATGCATTTTACAAAAGCCGGCCAGGGCGGTGAATTGGCGGGAACCCGAACAGGAGACGCGAGATGCCCGATCAAGCCGACAAAGCCGCGACGTTCCGCGCCCTGCACGAGAGGCCCGGCGCCTTCGTCATCCCCAATCCCTGGGATGCCGGCAGCGCGCGCCTGCTGGCGGGGCTCGGCTTCGAGGCGCTGGCCACCACGAGCCTCGGCCTGGCCAACATGCTGGGCCGGCCGGACAGCACGGTGACGCGCGCCGAGGTGGTCGCGAACTGCCGCGAGATTGCCGCGGCGACCGACCTGCCGGTCAATGTCGACTTGGAGAATGGCTTCGCCCACGAGCCGAAGGCGGCGGCAGAGGCCATCCGGCTTGCCAGCGAGGCGGGAGCCGTCGGCGGCTCGATCGAGGATTTCACCGGAGACGCCAGGGATCCGATCTACGATTTCGATCTCGCTGTGGCGCGCGTCGAGGCGGCAGTGGCGGTCGCCCGCAGCCTGCCGGTACCGTTCATGCTGACGGCGCGGGCCGAGAACCTGATCCGCGGCCGCGTCGACATGGCCGACACGATCCGCCGTCTCCAGGCCTATGTGGAGGCGGGCGCCGACGTCGTCTATGCGCCGGGTTTGCGCACTCTCGACGAGGTGCGCCATGTGGCCGGCGCGGTCAGTCGCCCGGTGAACGTCGTCACGGGCTGGCTCGACCCGGACATCACCGTGGCGCAACTGGCCGCGGCGGGAGCCAAGCGGATCAGCGTCGGCGGCGCACTGTCGCGGCTGGCGCTCGCCACCTTCGTGGGTGCCGGACGGGCCATGAAGGAACAGGGCTCGTTCGCCTGGATGCGCGACATGATCGGCATCAAGGAACTGCAGCGGCTGTTGGCAGTTGGCGCGTGAGGCAAGTATTCCTGTGACGTGCAAATGGCGCGGCCATGTCTGATCCGTCCGGCATGAATCTGGCGACGAGCGGCGCCTGCCATGCTGATATAGTCGCGGCGTGAACCTCTAGGACGGAATGACTATCGCTGGAGCATAGCCGCAGCCATTGCAGGGGCGGGGAGCTTTACCGAAGTTGATATTCCCTTCGACTGACGCCATGAGTCATGGCGCAATCACTTCAGAACAATCGGTTCCGACGGCGGCCCTTCGTGCAGTAGCGACCGGAGGCGGCTGCCGAGATCGATCGGCTCGAACCGCTCCGTTGATGCGGTGATGTCCTCGACGCGCCACCAGCGGTGGCCACGGGTCCAGCTGCGCTCGCGCTCGTCGAGGCCGGAGGTGTCGACCTCGGTACGGTCGGTGCGGGCCAGAAAGAAGCGCTCCCTGTGCAGCACGTCCTTGCCGCGCCAGCTCATGCGGCGTTCGCGCGCCCACACCCAACGCGGCGTGCCGATCACCGGCAGCCTGGTTTCCTCGTGCGCTTCGCGCACTGCGGCGTCGGCGAATTCCTCGCCGGGGTCGACGAAGCCGCCGATCATCACCCAGAACGGGTCGAAGTACGGGTTGGCCGGATCGTAGACGCCGGGGTCGTGGACGTTGAACAGGAAGAGGCGATCCTGCGGGTCGAGCAGGATCAGCCGCGCCGACGGTCTTTCGATCATCTTGATGGGCGTTCGATTATCGCCAAGGGCGCACGATCATTTGCGGGCGGCGAGAAGCCGGGCCGCGTCGACGGCGCCGTAGGTCAGGATGCCGTCGCAGCCGGCGCGCTTGAAGCTGGTCAGCGTCTCGATCAGCACCTTGTTCCAGTCGAGCCAGCCGCGGTCGGCGGCTCCGCGCAGCATCGCGTACTCGCCGCTCACCTGGTAGGCATAGGTCGGCACGCCGAAGGCGTCCTTCACGCGGCGCACGATGTCGAGATAGGGCAGGCCCGGCTTCACCATCACCATGTCGGCGCCTTCCTCGATGTCGAAGCCGACCTCGCGCAGGGCCTCGTCGGAGTTGGCCGGATCCATCTGGTAGGTTTTCTTGTCGCCTTTCAGCGCACCCGAGCTGCCGATGGCGTCGCGGAAGGGATTGTAGAAGGCCGACGCGTACTTGGCGGCATAGGACATGATCTGGGCGTGGATGAAACCCTTGTCGTCGAGCGCCTTGCGGATGGCGCCGATGCGGCCGTCCATCATGTCCGACGGCGCCTGGACGTCGGCGCCGGCCTCGGTCTGCACGATCGCCTGCTTCACCAGGGCGTCGAGCGATTCGTCATTCTGAACGTAGCCGTCGCGCACGATGCCGTCATGGCCGTCGCTGTTGAACGGGTCGAGCGCCACGTCGCAGACGACGCCGATGCCCGAGACCTCCTTCTTGACGGCGCGGATGGCGCGGCACACCAGGTTGTCCGGGTTGTAGGCCTCGCGGGCGTCCGGCGTCTTCGCCTGGGGATCGGTCTCGGGAAAGATCGCCAGCGCCGGGATGCCGAGGTCGCGGGCCTGCTTGGCCGCCTCGACGAAGAGATCGATCGAGAGCCGATCGACACCCGGCATGGACGAAACGGGCGTCCGGGATTTCTGCCCCTCCTGGACGAAAACCGGCCAGATCAGGTCGTCGACCGACAGCCTGGTTTCGGCGACGAGGCGGCGTGACCAGTCCTCGCGGCGATTGCGGCGCAGGCGGGTGCCGGGATAGCGACCCAGGGTGGTGAAACGGCTCGGCATGGCAGGACTTTATGGCGCGAAGCTCGAACAGCGGCAATGCGACTTGTTTGACTGCCCGAGGCCCCCCGATATGATCCGCGGCCCATGAATTTCGAGCTCTCCGAGGATCAACGCGCGTTCCGTGATACGGCGCGGCAATTTGCGACCGAGCGCATGTTGCCCGACGCCGCCAGGTGGGACGCCGAGAAGATCTTTCCCGAAGAGGCCCTGCGCGAGGCCGCGGCGCTTGGCTTCGGTGGCATCTATGTCCGCGACGACGTCGGCGGCAGCGGCCTGTCGCGCCTCGATGCGGCGCTGATCATGGAGGAGCTGGCGGCAGCGTGCCCGAGCACGGCGGCCTACATCTCGATCCACAACATGGCTGCCTGGATGATCGACGGTTTCGGCGACGACGATCAGCGCCGGCGCTTCCTGCCGAAGCTCTGCTCGATGGAGCACTTCGCCAGCTACTGCCTGACCGAGCCCGGCGCCGGCTCGGATGCCGCCGGCCTTGCTACGCGCGCCGAGCTGGCGGGCGACCACTATGTCGTGAACGGCACCAAGGCGTTCATCTCGGGCGGCGGGCGCAGCGACGTCTACGTGGTCATGCTGCGCACCGGCGGCAAAGGGGCGGGCGGCATCTCGACCCTGGTGGTCGAGAACGGCACCCCGGGCCTCTCCTTCGGCAAGCAGGAGCAGAAGCTCGGCTGGAACAGCCAGCCGACCGCGGCCGTGATCTTCGAGAACTGCAAGGTACCGGTCGCCAACCGGCTGGGCCCGGAAGGGCACGGCTTCAAGATCGCCATGGCCGGCCTGGATGGCGGCCGCATCAACATCGGCGCCTGCTCGCTGGGCGGCGCGCGCGCCTGCCTCGAGACGGCCTCGCGCTACGTCGTCGAGCGCAAGCAGTTCGGCAAGCCGATCGCCGATTTCCAGGCGACCCAGTTCAAGCTCGCCGACATGGCGACCGAGCTCGACGCGGCGCGCCTGCTGATCTGGCGGGCGGCGAGCCTGCTCGATGCCAAGTCGCCGGAGGCGACGCAGGCGGCCGCGATGGGCAAGCGTTTCGCCACCGACGTCGGCTTCCGCGTCGTCAACGAGGCGCTGCAACTGCATGGCGGATACGGCTACTTGAAGGACTTCCCCATCGAGCGCTATCTGCGCGACCTGCGCGTGCACCAGATCCTCGAGGGTACCAACGAGATCATGCGCGTGATCATTTCGCGCCGGCTGCTGATGGGCTGAAGGTTGTCATTGCGAGGTTGACGGTAGTCGTTGCGAGGTCGCGGGCCTCTTGGACCGCGGGCGTCCCGCCCGCTCATGCTCATGAACATGAGCCGGCGGGACGCCCGCGGTCCGGAAGACCAAGGTCCGGAAGAAGCCAGTGGCTTCGAGATGGCGGGCGAAGAGTGACGGAGAGTGAATGACCGAGTCGGAGATTCTGTTCGAGGTGAAGGAGGGGCTGGGCCTGATCACGCTCAACCGGCCCAAGGCCCTGAATGCGCTGACGCATGGTATGATCCTGGAACTGGAGAAGGTCCTGCCGGGCTGGGAGGCGGACCCGTCGATCAAGGCCGTGGTGCTGCGCGGCGCCGGCGATCGGGCGTTCTGCGCCGGCGGCGACGTGATCGGGCTCTATCGCGAGATGCGCGACAACCCGTCGGGCACGCTGCGCCGCGACTTCTTTCGTGACGAGTACATCGTCAACCGCCGCATTTATCGCTTCGCCAAGCCATGGATCTCCCTGATCGACGGCATCGACATGGGTGGCGGCGTCGGCCTGTCGGTGCACGGCTCGCATTCGGTGGCGAGCGAAAAGTTCCTGTTCGCCATGCCGGAAACCACCATCGGCCTGTTTCCCGATGTCGGCGGCGGCTATTTCCTGACGCGCCTGCCCGGGGCGCTGGGGACCTTCCTTGCGCTCACCAGCTACCGGCTGAAGGCAGCCGACGCGGTGTGGGCGGGTATCGTCGACGCGCACGTCCCGAGCGCCAGGATGGGCGAGCTGCTGGCCGCCCTGGGCGCGGCCGACTTGTCCGGTCCGGATGCCAACCGCAAGGTCGACAAGGTGATCGCGGGCTTTGCAGCCAATGCCGGCGTGCCGAGCCTGCCGGCGCTGATGCCCGAGATCGATCGCTGCTTCTCTGCCGAATCGGTCGGCGAGATCGAGGCCAAGCTGAAGAGGCAGCCGGGCGAGTGGGCGCAGAAGCAGCTCGCGGCGCTCCTGAAGCTGTCGCCGCTGTCCATGGCCATCACCCTCGAGCAGCTCAAGCGCTGCGCCAACCGCTCGTTCGAGGACACGATGACCATCGAGTATCGCATGGCCCAGTCCTGCATGCGGCCCGACCATGACTTCTTCGAAGGCGTGCGCGCCCTCCTGGTCGACAAGGACCAGAAACCGAAATGGACCCCTCCCACCATCGACGCCGTGACGCCGGCGATGGTGGAGGCGCATTTCCAGCCGGTCGCGAATGATTTGATGTTCGAGTGAGTCATTTCTCCTCCCCAGCTTCGCTGGGGAGGTGTCTCGGTAATCCGAGACGGAGGGGTCATGATGCGGACCGCGGGCGTCTCGCCTGCTCATCAGAAGAGCGGGCGGGACGCCCGCGGTCCGGAAGAGCGATGACCCCTCCGTCGCCGTGTGACGGCGACACCTCCCCAGCGGAGCTGGGGACGAGCTAAGATTGAGATGACCTGAAACGGGGAGGATCCCATGGCGAAGATTGCATTCATCGGGCTCGGCAACATGGGTGGTCCGATGGCCGCCAATCTGGTCAAGGCACAGCATCAGGTGACGGCCTTCGACCTGTCGGCCGCGGCCGTCGAGGCGGCGGTCGGCCACGGCGCCCGGAAGGCGGCGTCGGCGGCGGAGGCGGTCAAGGAGGCCGAGGTGGTGGTCACCATGCTGCCGGCCGGCAAGCATGTACGCGAGGTCTACGAGAAGGACGTGCTGCCCAACGCCGCCAAGGGCGCCCTGCTGATCGACTGCTCGACGATCGATGTCGACAGCGCGCGTCATGTCGGAGCGCTGGCGGAGAAGGCGGGCTTCGAGATGATCGATGCGCCAGTCTCGGGCGGCGTCGGCGGCGCGACGGCGGGCACGCTCACCTTCATGGTCGGCGGCAGCGATCAGGCTTTTGCCAAGGCCAGGCCGATCCTGGAGAAGATGGGCCGCAACATCGTCCACGCCGGCGCCAGCGGCAACGGCCAGGCGGCCAAGATCTGCAACAACATGATCCTCGGCGTCTCGATGATCGCCGTCAGCGAAGGCTTCATGCTGGCCAAGCGACTGGGCCTCGATGCCCAGAAGCTGTTCGACGTGGCCTCGACGTCGTCCGGCCAATGCTGGTCGCTCACCAACTACTGCCCGGTGCCGGGACCGGTCCCGACCTCGCCGGCCAATCGCGATTACCAGGCGGGCTTCACCGCGGCCATGATGCTGAAGGACCTGATGCTGGCGCAGCAGGCGGCGAATGCGGTGGGCGCCAGCACGCCGATGGGGGCCGAGGCGGCGCAGCTCTTCAACCTGTTCGTCAACAGCGGCAATGCGGCCAAGGATTTCTCCGGCATCATCCGCATGCTCGACGGGAAGTGAGGCAGCCATGATCACGCTGTATGACCTGGCGGTGGAGGGCGATCGCCGGCCCAGCCCGTACTGCTGGCGGACCAAGTACGTCCTGAAGCACAAGGGGCTCGCCTGGCGCGACGAGCCGGTGGGCTTCACAGAGAAGGAGAAGATCGCCTTCGCCCAGTCGCAGACCGTCCCGGTGATCCATGACGGCGCCACGGTGGTGAAGGACAGCTGGGCGATCGCCCGGCACCTCGACGAGGCCTATCCGAACAATCCGCTGTTCGCGAACGAAGCCGCCCTGTCCCATGCCCGCTTCGTGGCCGGGTGGGCGGATTCGGTCGTCCAGCCGGCGCTGTTTCCGATCATCGTCGGCGACCTCTACGAGCGCGTGCGGCCGGCCGACCAGGCCTACTTCAGGGAGACGCGGGGCAAGCGGATCGGGACGACGGATTTCGCCGGCTTCCAGAAGGCGGCACGCGATAAAGGCGTCGTCGCGTTCCGCACCGTCCTCGAGCCGGCGCGGCGCGTTCTGAAGGAGCAAGCCTTCCTCGCCGGCGCGAAGCCGGCCTATCCGGACTACGCCTTGGCCGGGTCGCTCCTGTGGGCGCACATCGCAAGCCCGCTGGTTCTGCTGGAGCCGGACGATCCGGTATATGCTTGGCGTGAGCGGATGCTGGATCTGTTCGACGGACTGGGCCGCAAGGCCAAGGCCGCGTGAGGTATGACGCCGTCGTCTTCGACCTGCTGACGGCGCTGCTCGATTCGTGGACGTTGTGGAACAGCGTCGCCGGTTCGGCCGAGGATGGCTTGCGATGGCGACGGCGGTACCTCGAGATCACCTACGGCTGCGGCGCCTACCGGCCGTATGAAACCCTGGTGCGCGAGGCGGCGCGCGACGTCGGCCTGCCGGAGGCGCTGGGCGAGCAACTCGAACGTCGCTGGCCGGGACTCGCTCCGTGGCCCGAGGCAAGGGGCGTCGTGAGCCGGATCGGCGTCCCGCTCGCGGTCGCCACCAACTGCTCGATCCGGCTCGGTCGACAGGCGGCGGCGCAGGTCGGCGTTCCGTTCGCAGTGGTAGCGACGGCGGAAAGCGTCGGCTTCTACAAGCCGCGGCCCGAGCCTTATCGTGCCGTGCTGGCGGCGCTTGGAACACCACCTGAGCGCACGCTCTTCGTCGCCGGATCGGCGTCGGATGTGCCGGGGGCCAGGGCTGTCGGCATGCCGGTCTACTGGCACAATCGCATCGGCCTGCCCCCGCGCGACGAGACGCCGCCCGACTATCTCGAGCCGACGCTCGACGCACTGGAGCGAATCCTGACGTGATGGCACCGCCCGAGGTTCCATCACGGCGGGATTTCGCGCACCTGCATGGTTGTTGGGCCGGGCTCCTTCGGTTCGGCTGATTCCGCGCCACGGGCATCTGGTCCAGGCGACTTGTTTCCTTCGTCGCAGGGACGGGGCTATGGTGCCGGGCCAGCCGAAGGAGATCGCGTGGCCGACGTGACCGAATTCAAGCCCGCCGACCACCGCTTCGGACCGACGCACTGGTTCGAGGACATCAAGGTCGGCGACAGGTACTACATCAATTCGCGCACCCAGACGGAGGCGCTGTTCGCGGCGTTCCAGCTCGCCAGCGGCGACAATCATCCGATCCACTACGATCGCGAATATTGCCGGGCGCGGGGGCATCGCGACCTGCTGGCGCACGGGCTGCAGGTCGCCGTCCAGGGGGCCGCGGGCGGCGGCATTTTCCCGCACGTCATCGGCGACGCCCTGATCGGCTTTCTCGAGCAGTCTTCGCGCTTTCTCAAGCCCGTATATTGCGGCGACACGCTCTATCCCATGCTGGAAGTGAGCGAGGTCCGGCCGGGGCGGACGACCGGCGTCGTCGTCATGAAGCTCACCATTCACAATCAGAAGGGCGAGCTGGTCAGCGATGGCGAGCACAAGTACTTGCTCAAGCGGCGGCCGGCGTGACAGAGGTGCCAGTCGACGAGATCAGAGTCGACGAAACCATCATCGACGCGGCCCATGATGAACGGTAGGCCGTAACCCGCACACGGGACGAAGTGAGGACGACATGCTGGGAGTGATCGCCAAGCTCACCATCAAGCCTGGGACCAATGCCGAGTTCGAGGCGACGATGAAGGCCCTGCAGGCCAGGGTGCACGCCGACGAGCCGGGCAACAAGCTCTATGCCCTGCACAAGACCGCCGACGCCAACGTCTACGTCATGCTGGAGCGCTACGACGACCAGGCCGCCCTCGACGCCCATCGCGCGGCGCCGCATTACAAGGAGCTGGGGCGCAAGCTCGGCGACTATCTCGCTGGCCGGCCCGACGTCCAGGTGATGACCGAAGTCTGAGGGGGCCAGGGTGCTCGGGACAATGGACGGAATCTTCCATCGGCATACCAAGCCCGGCACGTCTCCCGGCACGCTGGCCGGCCGTGCGCCCGTTCCCGACGAGGCGCTCGACTTCACCCTGGTGGAGTACACGGGCGACGACGTGCAGGTGCTGCACGGCGTCGAGGTAGACGAGTGCCGCTTTCATCTCGGCACGCCGGGGCGGACCTGGATCGATGTCGCCGGGCGGCCGAGCTCCGACATGCTGCGCGACCTCGGCATGGCCTTCAACCTGCATCCGCTGGCCCTCGAGGACGTCTTCCACGCCCATCAGAGGAGCAAGCTCGACCTCTACGAGGGGCAGGGCTTCATCGTGCTGAACGATCCGGTCTACGAGGACGGCGAGCTCCATCCGCGCCAGGTCAGCATCTTCTTCGGCGAGAACTACGTGATCTCCTTCCACGATCACAAGATGGACATCTTCAAGCCGGTGCGCGATCGCGTGCAGACCGCGGGATCGCGGCTGCGCATGTTCGGCACCGACTATCTCGTCTATGCGCTGATCGACCTCGTGGTCGACCGCAAGTTCCCGCTGATCGAGGCGATGTCGAGCCATCTCGAGGAGCTCGAGGACGAGGCGCTGGAGCATCCGACCCCCGACACGCTCAACCGCATCCACCAGGCGCGGCGGGCGCTGGTGGCATTCCATCGCATCCAGTGGGCCGAGCGCGAGACCGTGCTGGCGGTGATGCGGCCGGACGTGCCGTTCATCATGCCCGAGACGCGGACCTACATGCGCGACTGCTTCGACCACGCCCTGGCCGTGCTCGAGCTGGTCGAGAGCTACCGCGAAATGACCAACGGGCTGATGGAAGTCTACCTCATGCATGCCTCCAATCGCATGAGCGAGGTGATGAAGACGATGGCCATCATCACCGTGTTCTTCATGCCGCTGAGCTTCCTGGCCGGCATCTACGGCATGAACTTCGACCGCGACCATGGAAACATGCCGGAGCTCGGCTGGCGCTACGGCTACGTCTTCTTCTGGGGAATGGTCGTCGTGATCGTCATCTCCCTGTTCATCTGGCTGAAGCGCAAGCGCTGGATCTGAAGGAACAGTCTCATGCCGTCTGACTTCCGGATCTTCGGATCCGAGCTGTCGCCCTACTCGGTGAAGGTGCGCTCCTGGTTCCGCTACAAGGGTCTGCCGCACGAGTGGATTGCGCGCTCGCCAGCGGTCCAGGCGGAGTTCCAGAAATACGCCAAGCTGCCGCTCGTGCCCCTGGTGGTGACGCCGGATGGCGCCGGCATGCAGGATTCGACGCCGATCATCGAGCAGCTCGAGGCGCGCCATCCCGAGCCGTCGATCGTGCCGGGGGATCCGATGCTCGCCTTCCTGTCGGCCCTGCTCGAGGAGTATGGCGACGAGTGGGGCAACAAGTGGATGTTTCACTATCGCTGGTTCTATCAGCCCGACGCCTGGGCGACGGCGGAGCGCATCGCCCTGCAGATGATGGGCGCCATGGGCCCGCTCGCGGTGGCCGAGGCGCGCACCGCCGTCGCCGAGCGCATGACCGGGCGGCTGGGCTTCGTCGGCTCCAGCGACAAGACCCGAGCGACGATCGAGGCGTCGTTCCGGCAGGTGCTGGGCTTGCTCGAGACTCATCTGGCGATGCGGCCGTACCTTCTCGGCGGCCGGCCGGCGATGGCCGATTTCGGCTTGTGGGGTCAGCTCTACGAGGCCGCCACCGATCCGACGCCGGGCGCCGTCATGCGGGACTCGTCACCGAACGTGATGGCCTGGGTACGGCGCATGGTGTCGCCGGGCGCGGAAGGCCCGTTCGAGGCCTGGGACGGGCTGGCGTCGACCCTGCTGCCGCTGCTCGAGAAGGAGGTTGGCGGCCTGTTCCTGCCGTGGTCGGCGGCGAACGAGGCGGCGATCGCGCGGGACGACAAGACCTTCGACATGACGCTGGGCGGCGCGGCATGGTCGCAGACGCCGCAGAAGTACCATGCGCGGTCGCTGGCCGAGATACGTCGCAAGTACAAGGCGGCCAGCGCGGCGCCGGGCCTGGCGGAGATCCTCGACCGGACGGGCTGCCTGAAGTACCTGGCTGGATGAATGGCGTCCGGTAGCCTGTGGCGGCGCTGGTTCGGCGATCGTTCGCCCGCGCCGGCGCAATCCCCGCCGTCTGCCGCGACCTCGGTCGTCGCGGCGCCCGTCGTCGAGATGTGCTCCGCCAGGCCGCCGGAAGCACAGGAGCCCCCGGTGGCCGAGGTTCCGCCGGCCAACGCCGAGCCCAAGGTGCGGGATGTCGCGACGATCGACGAGCTCGACGCGGCGCTGAAGGAGGTGGATGCGGCCCACGCGATTTCCGACGACGCGGTGCGGGCCGCCCTGCAATCGTTCAGGTACGTCGTCGACTTCGCGAACCTGCCGTCCGATCCGTTCTCGAAAGAATACGCAGACTATCAGCTCGGCCTCTATGAACTGATCGCCGGCCGTCCCTACACGATCGAGAACGAGCGCAGCAGCTTTCTCGGCGCCGATCCGAGCGCGCTGCCATTTCCCTACTACACGCAGAGCTGGAAGACGGTCTCCACCCATTTGATGCTGACCGGGCTGATCATCAGGACCCTCGAGTTGCCGTCGAAATCTTCTGTCCTGGAATTCGGATCGGGCTGGGGGAACACGACCCTCGCACTGGCCCAGATGGGCTATCAGGTCACAGCCATCGACATCGAGCAGCGCTTCCTCGACATAGTCGAGCATCGCTGCAGGGGCCTGGCCAATCCGCCGCGCCTGCTGTGCCGCGATTTTGCCGCCGTCGCAGAGCTGGAGGACAAGTTCGATGCGATCGTGTTCGACGCCTCGTTCCATCATTGCAGCGACCATCGTGCGCTGCTGGCGTCGCTCGCGGGCAGGCTGAAGCCGGATGGCAAGGTACTGTTCGCGGCCGAGCCGATCGACGAAACCCTGCCGATGCCCTGGGGCTTGCGCCTGGACGGCGGAAGCGTGTGGTCGACCCGTTGCTTCGGCTGGCTCGAGCTGGGATTTACCGAGACCTATTTCCGCGAGGCCGCCAGCCGGGCGGGATTCTCTATCGAGAAGGTCCACCACCCGGTCGACGAGTTCGGCACGATGTTCGTCGCAAGAGTGAGGTGAGTCTATTCGCCTCCCCAGCTTCGCTGGGGAGGTGCGCCGTCTTCGGCGACGAAGGGGGCATGCGTCATGCGGACCGCGGGCGTCCCGCCCGGTCTTGTAAGCATGAGCGGGCGGGAAGCCCGCGGTCCGGAAGAGCATGACCCCTCCGCCTGGCGGCGCCTATCCCAAGCGGCTTCGCTTCGGCGGAGCCAGGTCCGCGAAGACGCGGACACCCCAGCGAAGCTGGGGAGGAGAGCATGCTACCTCGCCGCGTCGTGATGCGGCCGCGGCTGGGCGATGACGTAGGCCGAGACGTCCCAGGCCTGCTGCAGGCTCAGCACCGGATGCTGTGGGTCGACGCCGCGCGGCATGTTGCGGCGGACGAACCCGACGATCCGGAAATAGCGATCCATGCCGGCAGCATCGTTGTACGAATCGCGACCCCAGAGAGGCGGGAAGTCGTAGCCGCGCGCATCGCCGACCACGCCATTGCGTTTGCCGAGACAGTCGGGGCCGTGACAGACCGCGCATACGGTCGCGTAAGACCGCAGACCGGGGGGCGGTATGCAGGGCGATGCCGGCCGCGCCAATGATTGCGCCGACCGTCAGGAAGACGAGCGCGAACAGCGATCGAGCCGAATTCATCGCAGTGCCGAAATGATCAGCGTCACCCCCGACAGGGCGAGCAGTATTAGCACGAGGCGGCGGAAGCCGGCATCGTTCACGCGTCGGTAAAGCAGCAGGCCGAGGCGCGTGCCGGCGAGGCTGACGGGCACCGAGAGGACCGCCCAGATCAGGTAGGTACGGTCGAGGAAGCCGGCCACCCCCGCCGACACGAGCGCGGTGAACAGGATCGCCATGTTGTAGGGCTGCAGGACGCCGCGCTGCTCGTCCTTGCCCCAGCCGCGCAGCTGCACCCAGATGATCGGTGCCGGACCGCTGAGGCTCGCCATGCCGCCCATCACGCCGCCGGCAAGGCCCACCGCGGCGTCGGCGAAGCGCCCGCCGCCGCGCACGCGCGGCGGATAGCGCACGAACGCCATCCAGGCGCTGTAGAGGATCAGGAACAGCCCGACGCCGAGCTTCAGCGGCTGGACGTGGATGTGCTCGAGTAGCAGCGTGCCCAACGGAACGCCCGCCAATCCCGCCACCAGGAACGGCCACAGGCGCGGCCAGCGCACGCCGCGCCAGATCGACGGCAGGGCCTGGGCGTGGCCGCATACCGAGCACAGGGCGACCAGCGGCGCCGCCGTCGTGGGCGCCATGGCCTGCAGCCAGAAGCCCAGCGAGATCAGCGCATAGCCGGTACCGGTGAGGCCGTTGACGAAGCCGCCGACCAGGGCGCCGGTGACGACGATCGCGATGTCGCCGGCGGGTGGCAGGTCGGGGTTCCTAGGCGCCGGCGGAGAAGGCCTGGATCCCCGTCATGGCGCGGCCGAGGATCAGCGCGTGCACGTCGTGCGTGCCCTCGTAGGTATTGACGGCCTCGAGGTTCATGACGTGGCGGATCACGTGATACTCGTCGGACACGCCGTTGCCGCCGTGCATGTCGCGGGCGATCCGGGCGATGTCGAGCGCCTTGCCGCAATTGTTGCGCTTGATCAGGGAGATCATCTCGGGCTGGGCATGGCCCTGGTCCTTGAGCCGGCCGACCCTGAGACAGGCCTGCAGGCCGAGCGCGATCTCGGTCTGCATGTCGGCGAGCTTCTTCTGGATCAGCTGGTTGGCGGCGAGCGGCCGGCCGAACTGCTTGCGATCGAGCGTGTAATTGCGCGCCTGCTTCCAGCAGAACTCGGCGGCGCCCATCGCGCCCCAGGCGATGCCGTAGCGCGCGTTGTTGAGGCAGCCGAACGGCCCGCCGAGGCCCGCCACATTGGGCATCAGGTTCTCGGTCGGGACGAACACCTCGTCGAGCATGATGGCGCCCGTCACCGAGGCTCGCAGGCTGAACTTGCCTTCGATCTTCGGCGTCTCGAGGCCCTTCCAGCCGCGCTCGAGGATGAATCCGCGGATGGCGCCGCCGTCGAGCTTGGCCCACACCACCAGCACGTCGGCGATCGGCGAGTTGGTGATCCACATCTTCGAGCCCGAGAGCTTGAAGCCGCCGGGCACGGTGACCGCGCGTGTCTTCATGCCGCCCGGGTCGGAGCCGTGGTCGGGCTCGGTGAGGCCGAAGCAGCCGACCCACTCGCCGGTGGCGAGCCTGGGCAGGTACTTCATGCGCTGCTCTTCCGTGCCGTAGGCGTAGATCGGATGCATCACCAGCGAGGACTGCACGCTCATCGCCGAGCGGTAGCCCGAATCGACCCGTTCGACCTCGCGCGCCACCAGCCCGTAGACCGTGTAGTTGGCGCCGGCGCAGCCGTATTTCTCGGGCAGGGTCGAGCCCAGCAGGCCGAGCGCGCCCATCTCGTTCATGATCTCGCGATGGAACTTCTCGTGCCGGTTGGCCTCGAGCACGCGCGTCATCAGCTTTTCCTGGCAGTAGTCGCGCGCGGCATCGCGGATCGCGATCTCGTCCTCGGTGAGCTGGTCGTCGAGGAAGAACGGGTCCTCCCAGTCGAACGGCTTGGCGTCGGCGCTGACGCCCTTGGCGGCGCTTCTGATCGGGGTGGCGGCAACGGACATGGGTTCTCCTGGCTGTCTTCCGGCGGGTCTTAACAGGGACGGGGGCGGGCGCAAAGCGCCTCGGATTCCTCCCCGGCGTCGCCGACGGAGTCATGGGTCTTCCGGACCGCGGGCGTCCCGCCCGCTCATAGTCATGAACGGCGCATATGAATGCGCCGGGCGGGCGAGACGCCCGCGGTCCAAAGAACATGACCCCTCCGCCCCGTATGACGGGGCACCTCCCCAGCAAAACTGGGGAGGAAAGTCAGAGCACCGCGTGCGCCCGGCCGGTCAGGGTTCGGGAAATCAGGAGGCTGAGGCGGCCGAAGGCTTCGGAGGCGCGCAGCTCGGCGGTGCGCGGGCGGGGCAGGTCGACCGTCACGTTGGCGGCGATCCGGCCGGGACGCGGCGTCATGACCACGACGCGGTCGGACAGGAAGACCGCCTCGGCGATCGAATGGGTGACGAACAGGACGGTCTTGCGGGCTTCGCGGGCGAGATCGCGCTCGCCCCAGATGCGCAGCAGCTCGAGCCCCATGTCGTCGCGGGTCATGGCATCGAGGGCGCCGAACGGCTCGTCCATCAGGAGCAGCGGTGGATCGAGCAGGAGGGCGCGGCAAAGCGCGGCGCGCTGCTGCATGCCGCCCGACAGCTCGCGCGGCAGCTTGTCGGCGAAACCCTCGAGGCCGGCCATGGCGAGCAGGTCGTGGGCCCGGCCGCGCAGGCCGCGAACATCCTTGCCGGCGAGCTCGGCGGGTAGCAGCACGTTCTGCAGGATCGTCCGCCAGCGCAGCATGTTGGGCGCCTGGAACACCATGCCGACGTCGGGGATCGGGTCGCGCACCGCACGGCCGGCGACCATCACCGTGCCGAGAGTGGCCGGCCGCAGCCCGGCGACGATGCGCAGCAAGGTCGACTTGCCGCAGCCGCTCGGGCCGACCAGTGAGACGAACTCGCCGCCGCCGACGGTCAGCGAGATGCCGGCGAGGGCCTCGACCGGGCCGCTCGCCGTCGCATAGGTCATGTCGACCCGGTCGAGGCCGATCAGGGGTTTTTCCACGCGGACCGGAATCTACTTCGGCATGTCGACCTTGGTGAAGAAGTCGGTCGAGTACACGTCGGCGCACGCGACCTTCTTCGGCAGGCCCATGTAGGTGTTCACCAGCTCGACCGAGTCGCACATCTTCTTCTGGTCGATCCAGCCGATGCCGTTTTTTGCATAGCGGTCGGTCTTCATCAGGCCGAGGCCGATCATCATGTTGGGCGTCATCACCTCGACATCGACCTCGGGCACGCGCCTCTTGAAGATTTCCATGGCGGCCTTGGGATCGGCCATGACGTCGCGCCAGCCCATGTAGGAGGCTTCGAGGAACGCCTTGAGGACGGCCGGGCGTTCCTTCATCGTCTTGGCGCTCGCGATGATCGACATCGAGTACATGTCGAAGCCGAAATCGGCCCACGGCATCATCACGACATTGCCCTTGCCGGCGGCCTTCTCGTAGAGCGGCAGGCCGGTCGAGTAGTCGCCGACGCCGTCCATGCGCTTCTCGGCCACGGCGGCGATCTTGGCCGCCGGCTCGATGTTCACCCACGCGACCTTGGAGGCGTCGATGCCGTTCACTTTGGCGAAGGCCGGGAACATCTGGCGCTGGCTGTCGCCCGGAGGGGCGCCTAGTGTCTTGCCCTCGAGGTCCTTGGGCTTGGTGAGCGGGTTGGACTTGAGGCTGAAGATGTTGAGCGGCGTCTTGTCGAACACCATGCCGACGGTCTTGACAGTGGTGCCGCGGCCGACCGAGGCGATCACCACGGCGGCGTCGGCGAGACCCGCATCGGCGCGCCCGGTATCGACCTTGGCGATCGAATCGCCCGAGCCCTTGGAGTTCTCCAGGATGACGTCGAGGCCCTTGGCCTTGTAGTAGCCCTTGTCGAGCGCCACCCAGTAGGCGGCGTGATCGCCGACGGCGAACCAGTTGAGGGCGAAGGTGAATTTTTCCTGCGCCGATGCGCCGGCGGTGGCGGCCAGCAAGGCTGCCAGTGACAGTGAGGCGATGCGTATCATTGTGCGCTCCCGTTGCAGCTCCCCGTTTCAACCAAGGCAATCACACTTGCCAAAAAAAACTTCATCATCCCGACCGGAGCCGAGCGCAGCGCCTGCCCTGAGCGCAGCCGAAGGAGGCGTAGCGGAGGGACCTTGCTTGCTGGAGCATCAACAAGAAAGGTCCCTCGACTGCGCCACCTTTCGGGCGGCTCCGCTCGGGATGACGGAGAAAATGGCATTTGCGATGGCCCTGCCGTTCCAACCTACTCGGTCCCTTCGGCCCACGGCGCCCACACGCGGGCCGCCAGGACGACGGCGCCGTACAGCAGCAGCCCCACGACGGAAATCCAGATCAGCGCCGCGAACGCCACCGAGGTGTTCATGCTGCTCTGGGTCGTGACGATGACATAGCCGAGGCCACTCTGCGAGGCGACGAACTCGCCGACGATGGCGCCGACCACGGCCGCCGTCGCCGTGATCTTGAGCGCGCTCAGGATGTAGGGCAGTGCATTGGGCAGCCGGATCTTGAGGAAGATCTTCCATTTCGGCGCGCTGAACACGCGTCCCAGATCGAGCATATCGGGCTCGACCTGGGTCAGACCGACCGCGGTGTTGATGACCACCGGGAAGAAGCCGATCAGGGCACCCATCAGCATGTTGGGAAAGATGCCGTAGCCCATCCAGATCAGGAACAGGGGCGCCACCGCGACCTTGGGCAGGGTGTTGACGAAAACCAGGAACGGCACCAGCGCATTGGCCATCAAAGGCGACCAGGCGATGGCGACGCCGAGCACGATGCCGGCCACGGCCGCCAGGACGAAGGCGCCGATGATCTCCAGCGTCGTGACCCACAGATGCTGCGTCCAGTTGGTGTCGCCGAACCACAGTGCGTTCCAGACAGCGAGCGGCGAGGGCAGCAGGTATTCGCGAATGCCGCCGAAGCTCACCGCGATCTGCCAGCTCGCCAGCAAGATCGCGAACAGCCCGATCGTCGGCCAGTATTGGCGGCTTGCCATCGTGAGTTTCGTCATGCGCGTGGCGTCGCCCGGCGTGCGCGGGAGCACCACGACGCTGCGAAAGTGTCTGTCGTGAAGCCGTCCGTGATTCCACCCCCGCAATCGGGGGAGGCACCCAAACACCGTGCCCCAAAGCTCGCTCTGATGGGAGAGTCGGCGCTGTTCAGTGCTTTCATGTCGCTGATATCATGCCCCAGCAGGGGCCGCGACAGAAGGCGGATTTGCCCGTCAACGTGAGGATCGGTGAAGCTTTCTCTTTGCAACGAGGTGATTCGCGATCTCCCGTTCGATCGTCAATGCGCCCTGGCCGCCGGGCTCGGCTATCACGGGCTCGAGCTGGCGCCCTTCACTCTCGGCGACGACGCCTGGCGCATGCCGGCGGCCAGGCGTGCCGATATCCGGCGCAGCTGCCGAGATGCCGGTCTCGAGGTGAGCGGCCTGCACTGGCTGCTGGCGGCGCCGGCCGGCCTCTCGATCACCACGGCAGACCGCGCCGTCTGGCGGCAGAGCGTCGACGTGCTCGCGGCCTCGGTCGAGCTCTGTGCCGAGCTCGGCGGAACGTACCTCGTCCATGGCTCGCCGGCGCAGCGCCGAGCGTCGAGCGCGGACGACCGGTCGCGCGCCGAGGAAGCCTGGCTGCTGGCGGCCGAGCAGGCGGCAGCGGCGCGCGTCGCCTACTGCATCGAGCCGCTCGCGGCGCCGGACTGCAACTTCGTCAACACTTTGGCCGAGGCGGCGGAGATCGTGCGGCGACTCGGCAATCCGGCGCTGCGCACCATGATCGATACGCTGGCGGCCGGGCTGATGGAGCCCGAGCCGGTGGCGGACGCCATCCGCCGCTGGATGCCGACCGGCCTTCTCGCGCATGTCCAGTTCAACGACCGCAACAGGCGCGGCCCGGGCCAGGGCGAGGACCGCTTCGCGCCGGTCGTGCGGGCGCTGCGGGAAACCGGTTATGGCGGCTGGATCGCGATGGAACCATTCGTCTATGAGCCCGATGGACCGTCGTGCGCCGCGCGCATGATCGGCTACGTCGCCGGCCTGATGGAGGCGCAGGCATGAAGGTGAAGCTGGAGGAGGTCGAGCGCTACGAGCGGCATGTGAACATGCGGCTCGCCTTCCGCTTCGGCGTCATCACCGTCACCGACGCCACCCAGGCGGTGATCAAGGTACGCATCGCGCTGCAGGACGGCCGCACCAGCGAGGGCGTGGCTGCCGAGGCGCTGGCGGCGAAGTGGTTCGAGAAGAGCCCGGAATTCTCCGACGCCCAGAACCTCGAGCAGCTGCGTCAGGCGCTCGGCCTCGCCATCGAGCTCTATCGGGCGCACGGCTTCGACACGCCGTTCGATCTGTTCGTCGAAACCTATGCCGAGCAGCAGCGGCGCGGGGCGGAGCTTGGTCTCAATCCGCTGGCGGCGGCCTACGGTCCCGCCTTGCTCGACCGAGCCATTCTCGACGCCGTGGGGCGAGCCATCGGCCAGTCCTTCGCCACCATGATCAGGGCCAACGTGCCGGGCATCCGCACGACCTCGCTGACGCCGGATATCGAGGACACGGCGCTTGCGGGATTTCTGGCCGGGCTGGTGCCGCAGGCCGGCATCGACGTGCGCCACACGGTAGGCCTGGTCGATCCCCTTACGGCCGCGGATCGTCCGACGTCGGAGCGCGTCAACGACGGCCTGCCGGAGACCCTGGAGGAGGTCGTCTCGTACTATCGCGGGCGCTACTACAAGCTGAAGGTGGGTGGCGATATCGAGGCCGACCTCGCGCGGCTGGGCCGCATCGCTGCGGTGCTAGACGCCGGCGCTGGCGACTATCGCACCACCCTGGACGGCAACGAGCAGTACGACGACGTCGAGGGCATCGTCGAGCTGTGGCGCCGGATCGAGGAGACGCCGGCGCTGGCCCGGCTCGCCAAATCGACCCTGTTCATCGAGCAGCCGATCAAGCGGGCGGTGGCGCTGTCGCGCTCGGTGGAGCCGCTGGCGCGGCACCGCGCGGTGATCATCGACGAGTCGGACGGCGAGCTGTCGTCGTTTCCGCGGGCCCTGAAGCTCGGTTACGCCGGCGTTTCGAGCAAGAGCTGCAAGGGCTTCTACAAGTCGATCCTCAACGCCGCGCGTGTCGCGCGGCTCGGGTCGGGGCATTTCATGTCGGCCGAGGACCTGACGACGTGGCCCGGCGTCAGTGTGCAGCAGGATTTGGCCCTGGTGTCGCTGCTCGGCATGACCCATGTCGAGCGCAACGCGCACCATTTCATCGATGGCATGAGCTTCGCGCCCGAGGCCGAGCAGCGCGCCTTCGTCGCCGCTCATCCCGATCTCTACGGCAAGCAGCCGGGCAAGCCGGCGCGTCTCAAGGCGATCGGGGGCCGCCTGGCGCTTGGCTCGCTCGATGTGCCGGGGTTCGCCGTCGGCGCCGAGATGGACTTCACTTCGATGAAACCGATGGCCGGGGAGGTCACGTCATAGGCACAAAATTGGCGAAGGCCCAACAAAGTCCTCATCCTGAGGAGGCCGCGCGTAGCGGCCGTCTCGAAAGATGGGCCACACAGGAGATCGTAGGAATAGCGGTGTCGCAGCACCCGCTCTGTTGCCGACCCTTCGAGACGTGGCCTGCGGCCGCTCCTCAGGGCGAGGTTCCTTTGTAAATGCGCCCGTGGGAGGCTGCTCGATGACCGACAAGAAACTGCCGCCCCGCTTCGAGACGGTCGAAGCCATGGAAGATTTCATGACGACTCCGTCGCAGGCGCTGATCGACGATCTCGCGAAGGTGCCGGGCGACATCCTGGTGCTGGGTGTCGGCGGCAAAATGGGGCCGACCCTGGCGCGCCTTGCCAAGCGTGCCGCGCCCGGCAAACGGGTCATTGGCGTGGCGCGCTTCAGCGAACCCGGCGTGCGCGAGAACCTCGTCGCGGCCGGCGTCGAGCCGATCGCCGCCGACTTGCTGGACCGCGGCGCGCTCGAACGCCTGCCCAAGGCCGACAACGTTATCTTCATGGCCGGCCGCAAATTTGGCGCCACCGGCAACGTCCCGCTGACCTGGGCGATGAACGTGCAGGTCCCGGCGATGGTCGCCGAGGTCTTCAAGGCCTCGCGCATCGTCGCCTTCTCGACCGGCAACGTCTATCCATGGGTGCCAGTCGAGACCGGCGGCGCCAGCGAGGACGTGGCGCCGGTGCCGCCGCCCGGCGACTACGCCTACTCTTGCGTCGGCCGCGAGCGCATGTTCGAGTATTTTTCCGCGCAGCACGGCACGCCGGGCCGGTTGTTCCGGCTGAACTACGCCATCGATATGCGCTACGGCGTGCTGCACGATATCGGCCGCAAGGTCCGCGACGGCGAGACGATCGACCTCACCATGGGGCATGTGAACGTGATCTGGCAGGGCGACGCGAACACGGTTGCCTTGCGCGCCCTGACGCGCGTCACGACTCCGACATCGCCGTTGAATGTCACTGGTCCCGAGACGCTCGAGGTGCGCCGGCTCGCCGGCGAGTTCGGCAGGCTCCTGGGCCGCAAGCCGGTGCTCGCTGGCAAGGAGGCGCCGGCCGGCTGGCTGAACGACGCGCGGCGCATGGTGCAGGAATTCGGCCCGCCCGGGGTGCCGGTCGCCACCATGATCGAATGGACCGCCGACTGGCTGGCGCGCGGCATGACGAGCCTCAACAAGCCGACGCGCTACGAGGTGCGCGATGGCAAGTACTGAGCCGCCGGCAATCAGGCCGATCGGCGTCGATGATTGCGAAGGTGTCTGGCCGCTGTCGATCGAGGCGGGCTGGAACCAGAACCTGGCCGACTGGCGCTTCATGCTGGGCGCGGGCAGGGGCTACGGCTGCACTGGCCCCGACGGGCAGTGGCAGGCAAGCTCGCTGATCCTGCCGCTCGGCCGGCGGCTCGCCTGGATCAGCATGGTGCTGGTGACGCGCGAGCGTCGGCGTGGCGGCGTCGGCACGACGCTGCTCAGGCACTGCATCCGCGAGGTTCAGTCGGCCGGCGCGGTCGCGGGTCTCGACGCCACCGAACAGGGGCGACCGATCTACCTGCCGCTCGGCTTTCGCGACCTCTATCCGATCGCGCGCTGGCACTTCGACAGCGTGACCGAGCCGCCTCCGATGCCGGCCGGCGTCTCGATGCGGCCGGTCACGGCCGGCGATCTGTCACGCCTTGCGCTCTACGATCGACCGCACACCGGCATGGAGCGGCCGGCGTTGCTCGCGCACCTCGCCCTGCGCCAGCCGGCGCGCGCCTGGCTGGCCGAGGATGGCGCTGGCAAGCTCGTCGGGTTCGTTCTGGGACGCGAGGGCAGGACCGCGACGTCGCTCGGCCCGGTGGTGGTCGACAGCGAGCCCATCGCACTTGCGCTGATCGCGCAGGCGTCGAAGGCGGCGCCGGGACCGTTCATCATTGACGTGCCGGCGGTGCACGGCGCGGTACGTCAATGGTTGCAGGCGCAGGGCGCCGTCTCGCCGCGCGGCTACATGCGCATGACCTTGGGCGAGGCCAAGGGACTTGACGATCCAGCTCATCTCGTCGCGCTCGCCGGACCGGAGTTGGGTTAGGTCGCTCAGCTCATTGCTGGGCCCGCGCCGCTCCAGTAGCGCTCATGCTCTTCTGGACCGCGGGCGTCCCGCCCGCTCATGAATCACTTCGTCGTCCTGCGCGCGGAAACGGACCTCGTCGCTGCTTGCCGCGTGCGTGCTTTGCAACTTTCAGCAATCAAGTCCGAAACTGTGCTCAGGGTGGCAGCAAGGAGGCATGAGCGGGCGAGACGCCCGCGGTCCAGAAGAGCATGAGCGCCACTGGGGTGGCGCGGTCCCAGCAGAAGAGGTTAACGCTGCGTCCGTGGAGCGCGCGGCTGCTGGGTAACTCCCCTGTCGTCAGGCGGCAAGGTGGCCTTCCTGTCGGTGAGCTTCTGCTCCAGCACCGGGATCGTCGCGCGCGGATTGCTGTCGCACTGGCCCAGAAGGACGACGTCGGCGGCCGGCATACCCTGCTGGGTGGGAAACGTGCCCTGATACGATCTTGCCAACGCGCTGCAATACTTGGAATCGGCAGCCGCGGCCCGGGATGGGCCTTGTTGTGCGACGGCAGAGAGAGGCAATCCGAGCGCAAGCCCCGTCACCAGGCAAACATGCGCGAACTTCATACGCTACTCCCTTTGCAAGCGACCCGGACAGGCAATGCAACGAGAGGCGTGAATCACGCGCCGGAAAAGCGGTAGGATGTAAGCATGATGTCAGATTCTGCTCTTGATTGGCATGACTTGCCGGCATCCGTGATTGCGCAGCTGCGCCACGGCTCGGTGATTCCGGCGCATCCGCTGGCGCTTGGCCCCGACCGCAAGTTCGATCGCGACTCGCAGCGCGCGATCAGCCGCTATTACGTCGACGCCGGATCGGGTGGCCTCGCGGTGGGTGTGCATTCCACGCAATTCGCCATCCGCGAGGTCGGGCTCTATCGGCCGGTGCTGGAGCTCGCCATCGAGACCGCGCGTGATTGGACCGACCGGCCGCTGGTGATGATTGCGGGCGCTGTCGGCAAGACCGCCCAGGCGGTCGATGAAGCCAGGACGGCGCGCGCGCTCGGCTACCACGCCGTGCTGCTGTCGCTCGCCGCGCTCAAGGGAGCGAGCGAGGACGAGCTGATCGAGCACTGCACGGCCGTGGCGCGCGAGATGCCGCTGGTCGGCTTCTACCTGCAGACCGCGGTGGGCGGCATCGCCCTCTCGCGCGCCTTTTGGGCGCGCTTTGCCGCAATCGACAACGTCGTGGCGATCAAGGTGGCGCCGTTCAACCGCTATCGCACGCTCGATGTCGCGGTCGGCGTCGTCCAGGCGCAGGCCGAGGACCGGATCACGCTGTACACCGGCAACGACGATCACATCGTCGCCGACCTCGTGACGCCCCTGGTCGTGCGCACCGGCAACCGCGAGGTGATCATGCGCTTCCAGGGCGGGCTGCTGGGCCATTGGAGCGTGTGGACGCGCGGGGCCGTCGAGATGCTGCAGCGTCTCAAGCTCGCCGTGTCGGCCGGCGCCATCACGCCCGAGGTGCTGGCGCTCGATTCCTTCGTTACCGACTGCAACTCGGTCGTGTTCGACGTCGACCACGATTTTGCCGGCTGCATCCCCGGCTGTCACGAGATCCTGCGTCGCCAGGGGCTGATGACGTCGATCGAATGCCTCGACCCGCACGAGACGCTGAGCCCCGGGCAGAGTGCAGGCATCGATCGTCTCTATGCGACCTATCCAGAGCTCAACGACGACGCCTTCGTCACCGCCAACCTCGAGCGCTGGCGGAGCTGAGGTGGACGATCTTTTTGCCAACCACGATGCACTGGGCGTCGCGCAGCTGATCAAGGCGCGCAAGCTCGGCGCGCGCGAGCTGCTGGACGGCACGCTTGCGAAGTTGCGTACCCTCAATGCATCGCTGAACGCGATCACCGATCTCTACGACGGCGAGCTGCTCGAGAAGTCGGTGGCGGCCGCCGGCGATGGCCCGTTCCGCGGCGTACCCTTCGTTGTCAAGCAGCTCATGGCCGACTGCGCCGGCACGCCGACAACGCTGGGCTCGCGCTTTTTCGCCCGTGCGCCGGTTGCCGCGGCTGACAGCGCCGCCATTGCCGCGATGCGCCGCGCCGGCCTGGTGATCGTCGGGCGAACCAACACCAGCGAGTTCGGCTTGGCGCCGACCACCGAGCCGACCTTCCGCGGCGCCACGATCAACCCGTGGCGCAAGGATCTCTCGCCCGGGGGCTCATCGGGCGGTTCGGCAGCCATCGTGGCGGCGCGCGGCCTGCCGATGGCGCATGCGACAGACGGCGGCGGCTCTATCCGCATTCCGGCGGCGCTATGCGGCCTGTTCGGCCTGAAGCCGTCGCGCGGCCGCGTGAGCCTGGCGCCGATGGGTGAGACCCTGGCCGGCGCCGGCGCCCAGCATTGCGTGTCGATCTCCGTGCGCGACAGTGCCGCGCTGCTCGATGTCATATCCGGCGGCGAGCCGGGTGACCCCTACCGCGCGCCGCCGGCCGGTTCCTTCCTCGCGGCGACCGCGCGTCCGCCGGGCCGGCTGCGCGTGGCCTTCCAGTTGAAGCCGGCCGGCGGCGATGTGCTCGATCGATCGCTGGTGGCCGCGGTCGAGCAGACGGCGAAGCTCCTGGACGAGCTCGGTCACCACGTCGCGGAAGCGACGCCGGACTACGATGCGGTCGCGAGCGGCGCGGCGCTGGGCACCATCATGGCGGCCAACACCTGGACCAACATCCAGATCCGAGCCAACGGCCGTGTGCCCGGACCAGACGATCTCGAACCGGTGACGCGCGCGACGGCGGAGCAGGGCCGGACCATCCTGGCCCACGACTACATCCGCGCGGTGCAGGTCTTCCATCGCACGGGCCGGCAGCTCGGCGCCTTCTTCGAGCGCCACGACGTGCTGCTGTCGCCGACCGTCGCGCGACCGTCGCTGCCGCTCGGCGTCGTGCGCATGGACGGCAGCGTCGAGAGTTTTCAAGAGGAGGTGGCGCCGATGGTCGCCTTCACGTCGGTGTGCAACGCGGCGGGCGTGCCGGCCATGTCGGTGCCGCTCGCCTGGACCGACGACGACGTGCCGATCGGCGGCTTGCCGATCGGCCTGCAGTTCGTCGGCCGGTTCGGTGCGGAAGAGACGCTGTATTCGCTTGCCGCCGAGCTCGAGCGCGCCAGGCCCTGGCGCAATCAGCGTCCAGCAAGGGGAGGTCTCGCATGAACGACGCGTTGCGCACGGTCATCGTCGGTTTCGTGGCGGGCGCGCTGGGCGTGCTCGTCTTCCATCAGCTCGGGTTCTGGCTGTCGAACGAGCTCGGTTACACGCGCGCCGTGCTCTACAACATGCGCGGCGTGCCTCCGTGGGGCGTGCCGACCATCGTGTCCTCCGCATTCTGGGGAGGATTGTGGGGCGCCGTCGCGGCGTTCCTCGTTCCACGCCTGCCCGGTGCCCTGGGCGGCGTCCTGGGCTGGATCCTGTTTGCTGCGATCGTCGTCAGCCTGGTCAACTGGTTCGTCGTCCTGCCGATCAAGGGCCTGCCGATGGGCGGCGGATTTCGCCTGCCCGGCGTCGTCGTCGTGCCGATCGTCTATGGATTCTGGGGCTTCGGCATGTGGGTGTTCGCAAGGCTGCTGCGATCGACCCTGAATTGGCGGTAGCGAGGGGGAGAGCCATGAAGATCGTCGACGCCCAGGTGCATATCTGGGCCGCCAACACGCCTGAGCGCCCGTGGCCCGCGCGGGCCGAGCCGCATCGCGCGCCGCTCGGCAAGGAAGAATTGCTGGCCGAGATGGACAAGGCCGGTGTCGAAGGCGTCGTCCTCGTGCCGCCGTCGTGGGAGGGCGATCGAAACGACGTCGCCCTCGATGCCGTGGCGAGCCATCCCGACCGCTTCCGCATCATGGGCCGCTTCGATCCGGACGCGCCGGGCGCGCGCGAGCG
Source organism: Reyranella sp. (assembly GCF_050185545.1). Lineage (GTDB taxonomy): Bacteria > Pseudomonadota > Alphaproteobacteria > Reyranellales > Reyranellaceae > Reyranella. The sequence goes on along the minus strand of NZ_JBFWZI010000025.1, from coordinate 18,294 downwards.
GATCGCCGGCTGGAAGCAGCAGAAGGGCATGCTGGGTGTGCGTCTCACCTTCCACACCGAGGTCCTGCGCCAGCCATTGCTCGACGGCCGCTTCGACTGGCTGTGGGGCGAGATGGAGAAGGTCGGCATCCCGGCAATGGTGCTGTTCCATCACGAATACATGCACCTTGCCGACGGGATCGCCGAGCGCCATCCGGGCCTGCGGCTGGTGCTCGACCATCTCGGCCTGAAGAGCGGCAAGGACGTGCGCGAGGCCACCAACTTCGCGACGCTCGACAAGGTCCTGGCGCTCGCCAGGCGACCCAACGTGGCCGCCAAGGTCTCGGCCATGCCTTGCTATGTCGACGACAAGACTTATCCCTTCCGGTCGGCGCACCCGCACATCCGCCGCGTTTTCGACACATTCGGTCCACAGCGCACCTTCTGGGGAACCGATTTCTCGCGCCTGCCTTGTAGCTACCGTCAGGGAGTCACCATGTTCACCGAGGAACTGCCGTGGCTCAAAGGCCAGGACCTCGACTGGGTGATGGGCCGCGGCCTCTGCGAGTGGATCGGATGGAGGATGTAGTGCTTGGAACCAAGCGGACGATTCCCTTCTGGCGGGCCAGGCGCCCGCTGCTGTCGCTCGAGCGTGCGCTGTCGCCACTGCGCCAATTGCGCGGCAAGGACATGATCTCGGCGCCGGTGCTCGCCACGGTGAGAGCGCGCAGCCGACTGCGGCAGGAGGCGAAACGGAAGGGCCGGTTCAGCGAAGGGTGAATTCTGCCCCTCCTGGGCAAAAGGCTGCATCGCTGGGAGCGCGCCACTCCGATGGCGCTCATCTTGTCGATCACAGATCCCATGAGCGCCATCGGAGTGG
>NZ_JBFWZI010000025.1:0-17425 GCF_050185545.1 Reyranella sp. | reverse complement strand
CGCGCTCCCAGCGATGAGTTCTCCGGCTTCCTAAATGTTCTTCGGGACCGCGGGCGTCCCGCCCGCTCATGATCGTGAGCGGGCGGGAAGCCCACGGTCCGGAAGAGTATGAGAAAGCTGCCGGCTCTACACCCGCCTCGTCACCGTCTCCGAGCCGCCGCCCCAGATCGGCAGGTAGGTCATCTTGTAGCCGGCGCCGCCGGTCAGGATGGGATGGATGGCGTCAGCCGAGCGGGCGACGCCGTGCCCTTCCTCGAACATGTAGCGCTGCACGCGCGCGAGATCCCAGCCGTCGTGGCGGGCGATCTTCTGCACCATCTCGAGGGGCAGCAGGACGACCTGCTCCCCGCGTTCGTTCTTGCGATGAATGCTCGACATCACGATGCCCGCCCGCATCGCCGTGACGATGGGCGAGAGGATCGCTTCGGGCGTGGCGCCTTCGCCGTCATCCGGCAGCACCTCGGCGGTGCCGGACACGCCCATCACCGTTACGGCGCTGGCGTCGGCGCCCAGGCCGCGCCGTGCCGAAAGGGTGGGGAAGGGGCCGTCACTGCGCTCGGCGAAGCAGAAGGTGTATTTGCCGGGCTGGCCCATGGTCGCCATGTCGCCGGTCTCGGCTCGCGCGCCGCCGATATTGCGGATGACGAGCTGCAGGGCGCGGCCGATGCTGGCGTTGGCGCGGTTGCCCGGTCCCAGGCAATTGGTGCCGGCGTTGAGGCCGAGCTTGCGCGCGATCGGGCCGTGCACGCAGAGCGCGACACAGGCCGTGCCCGTCGTCGTGGCGATGCCCAAAAGGTTGAAATCGGGTTCGAGCGTTGCCGTTGCGGCGGCCAGGACGACCGGCAGCTCGGCCGGCTGGCAGCCGGCGATAGCGCATTGGTAGGCCACCGACTCCGGCGTGAGCTCGCCGAACATCGGCGGCATCATGCCGTGCGCGGCCGTGCGATCGGCGATGCCCGCCACCATCGCCTCGAGGCGCCGTCGGGTCGGCGGAACCAGCGGCAGGCCGTCCGACAGCTCGGCATCGGTCAGGACCTGCTGGGCGGTCTCCCAGCCGGTCGCCTCGTCGACGACCGGCCAGCCACACCAATCACTCGTCATGACCCGCCCGTCATGCGCTGCCCGTCATGCGTTGACGCGCACGCAGGCGACCGTCGTGCCGCCGAACGAGGGAATGAAGGCGGAGTGCTTGCCGGGGCCGCCGGCCACGGTGATGTGGATGTCCTGCGGCGATCGCCCGATGGTGAACCAGTCACCGTCCGGCTTGTGGCCCGTGCTGATGTAGGTGTCCTGGTTCTCCGCGGAGATGCGCGAGGCGTGCACGCGCGAGCGCTTGAACAGCTCCTCGCGGATGGTTTCGATGGTGAAGCCGTCGCGCTTCAGCGTGGCGGCGTGCTCGGGGCCGATGATGACGAACATCGGGCCCTTGCCGTAGACCGTGTTGGCGCCCGGGTTCGACATACCGCCGGCGAAGGTGGTCAGCAGGCCGATGCCGGTCGTGCTGCCATGGTCGTTGAGATTGTGCGGGCCTTCACCCGACATCACCGTCACCACGCTGTCGCCGGGCGCGAAGCCGCGCTGCACGTGGTAGGGCGCCCACGGATTCTCCTCCTCGTTCTCGCCGAAGCAGAAGGTGTACTTGGCGGGATTGCCCTGGGTCGAGCGGTCCATCTCGCCCGGCTTGGCGCCGGCGATGTTGAGCAGCATCAGGCCCAGCGCCCGCCCGATCGTGGCGTTGGGCCGCCAGCCCTGGCCGAAGCAATTGGAGCCACAATTGATACCGAGCTGATGGCGGATCGGGCCGCTCACCATCACCATCGGTGCACACGAATGCGTGGTCGCCAGCGTGCCGTGGAGATTGTATTCGGGATCAAGCACGCCCCGCAGGGCCGCCGTCACCACGGGAAAATACTCGGGCTTGCAGCCCGCCATCACGGCATTGGCGGCGATGCTCTGCAGCGTCGGCACGATCTGCCGCGGCGGCACCGGCGCGTAGGGCCGGTTGTCGCCGCGCACCGTCTCGACGAACTTCGCGACCTTCTCCTCGGTCGGCGGGTAGAGCGGCATGCCGTCGCTCCAACCCTGCTCGGCGGCGAACTCGTTGAAGGCATCGACATCCATGTCGCCGATGTCGATCACTTCCTGGTCGGCAATGTCCTTCATTTCGCAGTCGCCTCGGACAGTCCCCTGGTAGCGGCTTCGATGCGTTCGCGCAGCTCGTCGGCGTTCAGGCCGCCGATCGGATGCTTGACGACGATCAGCTTGGGTTCGACCTTGCGCGCCTTGGCCTGGGCCAGAACGAGCGGGCGGAACGTTTCAGTGGCGATCACGTAAGCCGTGATGCCGCGTTTCTCGAGTTCGATGCTGTCGTGGAAACTCCACGATGAACAGCTTCCTCAATCGGCTATGGCAAGGAGTGCGCCCCGGAAGTTCGCCGCGACCTTCTCGATCACGTCGGCTGGGGCGGGCTGGCTGGCGCTGTTCTTGGCCAGGAACTCGATATTGTCGATCGGCCGGAAGGAACCGAGCTTGTCGCGGATGCCGGCGAGCAGCTCGCGCGCGTTCGGCTTGGAGTTGGAGACCAGGGCGATCGCATCGGTCGCCCAGTTAACGGGTTTCAGCTCCACCTTGGGGCCGCCCGCGGCGGCCAAGCCGAAGGTGGGATTGACGATGCGCATGCCGTTTCTCCTCAACTGACTTTCGAAAGGGTCGCGACGACAGCCCGTGCCGCGCGCTGGCCATCGGCGACGGCGTCGGACAGCGTGCAGCGCGTGCCGGCGCGGACGTCGCCCACCGCGAACAGCGTCGGCGACGCGGTACGGCCCCGGTCGTCGACTACGATATGCCCGGTGGCGTCGCGTGCAAGGGAATCCGGCAGGAATTTCGCAGCCGGCGTCTGGCCGACATAGACGAACACCGCGCTGGTCGGAATGGTCTTCCGCGCGCCGCCGCTCTCGACCACGATCGACTGCAGGCCGTCGTTGCCTTCGAGGGCGACGATGCGGCCGTCGATGTGCGTCACGCCGTCGGGAGGCCTGGCGCCGGTCGTGTCGACGACGGTGACCTCGCTGGCGATACCCTGCAGTTCCTCGGCCTCGTGCGCCGCCCAGCCCGAGGCGCCGGCGACGATGACCGGCAGTCCGGCGTAGAGCGGACCATCGCACGAGGCACAGTGGGAGAGGCCGCGGCCTTCGTAGCGTTCTTCCTCAGGCAGCCCGAGGCGGCCCTTGTCGAGACCCGTGGCAACGACGACGGCGCGACTGGTGTGACGTTCTCCGTCGGCCGTCTCGACCGTCCAGGGGCCGACACCGGAGAGCTTTACCACTTCGCCAAAGCCGATCTCGACTCCAGCGACCGTGGCCTCGTCGGTCAGCTGGGCAGCGACCTGCGGGCCGTCGGCACCCTCGTCGTAATCCTGCAGGATGCCGAGATTGATCAACGCGCCGCCCGGCGCGAGCTTGTCGAGGCAGAGCACCTTGAGGCCGGCGCTGGCGGCATCGCTTGCGGCAGTCAGGCCGGCCGGACCCGCGCCGACTACGATCAAGTCGAATGTGGGACTGTCCATCGACGCACTAATCGGCTTTCGGCTGCGAAGTGCAAGTGTCTTGACTTCGCAACTCTAATACCTAGTATTGCTAGGTATGGAAGCTGAGATGCTCAAAGGACATCTGGACGCCATCGTGCTGGCGGCGCTCGAAGCAGGGCCGGCGCACGGCTACGCCATCATCGAGACCATCAGGACGAGGAGCGCGAGCACCTTCGACCTGCCAGAGGGGACGGTCTATCCGGCGCTGCATCGGCTCGAGCAGGCCGGTCTGCTGTCGAGCGCCTGGACGACGCCTTCCGGCGGACGGCGGCGACGCATCTATTCGTTGACCAGGACCGGCGCAGCGGCGCTGGCCGCTCGCCGCAAGGCGTGGGGCCGCTTCTCGCATGCTGTCGACACGTTGCTGGGAGGAGGGCGCGCATGGCCAGCGTAGGGCGGGCCGGCGCAGAGGCGACCGGCGAGAAAGCGACCGGCGCCATCGACCGGTACGTCGCCACCCTGCGTCGCGAGCTCGATTTCGATGCGGCACTGGCCGACCGCCTGGCCGACGAGGTCGAGGACCATCTGCGCGACGCTGTCGAGGCCGACCCGGCCGGGTCGGCGATCGACGCCGAACGCCGCGCCGTCGAGCGCTTTGGCCCGGCGCGAGAAATCGCCGGACAGTTCGCCGCCGACTCGGTGGAACGCCAGTCGCGCCGGACCTGGCTGACCTTGCTGGTCGCGGTCGTCGTCACCTTCGTCGCCATGCGCCTCAGGATCATGTGGCTGGACGACAGCTCCGCGCCAGCGCTGGCGCCCCTGATCGACCGCTACGGCTTCCTGGCCGCGCTCGCCGTGGGCGTCGTCGGCTGGCTCGCCTTCCGTCGCTCGCTGCTTGCGCCGATGCTCTGTCTGGTCGGACTGGCGGCATCGATCGCCGCAGGCATCGTCCGGGCGGGCCTGTTCGACCAGGGCGTGCCGCTGGTGGTGCTGCTGGCAGCGGCGGTGGAGTTTGCCCTGCTCGGCCTGTTGCTGGTCGAGGTCCTGAGCTTCGGCCGGCGGCTGCGCCGAACCGCTTCCCTGAGAGGAGTGGCTCCATGAACGGATGGCGTCTGTTTGGCGTTCTGGCAGCGCTGCTCGTCGCCATGTCGCTGGTGCTCCTGGCGATGTATGGCTGGGACATCGAAGGCATTCGCCTGGTTATCCGGGCGACAGCCCGAACCTCGCTGCTGCTGTTCGTGCTCGCCTTCACCGCCAGCGCCCTGGTCGAGCTGGCGCCAGGCGGGATCACGCGGTGGCAACGTCGCAACCGGCGCTATCTGGGCGTCTCCTTCGCCGCCTCCCACTTCATCCATCTCGCCGCGATCCTGGCGCTCGCCGCCCTCGACCGCGAGCTGTTCTGGAAGCTCACCAACCTCACCACTATCGTGCTGGCAGGCACGGCCTACCTGTTCATCGCGGCGATGACCGTCACCTCGTTCGACCGGACTGCCGCGTGGCTCGGCCCGCGCAGCTGGCGGCGCCTGCACCTGATCGGTGGCTGGTACATCTGGATCAGCTTCGCCGTCGCCATCGGCAAGCGCGTGCCCCTCGACCGGTTCTACTGGCCTATGGCCGCACTGGTCCTGGCGGCGGCCGCCGTCCGCCTGCTTGCGATGGCGCGCCGTAACCAGCGGCAAGCCAAGCTCCGCGCACCAAGCATTCCCGCCTGATCCGTGGTCGACCAGCCACATCGCTGCGGTCGGCTGAACAACTGGCTTTGCGTTGTCGCCTAATACATCAAGTACCGTTCCCGCTTGAGGCGGTAGGCCTCGAGGTCCGCCGTCCAGCTCGCGGCAATCGCAGCCGGATCAGCGCCGCCCTTGGTTGCTTCCAGCGATCGGCGGGAGCCCAGCAGGCCAATGGTGCGGTCGATGGCGAATCGATCGGGATGCAGTTGCTGCAAGGCGGCGATCAGCTCGAGGCCGAGCAGAGACGAGTCGAGCTTGTTGCGGTCGGTGATCGTGAAGCGCACACCCTGGCAGGATTGGCCGGCGAAGGCCGATTCACGTGGCGTGAAGCTGACAGGGTCGATGCGGACGCCCGCGACGGCCCGCGCGCCCAGATGGCGTGCGAGCGCCACGCCGTCGATCCAGGGTGCCCCCATGACCTCGAACGGTGTGTCGGTGCCGCGTCCCACGCTGACATTGGCGCCCTCGACCATCGCCACGCCGGGATAGAGCACGGCCTGTTCCAGCCGGCGCAGGTTGGGTGACGGAGGTACCCAGCCGAGGCCTGTCTGGTCGAACCACTGCGTCCGCTCGTAACGCCTCATGGCGACCACCTGTAACCGAACGTCGATATTCCTTTCGCCCCGATAGAGTCGCGCCAGCTCGCCCATCGTCATGCCGTGCCGCGTCGGCATCGGCAGGTAGGTGATGAAAGACACCAGATCGGGATCAAGCACCGGACCCTGCACGATGTCGGCACGGATCGGGTTCGGCCTGTCGAGCACCATCACCTGGATGCGATGCCGGCCGGCCTCTTCCATCGCATAGGCCATGGTGGTGGCATAGGTGTAGTAGCGCGTGCCGACGTCCGGCAGGTCTATCACCAGCGTGTCGAGCCCGCTCAGCATTTCGGGCGTTGGGCGCCGCGTCTCGCCGTACAGGCTATGCACGGGCAGCCCGGTCGCGGGGTCACGGCCGGATGAAACTTGGCCCTCCGCCACTGCGTCGACACCATGCTCGGGGCTGAACAGCGCCATCATCCTCACGCCTGGTGCACTGCGCAGGACGTCGGCCGTGCGCCGGCCTCTGCCGTCACGGGCCGACCGGTTGGTCAAGAGGCCGACGCGTCGTCCCTGGAGCTGGCGGAAGCCGCTCGCCTCCAGCGCGTCAATCCCCGTCATGACAGGCAATCGCTGGCCGGCGCGCGCCATGTTGCCGGTCGCGTCCGCCAGTTTTCGCAGAAGAGGCAGGACATTGCCGCGGCTGTCAGGGTGCAGCCGGTTCGAAAGCACGATCAGGAAGCTCTGTGTCTCGGGATCGATCCAGATCGCCGTGCCCGTGTATCCCGTATGGCCGAACGATCTCAGGGAGAAGTGCGGCGCCAGAAAGCTCGCATAGGCCGAGTCGATGTCCCAACCCAGGCCGCGCAGCGAGGCGCCGCCGGGCGGGCTCTGCGGGCGCGTCATTTCCCCAATCGACTGCGGTTTCAGGATCTTGCCCGCATCGCTGCCGCCCAGGAACGCGCGCGCGAATCGTGCCAGATCATCGGCCGTGCTGAAGACGCCGGCATGGCCTGCCACGCCACCCATGCGATGGGCAATCGGATCCTGTACCTCGCCCCATCGCAGCTGCCCGCCGACGGTGTCGGAAGGCGCAATACGCCCACGCAGTTCAGGCGACGGTCGGAATCCCGTGTCGCGCATGCCCAATGGCTGGAAAATCCGTCGCGCGGCATAGGCGTCGAGCGGTTGGCCGGAGACGCGCCGTACCACCTCGCCCAATACGATGAAATCGACGTCGCTGTAGAGGAAACGCGAGCCTGCCGCTCCCAGCGGCTTGAGGCTGGTGATCACCTGCATCGCGCCTTCGCTGCCCACCCAGCCAGTGGTGGGAATGCCCGGCGGCAGCACCGCGTAGTGCGTCAGCAGATGCCGGATCGTGATTTCGCCCTTGCCGTTGGTGCCGAACGCCGGCCAGTAGTCGGCGGCTGGCCGATCGAGCTCGATCCGGTTCTGTTCGACGAGTTGCTGGATCGCCGGCGCGGTCGCCATCACCTTGGTGAGCGAAGCGACGTCGTAGATTGTGTCCGGTGCCGCGGGTGTTGGGGACGGCACACGCGAGCGCTCGCCGAACGCCTGGCGGAGCACGATCTTGCTGCGCACGGCGGCCACGATCACAGCTCCCGGCAAGCGGCCGGCGGCGATCTCCGCATCTACCATCCCGGCGAGGTCGTGCGCCGCCATCGTGGGTGCAGTCGTTCCCGGCGGTGCGGCGCAAGCCGCCTGCGCCGGCGCCAGGGCCAGCGCGGACCGGCCAAGAAGGCCGCGGAGGAAATGCCGACGCGTCTCAGTGCGCGGGCTTGGGCTCAGGGCGGAAGTCACTGTTAGAATAGACGTTGCGCGGGTTCCACAGCATCCAGCCCACCGTTCCCGCATCGCGGGCTGCATCGATTTGCTTGCCGATCTCGATCGCACCGAATTTCTGTCCACCGAAGGCATAGTCGGTGAAGGCCTGGAGCCACGGACGGTATCTTGCCGGTGCGGCGGCCGTGCGCCGCTTGCACACGTCGAGCGACAGTTTGACGATCTCGTAGGGATGCTGCACCGGGTTGCGATAGCCGGGAATACCGAGGTGGAAGCTCGATGGATAGAGCATAGGGGAAATGTAGTCGGTAGCGTCAGCAATGTCCTCTATGCGTTGGCCAATGCCGGTATCATCGTAGTTCCAACATGCGTAGCCGAAGACATCGACGGCGGTGAAGACGTTGTACGGTGCGAGCCGTCGCCTGGCCTCGCGCAGGAAGGACGTGATCGCCTGAACGCGCGTCGCCTCGGTCGCGCCCTGCGAGAAGGAGAGCCCGGTCGCGTCGGGAAAGCGCACGTAGTCGAACTGGATCTCGTCGAAGCCCGCCGCGGCCGCCTCCTCGGCGACCGCCAGCGAGTAGTCCCAGGCTTCCTTGACGAACGGATCGATCCACGCCAGCCCCTCGCGGTCCTTCCACACTGCGCGGCCGCTGCGCACGGCCCAGTCGGGCCGTAAGCCGACCAGGAGATCGTCCTTGAACACGACGATGCGTGCAATGAGGTACAGGTTGCGCGCTTTCAGAGACGCCACCAGCTGCTGGAGATCGGGGATGGTGCGCAGCTTCGTTGCGCCCGCCTTCTGCGCCAGAGGCACGGCGCTCGGATAGGGGATCAAGCCGCGGTCACCTTTCAGATCGACGACCAGCGCGTTGAGCCTGTTCGTCTGGATCACCTCCAGTGCCGGATCGCGCAGGAACGGCGCACCGATGCCATAAACCGTCAGATAGAGCGCCTTGGGAAGCAACGGCGTCAACCGGACGGTGTCGCCGCTGGTCGCGGGCAGGGACCGTGCATACCCCGGCGCGCGCACCTTGATCGCTTCACTACCCTCGATTCGGTAGTGCCCGGCGGCATCCGTGAGCGTTGTTCGGTTACCTGCCGTCACGGTCGCGCCCGCAATCGCCGCGCCGTTCGGGTCGACGACCTTTCCCTGTTGTGCTTCGGCTTGGACCACTAAGGGGACGAGCAGGAGGGCGAGCACCATTGGCATGAGCGCCAGTCGCCGGTAGCGCAGCGCCGTTCCGATGCGGCGCGTGAGCGGCGACCCGAATCGTCGACGGACAGGTATGGTGATCAACGTCCCCCCAACAGGGCCTCGAATCGGGTACCGCGGTCGGCGTCGACGACCAGGTATCGCGGCAGGGCCATGAGATTGTCAGCACGTGTCGCCGGCCGGCGCTCGATGGTGAACGCGGCGCGGTAGCCGGCCGCCTGGGCCCACTGCATGAGCTGCTCATCGTAGATGCCGAAGGGCCAGGCCAGCAGGTCGACCATGCCCCCCAGTCGCTGCTCGAGGATCGCCTTCGATTTGACGAACTGCTCGCGCACGAAGCGTTCGTAGTCCGCCGACGAGAGACGCTTGCGCTCGACATTGAAGTTCGGGTGCCAAAAGGTGTGCGACTGCACTTCGACCAGGCCGGATGCCACCATCTCGGCGAGCTGCGCCCAGGTCATCGCATAGTTCGCATTGGAAATTGCCGAGGGATAGATGAAGAGCGTCAGCGGAAATCGGTGACGTTTGACCAGGGGAAAAAGTTCGCGATAGACGCTGGCGTGCCCGTCATCGACCGTCAGCACTACCGCGTGGTCGGGCAATGAGGCGGACGAGGGGGCGCGAAGGGCACCCAGCATTCTCTGCAGAGGGACGATGCGATAGTTGCGTTGTTCGATCCAGCGAAGCTGGTCCTCGAACACCCCGGTCCGGACAGTCATCTCATCGGCGACAACAGGGCCGAAGCGGTGATAAACGAGGATGGACGCGCGAACGGGTGGCTGTTCGGCTCCGGCCGCAACGGCAAACAGCGACAGCAGCAGCACCAAGGCACCAAACCGAAGCATGTCACATATTGAGGGGAGGCTCTGGAAATTGACTTGATTCAGCTCAATTCATTGCTTCCCAATCCGAGGCGACGGCCGGAAGAGGTTCGCGAGAAGGACCTGGAAATGCAGAAGGGGTATCTCATCGAGGTCGGCAATGCGGTGGTTGCGGCCCGAGACGTGGCGGTGCCGTGTTGAGACCAGCAACCCGCCGGTGGTGGACGATCCCGTCCCTTGTGGCGGCAGGGTTGCTGGGTGCTTGCAATGCGAACGAGTATGTGACGAGCACTGCAGGCCCCTCGGACCCCAATTCACGGACGGTCTTCACGCTTGCTCTGCTGCCCGACAGCGTTTCGGGATGCATCATGGCCGATCCCAGCATGACGCGTCCCATGACGGTAACGGTCAAGGATGACAAGGCAGTGTTGCTGACATCCGGGGGTATTCACTACGACCTGACCCGCGTTGCGCCACAGGTCTATGCCGGCGGCTACTGGGTGAAGATCCGTGCCGATCTGTCGGTCGTACCCAAGCGGCTTACCATCAGCAATGACGACCGGTCCTGTACCTGGATAGCGACGTCGCCGTGACATTAGGCGACTGTACGATGCGGCGCCAAGGTGTGAGTCGAGGGTAGCCATGATGATCATCCGAATGCCGGTGTTTGGCGTTCTGGGCGCCTTGGCGGCGGCAGCGGGCGGCGCCTGGGCGCAGGCCGGCCGCGAGCCGATCGACTGGTCTACCGTGTCCCTCGACTCGATCGGCGGCGATATTGGCGCGCCAAGAGTTCCCGCGTGATCTTCCGGCGACCATCGACGACGCGCAGGACCGTCGCTTTGTCGGCGAAGTCGTAGATGATTGGAGATGGGTGCACGATGCGGATGCGGCGTGCGAGCCCAAAGCCGGCCGTGGCGCTCCAGCGGCTGGGTACCGAGCAATGTAGCGGTACATCGCCTTGAAGCGGGCGCCCGTTCTTCTGAAGGGTGACTTCCGCCATATGGTCCGGGACTTGCACGCCGTCTTCGCGCGCTGTCCATTCGATTCCACCCCGGACTGGTGGATAGTTCGCTTGCATGCGCGGTCGGAAGCGTCTTAGGTCGCAGAGGCAGGGAAATCGCAAGAAGAAATGGCGTACTTCACGCAACAACTGATCAACGCCATCACGCTGGGAGCCATCTACGGGCTGATCGCCATAGGCTACACGATGGTCTACGGCATCATCGGCATGATCAACTTCGCGCACGGCGAAGTATTCATGATCGGCGCCTTCATCTCCCTGATCGGCTTCATGATCTGCAGCCTGCTCGGCATCGGCTCGGCGCCGGTGGCGATCCTGCTGGTGCTGCTGATCGCCATGGCCTTCTCGGCGGTCTATGGCTGGGCTATCGAACGGGCCGCCTATCGGCCCTTGCGCGGCTCGTTCCGGCTGGCGCCGCTTATCTCGGCCATCGGCGTCTCGATAGCCCTGCAGAACTACGTGCAGCTGGTGCAGGGTGCGCGGCCGAAGCCGGGCGGGCAGGTGGTCTCGGGCGGGTTCAACCTGTTCAGCGCCGACGGCTTCGACGTGCGCGTGAGCTGGCTGCAGATCATCATCGTCGTGGTCACCCTGGTCCTGATGGCGGCCTTCACCTGGCTGATTGCCCGGACGTCGCTCGGTCGCCAGCAGCGCGCCTGCGAGCAGGACATGAAGATGGCGGCACTGCTCGGCGTCGACGTCGACCGCACGATCTCGCTCACCTTCGTGCTCGGCGCCGCGCTGGCCGCCGTCGCCGGCATGCTATTCTTGATGTACTATGGCGTGATCGACTTCTTCATCGGCTTCCTGGCCGGCATCAAGGCCTTCACCGCCGCCGTCCTGGGCGGCATCGGCTCGTTGCCGGGAGCGATGCTGGGCGGCCTGCTGATCGGCCTGATCGAGGTGTTCTGGGCCGCCTACTTCTCGAGCGAATACAAGGACGTCGCCGCCTTCGCCATTCTCGTGCTGGTGCTGATCTTCCGGCCGACCGGCCTGCTCGGCAAGCCGGAGATCGAGAAGGTCTGACATGATGGGGCCGCGTCTGCCAACCATGCTCAAGGACGCGGGGCTCACCACCGTGGTCGCCGCAGCACTCGGCGTTTTCATCGTGGGCTTCCGCACCGTCGACATCGGCTCTCGCACCGGCCTCGGCTTCGACTATGAGTTCACTGACCTTGCCGTTGCCCTGGTGGTGATCTTCGTCGGCCGGTTCGGCCTGTCGCTCGCCTCGATCGGTCTGCGCTGGCCTGTCATCGCGCTGGGCGTGGCCATGGCGGTGATCGGCGCATCGCCGCTCGAGTTGCCGTCGGGCTTCCTGCACTGGTTCGTGGCGCTCGGCGGCGTCCTGCTGGTGATCCGGGCGGTATGGCCGTGGGCCAACCAGGCGTTCGCGACGGCCGTCGCGACGCCGGGTGGTCGTGCGCTCGACCACTTGGCCACCAAATGGATCGGCGTGCTGATGCTGTGTTTTGCCCTGGTGATGCCCACGCTGCCGTTTGCCGACCAGAAGACGATGGACCTTGGAGTCCTGATCCTGACCTACGTGATGCTGGGCTGGGGCCTCAACATCGTGGTCGGCCTGGCCGGTCTGCTCGACCTGGGCTACGTCGCCTTCTACGCCGTCGGCGCCTACGCCTACGCGCTGCTCAGCACCCAGCATGGGCTGGGCTTCTGGGCGGTGCTGCCGCTCGCGGGCATGCTCGCGGCGTCGTTCGGCGTCCTGCTGGGCTTTCCCGTGCTCAGGCTGCGCGGCGACTACCTGGCCATCGTTACCCTGGGATTCGGCGAGATCATTCGCTTGGTCATCCTGAACTGGGTGGATTTCACCAACGGCCCGGCCGGCATCGGCTCGATCCCCGGCCCGACCCTGCTCGGCGCGGTATTCGCCGAGACGGCTCCGGAAGGCAAGCAGACCGTGGCCGAGATGCTCGGCATTCCCTTCGATGGCAATCAGCGCCTGGTCTTCCTCTATTACATCATCCTGGTTCTGGCGCTGGTCACCAACCTGTTCACCCAGCGCATGCGGCGCCTGCCGGTCGGCCGAGCGTGGGAGGCGCTGCGCGAGGACGAGACCGCGTGCAAGGCGCTGGGCATCAACCCGACCAGCACCAAGCTGACCGCCTTCGCCATCGGCGCCATGTTCGCCGGTTTTGCCGGCTCCTTCTTTGCCGCCAAGCAGCGCTTCATCAGTCCCGAGAGCTTCACCTTCATCGAATCGGCGATCATCCTTGCCATCGTGGTGCTGGGCGGCATGGGAAGCCAGATCGGCGTGGTGCTGGCCGCCATCCTGCTGATCGGCCTGCCCGAGTGGTTCCGTGACCTCGGCAACTACCGCATGCTGGCCTTCGGCCTCGCCATGGTGCTGATCATGGTGTTCAGGCCGCGCGGACTCATCGCCCATCGCGAGCCGTCGATCCGATTGCATCCCGTGGCCCCGGGAGGCAGCGGATGACCGCGCCGCTGATCGAGGTCGAGCATCTCACCATGCGCTTCGGCGGCCTGCTCGCGGTCGACGACATTTCCTTCACCGGCCAGCCGCACCAGATCACCGCCATCATCGGCCCAAACGGCGCCGGCAAGACCACGGTATTCAACTGCATCACCGGCTTCTACAAGCCGACCGTCGGCCGGCTGACGCTGCGTAGTGACCGCGAATACCTGCTCGAGCGCATGCTGGGCCACGAGATCGGCCAGCGCGCCCGCGTCGCGCGGACGTTCCAGAACATTCGCCTGTTTCCCGCCATGACGGTGCTCGAGAACCTGATGGTGGCGCAGCACAACAAGCTGATGACGGCCTCCGGCATGAGCGTGTTCGGCCTGCTGGGCCTGCCGGTCTACCGCATGGCCGAGGCGAACGCGGTGGCATTGGCGCGCGCCTGGCTGGAGCGCATCGACCTTGTCACAGCCGCCGATCGTCCGGCCGGCGAGCTTCCCTACGGCGCCCAGCGGCGCCTAGAGATCGCGCGCGCCATGTGCACCGAGCCGGTGCTGCTTTGCCTCGACGAGCCGGCGGCCGGCCTCAATCCGCGCGAATCGGCCGAGCTCAACCAGCTGCTGGTCTCGATCCGCGACCGCGACGGCATCGGCGTGCTTCTGATCGAGCACGACATGAGCGTCGTCATGAGCATCTCCGACCACGTCGTGGTGCTCGACTACGGCCGCAAGATCGCCGAGGGTGCGCCGGCCGCGATCCAGCGCGATCCGGCGGTCATCCGGGCCTATCTCGGCACCGACGAGGGCGGCGCCGATGGCTGAACCGATGCTCGCCGTCGCCGGGGTCGAGACCTTCTACGGCGCCATCCAGGCGCTGCACGGCGTCGACCTCGACGTCGGCAGGGGCGAGATCGTGACCCTGATCGGCGCCAACGGCGCCGGCAAGTCCACGCTCCTGATGACGATCTGCGGCAACCCGCGTGCCCGCGCCGGCAGCATCCGGCTCGACGGAGAGGACATCACCGGCATGCCGACCCACGAGATCGTGCGGCGCGGCGTGGCGCAGGTACCGGAGGGACGCCGCATCTTTGCGCGCATGAGCGTGTTCGAGAACCTGCAGATGGGCGCCACGCTCGGCAATCCGGCAACCTTCCACCACGACCTCGAGCGCGTCTTCGCGATGTTCCCGCGGCTGGCCGAGCGGCGCGACCAGCGCGGCGGCACGCTGTCGGGCGGCGAACAGCAGATGCTGGCGATCGGCCGCGCCCTGATGGGCCGACCGCGCCTCCTGCTGCTCGACGAACCGTCGCTCGGGCTGGCGCCGCTGATCGTGCGCCAGATATTCGAGGCGATCGGCCGGATCGCCCGCGAGGAGGGGATGACGATCTTCCTGGTCGAGCAGAACGCGTTCCATGCCCTGCGTCTGGCCGACCGCGGCTACGTGTTGGCCAATGGTCGGGTCAGGCTGAGCGGCAGCGGCCGCGAGCTGCTGGCCAACGCCGAGGTGCGCGCGGCGTACCTCGAGGGAGGTCACGCGTGAGTCGCGAAGGAGGCCATGCGTGAGCCCCTTGGATAGCTTCCTGTACCAGTGGTTCGGCGACGAGCTGGTGCCGATCCTGCTGTTCAACTTCGTTCTGGTCGGTCCGGCGTCGTTTGCGACCGGGCACGGCGTTGCGCTGACCTGGCGCCCGTGGTGGCAGATCGTTTTCTACACGGGCCTTCTGGCGGCGACCCTGCGCTTTCTCGACTATGCGCTGGCCAACGGCGAGTTGTGGTCGGCTGGCGGCTTCGTGCTGGGCTGGCTGATCCAGCTGGCGATTGCGGCCTTCGCTTACCGCCTGACCCGGGCTCGCCAGTTCGTGCGCCAATATCCCTGGCTCTATCGGCGCAAAGGCTTGCTGGGCTGGGAGGAGCGGCACTAATCTACCCGACAGCTCCACCTCGTGGAGGGTCGGGGGGTCAACAGAGGAGACTCACGCATGAAAAGGACTTACGGCGCGCTGGCAGCGGCGGCTATCGCTCTCGCCGCGACACCGGCATTCGCCCAGATCAAGATCGGCTCGGCCGGTCCCATGACCGGTCAGTACGCCGCGTTCGGCGAGCAACTGCGCCGCGGCGCCACCATGGCGGTCGAGGAGATCAATGCCGCGGGCGGCGTCAACGGCCAGAAGGTCGAGCTCCTGGTCGGCGACGATGCCTGCGATCCCAAGCAGGCGACGGCGGTGGCCAACAAGATGGTCTCGGACAAGGTCGCGTTCGTGGCCGGGCATTTCTGCTCCGGCTCGTCGATCCCGGCGTCCGACATCTACAAGGAAGCGAAGATCCTGCAGATCTCGCCGGCTTCGACCAATCCCAAGCTGACCGACGATGCGTTTGCCAAGGGCAACACCACGGTGTTCCGTACCTGCGGCCGTGACGACGTCCAGGGCAAGACCGTCGGCGCCTTCATCCTGAAGAACAACAAAGGCGCCAAGGTCGCGATCCTTCACGACAAGTCGCCCTACGGCAAGGGCGTCGCCGACGAGACCAAGAAGGCGATCAATGCCGGCGGTCTCAAGGAGGCGATGTACGAGGCCTACAACGACACGGACAAGGATTTCACCGCCCTCATCAACAAGATGAAGCAGGCCAAGATCGACATCATCGTGCTGGGCGGCTACCACACCGCGGCGGCGCTGATGATCAAGCAGGCGCGCGAGCAGGGCCTGGCGGCCAAGATGATGGGCTTCGACTCGCTCGAGACCGCCGAGTTCGCCCAGCTGGGCGGCGCCGCCACCGACGGCGTCCTGATGTCGTTCCCGCCCAAGGCCGAGGATGACCCGAAGAATGCCGCGCTGGTGAAGAAGTTCCGCGACGCCAAGTACAATCCCGAAGGGTACACGCTGTTCAGCTACGCCGCGATCAAGGCCTGGGCCGAGGCGGCCAAAAAGGCCGGTTCGACCGACGCGGCGAAGATTGCCGCGGCCCTGCGCAGCGGCAAGTACGACACCGCCGTCGGCGTTCTCGAGTTCGACCAGAAGGGCGACATCAAGAACCCGGTCTACGACATCTACCTCTGGAAGGATGGCAAGTCGGCGCCGATCAAGAAGTAGACGCACGGACGCCAAGTGAAGAAGGGCCCGGGTCACCGGGCCCTTTCTATTTTCGGCTCCCCAGCTTCGCTAGGGAAGTGTCCGCGTCTTCGCGGACCTGCCTTAGCCGAAGCGAAGCCGCTTCGGCTTCGCGCAGGCAGGCGGAGACGTCATGGTCTTCCGGACCGCGGGCGTCCCGCCCGCTCATGTCATGAGCATGATCATGACCATGAGCGGGCGGGACGCCCGCGGTCCGGAAGACGTCAAAGAGAAAGGGGCCCAGTTCGCTGCGCCTATTTGGTGTTCATACAGGCCTGTAACGCAGCCGTCGGATCTCGCTCGGCGGGCGTCCGTAGACCTCGACGAACACGGCGTTGAACCGGCGCAGGCTGGCGAATCCCGCTCGTGCCGCGATGTCGGTCATCGACAGGGTCGTGCCGTCGAGCAGCAACTTGGCGCGCTGCACGCGCATGACGCCCTCTTTCGGCAATGCCAGCGCTTATGAGTGGCGCGGTCCCAGCGAAGGGCTAGTTCGGCACCACCGCCGTTGCCTGGATCTCCACCTTGGCCCGATCCTCGACCAGTGCCGTGACCTGCACGACCGCCATCGCCGGAAAATTCCGGCCCATGACCTCGCGATAGACCTTGCCGACAGCAGCGAGGTTGCCGAGATACTCGCGCTTATCCGTCACATACCACGTCAGCGACACGACATGCTCCGGCCGGGCGCCACCCTTGGCCAGCACATCGACGATGTTCTGCAGCGTCTGTCTTACCTGGCCGACGAAGTCGTCGGTTTCGAACTGACTTTGGCCGTTCCAGCCGATCTGGCCGCCGACGAAGATCAGTCTGCCTTCCGCCGCGACGCCGTTGGCATAACCCTTCGGCTTCGCCCAGCCGTCGGGTTGCAGGATCGTGTGCACGGTCATGATCAGGCCTCGGCCCTCAACTTGAATCGCTGGATCTTGCCCGTCTCGGTCTTGGGCAGGGCAGGGGTAAACTTGACCGAGCGCGGATACTTGTAGGGCGCGATCGTCGCCTTGACGTGATCCTGCAGACGCTTTGCCGTATTGGCGTCGGGCGGAACGTCATCGGCCAGCACGACATGGGCCTGCACGATCTGGCCGCGATCGGGGTCGGCGGCGCCGACCACGGCGCATTCGCGCACGTCGGGATGCGACAGCAGTGCCGCCTCCACCTCCGGGCCGGCGATGTTGTAACCGGCGGAGATGATCATGTCGTCGGAGCGGGCGGCGAAGTGGAAGTAGCCG
>NZ_JBFWZI010000024.1:33773-65041 GCF_050185545.1 Reyranella sp. | reverse complement strand
CCCGGTCCATCCCATCGCGCGCAGCCTGAGCAACATCGAGGCGATCATCGGCCAGCTCTACCCGGCGACCCTGCTGGCCTACCTCGTCTCCTTCCACGTCGCCTCGCGGCGGTGAGCCCATCGCCGGGAGCGCGGCACTCCGTAGCGCTCTCCATGCCCGGACTTTCGCCTCTCCACCTGCTCCCCCGCCAGGGGTTGCGCAGTATGCGTCGGGGGCAATTGTGTCCCCCTATCGGGCCCAGTACTGTGCCGGTTCAACACGCGGCGGAACGGCAGCGATGCAGACCCACGCAGTGAAGAACACCGGGCCCACCGAGGCGGCCCGCAAGCGCCCGGACGCCGGACGGCCCGCCCGCCCGATCGCCCACGACGGGTTCCTCCCCGACGCGAGCCTCTCCGAAATCCCGATCCTGCCCGACGGTCGCGACGGCGCTCCGTCCGCCTTGCACCGCCACGCCGCCGGGATCGGCCCGTCATCGGTGCCGGCGAACGTGCGCGAAGAGCTGCGGCGGCCCGGACGGTCGCTGCCGGCCGGCCTGCGCGGCGAGATGGAGCAGCGGCTCGGCTGCGACTTCAGCGACGTGCGGCTGCACACCGACGCGGAAGCGGGCAAATCGGCCGAAGCAGTCGCCGCCGAGGCCTACACGGTTGGACGCCATATCGTGTTCGCCGCCGGTCGATTCGATCCAGGGTCGCTTTCCGGCCGCCGCCTGCTCACGCATGAGCTCGTCCACGCGGCCAGCCTGCCGCGCGGCAGCGGGCTGCCGGCGGGCGAACTGCGCATCAGTGCGCCGTCGGAAATGGTGGAGCGCCACGCGGTCGCCGTGGCGGGAGGCGCGCTGGCGCCGCCGGCAATGACCACCGTCACCTCGCCGGCGCTTTACCGCGCGCCAGCGCCGGTCGTCGATCTGGCAGGGGTGAGCGTGAACCACTCTCGCGTGACTGTGCCGCCACCGGCAAAGCACGGCCTCAAGGCGACCATCGATCCGTCAAATGCGACGGGCGTGACGCTCGCCGTCATCGCCGGCAGCGCCGCGATCGCCGCCGGTACCACGATCAACAGCGCGACCGGCGCGATCACCATCGATGCCAAACAGAGCGGCGGCAGCGCCGATGTCGAGGCGACGCAAACCGACACCGGGCTTAGCGCGACCGCCGGTGGATTCAACTTCACCGCCGTCCCGGGCAATATCAACGCCACCACCGCGTCGGCGCCCGGCAACGCCGGCTTCTATGGCGGCGAGTTCGTGCACACATTCGATCCGCCGGCCGGCGGTGCGGCCACGGAACTCGAGCTTGCCCACGTCAACGAGAAGTTCAAGGGCGCGAGCGGCACGCTGCTCACCATCAGCGGCAAGCTCGGGACGCTCAAGATCACGGTCAACGACCCCGCCTCGGCGACAGCAGGCTGGGATCTCGACGATACCGGCGCGATGGCGGGACCCGACCATGTCACGTGGGATCACGGCGCCGATGCGCGGCCGTTCGTCAAGAACGCCTCCAACCCAGCCCCTGCCGACACCCTGCCGCAGGAGCTGACGGTGACGCAGAACATGCGCACCCTCGAGTTTCCCACCATGAAGTACGGAGCAACCGTCGCCTCGCCGACGCACCGGCGGGCGATCGAGGAACGCACCGGCAAGCTCAAGGCCGTGACCAGCGCCAACGTCCCCGGCATCAATGTGGAGGTGGAGGAGGACTACGCCGGGCCGACCATCTTCCGCAATGCCACGGCGACACCCGACACGATCCCGGCGACTCCGCCCGGCGGCACCGCCACCACGTCGACCATCACCGTCGATGCCGAAGGCGCTCCGCCGACGACGACCACCTTCGAGGTCAACCTGCCGGACCTCGGCTGCAAGGTCGACGCTGCGGGCGTGCTGACCCCGGGGGCGACGGCCGGCACTGTCATGGTGCGCGCCGGCGACGGCACGAATTTCGACGAGACCAAGGTGACCATCACGGCTGCCCCGACGCCGACGCCGCCGGGCACGCCCTGACGCCCCTCCACGAGCGCAACAGAACAGGCGCAGGTCGGGACGGATTTGCATGTCAGGGGTGCGGCTGGAGCCGAGCCGATGCCAACCAGGAGAGGTGGAGCGCAGCGATGCAGACTTACGCAATTTCGGACTCCCGACGGGCACAGGCCGCGCGTAAGGGACCCGGTGCGAACCGGCCCACCGGCAAGAAGGCGCACGACGGGCTGAGGTTCGGCGCGAGCCTCGCCGACTTCCCGATCCTGCCGGCCGAGGCCGCGGGCTCATCATCCGATCTCCGCCGCCTCGCGGCAGGGCACGCCCCATCGTCGGTGCCGGCGAGCGTGCGCGAGGTGCTGCGGCAGCCAGGTCGGCCGCTTCCCGCCAACCTGCGCGGCGAGATGGAGAGGCGTCTCGGCTGCGATTTCAGCGACGTACGACTGCACACCGACGATGAAGCCGGCATGTCGGCGGCCGCTGTGGCGGCCGAAGCCTACACCGTTCGGCGGCATATCGTGTTCGCAGCCAATCGTTTCGATCCCGGGTCGCCCTCCGGCCGCCGCCTGCTCATGCACGAGCTCGCGCACGCGGCGGGCCACGCGCCGGGCAATGCCCTGCCGACTGGCGAATTGCGCATCAGCACGCCCGCGGAGCCGGCCGAGCGCCATGCCGTCGCCGTGGCGGAAGGCGCTGTCGCGCCACCGGCCATGTCCACCCTTGCGACGCCGATCGTCTTCCGCCAGCCCGCGCCAGCCGTGGCGCTGGGCAACGTGACCGTGAATCACCCGCGCGTGACCGTGCCGCCGCCGGCCGGCCACGGCCTCAAGGCGAAGATCGATCCGACCAATGCAACGGGCGTGTCGCTCGCCGTCGTCGGCGTCAACGCCACCATTGCCGCCGGCACGACGGTCAACAGTGCCACCGGCGCGGTCACGATCGACGCCAAGCAGGGCGGCGGCAGCGCCGATATCAAGGCGACGCAGGCTACGACCGGCAATTTCGCCACGGCGCCGGTCAACTTCACCGCGATTCCGGGCAAGATCACCAGCACCACGGCGTCGGCGCGCGGCGTCGCCGGCTTCTACGGCGGCGACTTCGTGCACACCTTCGATCCGCCCAAGGGCAGTACGGCGACGGCGCTGGAGCTCTCGCACGTCAACGAGAAGTTCGCCACCGCGAGCGGCACGACGCTCACCATCACCGGCAAGCTCGGGACGTTCAACATCACAATCAACAATCCCAACTCGCCGACCGCCGGTTGGGACCTCGATTCGACCGGTACGATGGCCGGGCCCGACCACGTGACCTGGGCCAGCACCAACACCGATGCGCGGCCGTTCGTCGTCAATGCCTCCAACAGGACGCCGGCCAACACCCTGCCACAGGAACTGACGGCGACGCAGAGCTTTCGCAATCTCGAGTTTCCATCCAAGACCTATACGACCACCGTCGACACGACGACGCACCGGCGCGCCTTCGAGGAGCGCACCGGCAAGATCAAGGCGGTGACCAGTGCCAATGCGGCCGGCATCAACGAGGAAGTGGAGGAGGACTACGTCGGGCCGACCGTGTTCCGCAACGCTGCCGCCTCACCCGCCTCGATCCCGGTGACGGCGCCGGCGCCGCCCGGCGGCACGGCGCCAGCGCCAACGACATCGACCATCACGGTCGATGCCGAAGGCGCGGCGGCGACACCCGCCTTCAAGATCAACGCCCCCAATCTCGGCTGCACCATCGACGCGGCCGGCGTGCTGACGCCAGGCACGACGGCCGGCAGCGTCACCGTGCGCGCCGGCGACAACAAGAACTTCGACGAGACGACAGTGACGCTCACGGCGCCGCCGGCGCCGACCCCGACGCCGCCGGGTACTCCCTGAGGCGACGGCAAAACCGCTGCCTCGAAGGTGCCAGCTCCGCCGCGGTCGAGCAGCGGCTGCCACGACTGCGAGGCCGTACGCCCCCGCAACCATCCATCCCACTCCCGGGGTGCACGCTCTTCCGTGCGACACCTCGTTGACCGCAGGTTCGGCGCACTAGGGATGGTTGGCAATCAGAGTCTCGGCATTCCTGATGCCGGTGAGCACGCTCGCCGGGTCGGCGCCCACCGGGTCGAGCAGGCTGGTCGCCGCGGCGATGTCGCTGGCCCCCAGCCACATCGTGTTGTGCTCCTGCTGCTCCTGCACGTAGGCGAGGCTCACGGCCACCTTGCCCATCAGGGTGGTGATGTCCTGGCCCGCCGCCGTGTCCTGCGCCCCGCTCATGATGTTGATCAGCACCGAGCCCACGAACTGGCCGGCCTGCAGCGCCCCCTTGACCTGGCCCGTCCAGTAGTCGAGGCCGGCCTGATCCGACGAGCGGTTGAACAGGTTGTCGTAGACGCTGTCGATGAAGGCTTCGATCTGGCTGTCGCTGGCGCCGAACGGGTTGGCGAGGAAGGGATAGAGCGCCCTCGCCTCGTCGCTGATGCCGAACGAGCTCGCGATGTTGGAGAACAGCGCCGCCGCCCCCTGCGCCGGCAGGTTCTGAACGAACTCGCCGACCCAGAACTCGAACCCGCCGGCATCGGCGGCACGGCCGAAGAACGTGATGTAGGTCGAGGCGATCTGCTGCTCGGCGGTGAGCGCCAGCAGGTTGAGCGTCGTCGAGGTCCCGCTGCTCTGCACCGGCACGACATAGATCACCGCCTCGGCATTCTCCCCGCCGCCACCGACACCGCTGGCGTGATAGGTGAACGAATCGATGCCCGAGAACCCGCCCTGCGGCGTGTAGTTGAAGCCGCCATTGGCTGAGAGCTGCAGCGCTCCGTGGGCCGTCGTCGCCACCACCGAGGCGCTGGTGGCGGCCTGGTCATTGGCCAGCACCCCGGTCGCCGCGGCCACGACGAGAGAGGGGCCCTGGTGCAGGGTGTAGGCGTCGTCGTGCGCCGCGATGTCGTCGGCCTGGATGGTGCCGATAGCGGTTGCGGTACCCAGCACCAGGCCGGCCGACGGGGTCGTGAGCGTCACCGTGAAGCCCTCGTCGGTCTCGACCGTGGTGTCACCCGAGACGTTGACCGTCAGCGTCTTGCTGCTCTCGCCGACGGCGAACGTAACCGAGCCGCCGGGCAGCGTGCCGCCGGCGAAGTCCGATGCCGCAGCGCCGCTCGCGCCCGAGCCCGCCACCGCGTAGGACACGCTGTGCGCGACGGAGAGATCGCCGATCCGGGTCAGCGTGAAGGTGAACCCGGTCGTGCCGCTGTTGCCCTCCGGCCGCGTCGCCGAAGAGGCCGTGATCGTCACCACCGCGTCGTCGTTCAGGACGGTGCCGGTCACCGGGAACCCGTCGATCGTCAGGCTGGCCGACGGATTGGACAGGCTCACCGTGAAGGTCTCGTCGAGCTCGACCGCCGTGTCGCCGGCAACGTTCACCGTGACGACCGTGCTGGTCTCGCCCACGGCGAAGCTCACCGTGCCGCTCGACAGCACCGCGCCGGTGAAGTCCGAGCCATTGGCCGGATCGGTCCCCGACCCGGTGACGGCCCAGGCGACGCTGTGGGCCACCGTGGTATCGCCGGCCCGCGTCACCGCGAAGGTGAAGGACGTCGAGCCGCTGTTGCCCTCGGGCCGTACCGCGGCCAGGGCCTCCAGCGTGGCCGTGGCGTCGTCGTTGACGATCGTGACGTCGGCCGTTGCCACGTCGATGCCGAGGCCAGCCGACGGGTTCGACAGAGTGACGGCAAAACCTTCATTGCTTTCGCGCGCCACGTCGCCATTGGTCTCGATCGTGATCGTCTTCGTCGTCTCGCCCACCCCGAAGGTCAGGGTGCCCGCCGGCAGGATGTGGCCGGCGAAGTCGCCGACATTGGCCGGGTTGCCGCCGCCGCCCGGAACGACGCCCGCGACGGCCCAGTCGACACTGCGCGACACCGACTTGTCGCCCGACAGCGTGACCGTGAAGGTGAATGTCCTGGTGCCGCTGTGGCCCTCCGCCTGGCTGAGCGGCTGGCCGTCGATCGACACCGACGCATCCTCGTTCAGGATCGTGCCGGTGGCCGAGGCGGCGCCGATCACCGCGCTCGCCGACGGGTTCGTCAGAGTGACGACGAAGCCTTCGTCTGCCTCGGCGGTGGTGTCGCCGGAAACGTCCACGGTGACCGTCGTACTCGTCTCACCGGCTGCGAAGCTCACGCTGCCGGTCGCCAGCATTCCGCCGAAGTCGGCCGCGTCGGCCGGAGCGCTGCCGCTGCCCGACATCTCCCAGGTGGCGCTCGCCGCCACGTCGATGCGCTCGCTGCGGGTGACCGTGAAGGTGAAGGCAGTCGAGCCGCTGTTGCCCTCGGCGTGCATCGCGTCCAGCGCCGCGATCGCCAGGATCGCCGGCCCATCGTCGTTGCCGATCAGACCCGAGGCGCTGCCCTGCGAAGAATCGATCGTGGCCGCGATGGCGTCCGACAGGGTGACTGTGAAGCTTTCGACGGCCTCGTAGTCAACGTCACCGGCCACGCCGACATCGATAACCTGGCTGATCTGGCCGGCGGCAAAAACCACGGTGCCACCGGGCAGCGCCCCGCCCACGAAGTCGTTCTTGTCGGCGATGCCGGCGCCGCCGTTACCGCCGTTACCGATCAACCAGTTGACCGTCGACGATCCGGTGGTGTCGCCGGTCCGTGTCACCGTGAAGGTGAACGAGGTGGTGCTGCTCTTGCCCTCGTTCTTGTCGGCCGCCAGGGGCGTGATCGACACAGTCGTCGGCGACTTCGAGGCGAAGCCGAAGTCTCTCGCCGTCAGGCTCGCCTTGTCGACGTTCTGCAGCGTCAGCGTGTCGCCGTTGCCGAGATCGATCACCGTGTCCTTGCCGACCTGGCTGGCCTTGGCCAGGACCGCCGCCAGATCGGTCAGCGAGGCCACCCGCGACAGGTTCACCTTGTCGGTACCCGGCGTGAAGTCGGTCACCACGTCGGCGCCGTAACCGGTCGCAAAGACGATCGTGTCGGTGCCGAGGCCGCTGACCAGCGTGTCCGGCCCGGCCCGGCCATCGAGCGTGTCATTGCCGGCGCTACCCTCCATCCGGTTGGCGCCGGCGTTGCCATACATCGCATTGTCCTTGCTGCCGCCCACCGCGTTTTCGATGTTGAGCAGCGTATCGATGCCGATCTGCGGGCCGACCGCGCTGGCACTGCCGGTCGACAGATCGATCAGCAGGCCGACCGCCACACTGGCATAGCTGACGGTGTCGGTATTGGCGCCGCCGTCGTAGCTGTCATTGCCGCCATCCGCCGTGCCGACCAGTGTGTCGTCGCCGCTGCCGCCCAGCACCGAATCGTCGCCGTCGCCGGCCTCGAGCGTGTCGTCGCCGTCGCCGCCGTCGACCAGGTCGTCGCCGCCTAGGCTCTTGACGGTATCGTTGCCGCCGTTGCCCCTGACGACGTCGCTGTTGGCCGACGCCTTGGGCTGGCCAGCCGGACTGGTGCCGCCGTCGATCAAATCGGTGCCAGCCGTACCGATGATCAGGTTGCCGACCGGCAGGTTGAAATCGTCGGCATGCAGCTTCGTCACGTCGACCTTGGCCAGCACCAGCTTGTTACCGCCGCCGAGATCGATCTCGCTGTCCAGCCCGACCTGCTTGGTGGCGAGCAGCACATCGGCGAAGGTCGCGAAGGTCGTGAGCCGGACGCGGTCAGCCGTGCCCTGACCAGCGACAAGATCGGTGATCGTGTCGATGCCGCCGCCGGACTGGATGAACAAGTCGTCACCCAGGCCGCCGGTCAGCAGGTCGTTGCCGTCGCCGCCCCCGATCGTATCGTCGCCCCCGCGACCATCGATCGTGTCATTGCCCAGGCCGCCTTCGAGGCGCTCGCCGTCCACATGCCCGGTCAGCACGTCATCGAACGCGCTGCCGATCGCCGTTTCGAAACCCGACACCTTGGCGGTCCGTCCGTCGACCGTCGCCGTGCCCAGTTCGAGAGAAAGCGCGACCCCGCTCTTGGCCAATCCAAAGCTCAGCGTGTCGAAGCCGCTGCCGCCCAGGAGCTGCCCACCCCCGCCGCCCGCCATGACGATGTCGTCCCCGCCGCGGCCATCGAGGGTGCCTTCGCCTGTGTCGCGTCGGAGCAGGTCGCTCGCTGCCGAGCCGATCGCCGACTCGATGCCGATCAGCAGGTCGATGCCTTCGCCGATCGCGGTGCCGTTCGTCAGATCGACCGTCATCGAGACGGCCACGGCGGAATAGTCGACAGTGTCGTTTCCAGCGCCGCCGTCCATGATGTCGTTGCCGGCACCGCCCCTGAATACGTCGTCGCCGTCGTTGCCAACCAGGTAGTCGTCGCCGCCGCCGCCCGTCAGCAGGTTCTTGCCGGCATTGCCGATGATGACGTTGGCGCCGGCGTTGCCCATCCCCGAGATGTCGGCGATGCCGAAGAGCTGCAGGTTCTCGAGTGCATCGGCCAGAGTGTAGTCGATGTAGGAGTAGACGCTGTCGGCACCCTGGCCGGCGATCTCCATGATCTTGTCGCCGGCCTGGTCGACGACGTAGCTGTCGTTGCCCTTGCCGCCCGACATCTCGTCCGCGTCGCCGCCGCCGTCGATGATGTTGTCGAGGTCGTTGCCGGCGATGACGTTGATCGCGTCGTTGCCGATACCCACGATCGCCGTCGGGCCGATCAGGTTCAGTGCTTCCAGGAAGGCGCTGAGCTTGTAGTTCGCCGTCGAGAAGACCGTATCGAAACCGCCGCCGGTCACCACGGCGCCGTCCACGATGGCGCCAGGCGCATCCTCGATGATGATGTCCTCGGCGATGTCGACGAAATAGCTGTCGTCACCACCGAATCCGCGCAGCGTGTCGAGGCCGGCCAGCCCGTTCAGGATGTTGGCCATGTTGCTGTCGAACTGCCCGAACATCACGTTGTTCAGTTCGTTGCCGGCGCCGCTCACGGCGCTGCGCGTCAGCGACAGGTTCTCGACATTGGCACCAAGCGTGTAGTCGATCCCTGGCACGACCGTGTCGGTGCCTTCGTTCGGATTCTCGACGACGACGTCGCCCGCCTCGTCGACGCCGTAGACGTCGTTGCCAGCCTTGCCGAACATCTTGTCGGCGCCCTGGATGCCATCGAGGATGTTGTTCGCGTCGTTGCCGATGATCGTGTTGTCGAAGTCGTTACCGTATCCGTTGATCGGGGCATTCCCGGTCAGCGTCAGGTTCTCGATGAAGCCAATATCGAGCAGCTTGGAGCCGGGCAGGATCAGGGTTATCGACGTCTCGACGGTATCGATGTCCGGTCTCGCCTTCTCCGTGGCGTAAACGACGACGTCGCCGGGATTGTCGACCACGTAAGTGTCGGCTCCATCGCCGCCCTCCAGCGAATCGGCGCCCGTCATGCCGTCGAGCCGGTTGGCGGCGACGTTGCCGACGATGATGTTGGCGAGATCGTTGCCGGTGCCGTTGATGGGGTCCGTTTCGGTCAGGGTCAGGTTCTCGACATTGACCGCGAGAGTATGGCTCACCGAGGAGAAGACCTGGTCGATGCCCTCGTCGAGCAGCTCGTCGACGAAGTCGAGGGCATCGTCGACCTTGTACGTGTCGTCGCCCTTCTGCCCGATCATCACATCGGACGACTGGCCACCATCCAGGACATTGGCGAGATCGTTGCCGCGCAAGCTGTCGGAAAAGAAGCCGCCGATTGCGTTCTCGATCCAGCCGTACTGAAGCTGGGTGTTCGGATCGGTCCACAAGGCGGCAATGCCGACATTCTCGAAGATCCCGCCCACGGTCGAATAGCTTCCCGGGTTGAGATTGATGAAGACGGGCGTGAACTGGTTGGCGCCACTGATCGTGTCGATGCCGCCAGCATCCCAGATGGACAGGATGACCATCGCACCGTTCGCAAATGGATAGACTTGCGTGGTTCCCGGTTCGGCCGGTCCGAAATACGTGTTGTTCTCTGTCCTGGTGTTCAGATTTGCGCCATAAAGCTCCTGAGCGGCCTCGATGTCGAGCACCATCGGGGTGATCGGAAAGAGCGCATTCGCTGTGGGTATTCCCACTTGAGACGGATGCCGGTTGTACGACATCACCGTGTACTGATCATTGTACTGCGGATTGTTGCCATCCCCGCCCGGATGATCGAGACCGATGGAATGCCCATATTCGTGCAGGAAGGTTTCGAAGCCGTCATCGCCGAGCTGGGGATTGGTGATCAGCGTACCAAGGTTATTGTTGAAGAAGACGTCGCCGTGAGGGCTCCGCGTGCCAATGGTGGCACCCAAGGGGTCCTGAGACATCTGGCCATAGAGGCTTTTCTGAGCCACTGCCCCTGGATAATCGGCCAGGACCGGCGCTCCAGCCTTCCCGGATGGTGCGAGACCCGCCAAGCCATTCCCGTCCGTCCCATCGGTTGAAAATGCGCTGTATGCACCGAAGACGATGTCACTCCCGACCACGGCGCCGTTGCGGACCTCGTAGACCCACATGCCTCTCTTGTCGGTGTTTCCCGGTGTCGTCGGCAGGTTGAGCAGAGCCGACTCGATGCCGGATGCCGGTACTTCCTCGAAATTCTTGCCATCGCCGGCAGTCCATCCGGCGTGTGCGGCCGTACCGCCCAGACCGTTGGTGCCGCCGCTTGCGTTACCCGTGGTCCACTGCATCGACTGGTAGCGGAAGACGATGTCGAAGTCGTTTCCGGACTTGCTGTCGCCGCCGCCTCGATCGTAGAGCTGGAGCTGGAAGAAATTGGCTTTCGGGACGTGGCCGCCCGAGGTGACACTGAAATAGTCGACGCCGGGCCACGTGACGGTGAAGATCTTGTTCGCGGTGTCGAGATCGTAGACGATCTGCGGCGGGTTCTGGATCGGCTCGGTCGTGTCGAGTCGCGTGTCGACATCGGCCCAGAACGGCGCGATCAGCGGCGTGCCGCCGGCGGTAATCGTGGTCGGCGTGTAGGAGCTGACGCCGTTGCGGAACGAGACGCTGCCGTTAATGTTGATCCACAGGTTGTGATAGGTCGTGCCGAAGAAGTTCAGGCCGTTTGCGAACACCGAGTCTATGCTGACTTCGAGGCTGGGGCCGTCGTCCCCGCGTGCAAGCAGATTCTCGCCGAGCCCGCTCGCGCCGCCCAGTCCGTCGACCAACGTGCCATCATTACCAACGATGGGCGTTCCGCTTCCTCCACCACCGCCACCACCGCCAATTCTTACAGCATTGATTCTGGCGACCTCGTTCCAGGCGTCGACAGCATAGATCGCCGCAGCCTGTTGCGCGGCGTTCAAGCCGATGTCGCCTCCTATCGGTACCAACTCATCTACAATGTTGACGTTGTTGTAGTCGTTGATCTGTACGGCGTCGACGCCAGCTTTGCCGTCGTAGTCGACCAGATTGAAATAATTCGGCACTTTCGTAGGGAACGAGTAGGTGATCGTCCCGGTGCCATCGTGCCAACGGCCGGCACCGCGCAAAAGATCGGTATAAGAAACAGCCATGTCGACCCCCAAAGTCGTTTAGGCAGACACACAGATCAGTTTACTTCCGAGAGGACACACCCACTCCGATACCATAAAGGACACGCCAGGCTGGCCAGTTCGTGCACTCGATCCCAATCGACATTATGAGCGGAGCGCCGGACACGCCCAAGCGCTCATCGTTACCCGGAACGATGAGGCCATCGAACTTCACCGCCATGCTGTTCCCCCAAACCACTTCACCAAGAAGGCCCCCTGACATCAACGGCACACGAAGCGCCTCGGGGTGTCAACCGACACCCCGGGAGCTTTCGCCTGTGGGCGATTTTTTAACGAACTAATCACGCGCTGCTAATGGATGCGCGGCGATCAGCGCTTCGGCATTGCGGATGCCGGTGAGCACGCTCGTCGGGTCCGAGCCGACGGGATCGAGCAGGTTGGTCGCCGCGGCGATGTCGCTGGCCCCCAGCCACATCGTGTTATGCTCCTGCTGCTCCTGCACGTAGGCGAGGCTCACGGCCACCTTGCCCATCAGCGTGGTGATGTCCTGGCCCGCCGCCGTGTCCTGCGCCCCGCTCATGATGTTGATCAGCACCAAGCCCACGAACTGGCCGGCCTGCAGCGCCCCCTTGACCTGGCCCGTCCAGTAGTCGAGGCCGGCCTGATCCGACGAGCGGTTGAACAGGTACGGATAGACGCGCGTCGTGCCGTCGACCGCTGGCCCGAAATAGGTGTTGTCCTCGGTTCGCGTGGTGACGTTCGCCCCGTACAGGCCCCAGACGGCCATGATGTCGAACAGCATCGGCGTGATCGGGTAGATCGCTGCCTTGAGGTCGATGCCGGCCTTGTCGGATTGGGTCGGATGCCGATTGTACGACATCACCGTCAGCTGTTGATCGTACTCCGGGTCCGCATCCTTGCCGTTCGGATGAGAGAGGCCGAGCGCGTGGCCATACTCGTGAAGGAAAGTGAACTGGCCGTAATCCTGAAAGCCGGGATTGGTGATCCCCTGGCCGTAGTTGTTGTTGAAGAACAGGTCGCCGTGCGGGCTCGGCGTGCCGATCGTGGCGCCCGCCGGGCTCTGGGCGTTCTGACCGAGCAGTTTATTCTGGATGTCGGCCCCCGGATAGGTCGAGAGCACCGGTGCGCCCGCCACGGTCGAGGGCGGCAGTCCGGCGATCCCGTCCTCGTCCGTGCCGTCGGTGGAGTAGGCGGCCCAGGCGCCGAAGATGATGTCGCTGGTGACGACCTCCCCGGCCCGGACCTGGTAGACGTAGAGGCCCCGCTCGCCGGTATTTCCCGGCGTCGTCGGCAGGTTGAGCATCGCCGATTCGATGCCCGACGCCGGCACCTCCTCGAAATCACCCTTGCCGGAGGTCCAGCCGGCGTGCGCCGTGGTCCCACCCAGGCCGTTCTTGCCGCCGCTCGCGTCGCCCGCCGTCCACTGGATCTGCTCGTAGCGGAAGACGATGTCGAAATCGTTGCCCGTAGTGGCGTTGCCGCCGCCGCGATCGTACAGCTGCAACTGGAACTTGTTGGCCAGGGGAATGTGGGTCGTCGCGTTGACGTTGAAGTAGTCGACGCCGGGCCACGTGACGGTGAAGATCTTGTTCGTCGTGTCGAGGGTGTAGACGGCCTGTGGTCCCGGGCCGGTGATGGGATCGGTCGTGTCCAGTCGCGTGTCGACGTCGGCCCAGAACGGCGCGATCAGCGGCGTGCCGCCGGCGGTGATCGTGGTCGGCGTGTAGGTACTGACGGCAGCGCCGAACGACACGCTGCCGTTCATGTTGACGAACAGCTCCTTGTAGGTCGTGCCGAAGAAATTGAGGCCATTGGCGAACACCGAGGTGATGTCGACCTGCGGATTAGGGCCATCGTCGCCGCGCGCCAGCGGGGTGCCGCCCGACACGCTGGCCAAGGTGCCATCCCCGGTCACCTGGGTCCCCGGTCCGCTGCCGCCGCCGACCCCGATCCTGACGGCGTTGATGTTCGCGAACTCGTTCCAGGTGGTGACCGCGCGAACCGCCGCCGCCTGCTGCGCGACGTTCAGGCCTATGTCGGCGCCGAATGGAACGATCTCGTCGACGACGTTCGCATTGAACTCCAGGATCCGGACCGCGTCATCACCCGCCACGCCGTCGTAATCGACCTTCGGGAAATAACCCGGCACCTTGGTCGGGAAGGAATAGGTGATCGTGCCTGAGCCGTCGTGCCAGCGGCCGCCACCGCGCACCAATGCCGTGAAAGTGGCCACCATGTCACACCCCCGCTCTTCCGGTGCTGCCGGGACCCCAAGTCAAGCGATCGCCACACGCACCTGCGCGCGTTTGGACGCCATCCGATGAAAACCGATACTCGACCCCACGCGCCCGAAACCGACCCCAAGCCGGGCACGCCCACTTTACTATTTACGCCGATCCTATGGCAGAATTTTGGTAAGCCGTGCAGCCTCACATGAGCCTTACCCTGGTTGGATTGCACATTACTGTATATTGGTACGTGCGCGGGTCGACGCTGGATGACGTCCTCGTGATGGGACCAGTCGGTACGTCAGATGCGCTCGGTCCGTGTCGGCAGGCGCTTTGCAGATATCCCCCGTCGGATGCGCGGACGAACACCTCAATCGTTAGAGGTGAACCAAATCACAATGGTCAGACCTCTGAACCTCAGAAGGCGAGGTGAAGGGTCAGACAATGGGTCGGATGACTGCCATTGTCGTGATGGGACCCGGACCGGCGATGTGGCGGGCCGGCGCGACACGGCGGCGGTCGACGGTGTCCCCGGCATGGCGGAGAACCCGCGCACCGCGCGAATCCAGCCAAACCGAGCCGCGCGTGCGTGCTCGAGGCATTGGCCATCCTTCAGCTGAGCTGCGCCATCACCTGGGCAAGAGACTGGGCATCGCGCGACGTTCCCTCCCTGGCGACCTGATCGGCGGCGAGCTGGCGCAGCCCAATGAAGGCCTCGCGCAGCATCCGCGCGTCGGATATGTCCTTTTCCGAGGCGCCGGGCCGGCGCGCCGCCTCCTCGGCGCTCACCACCTCCACGGCCTTGGACTTGAGCTCCTCGAGCAGGCGCTCGCACTCGGTCATGGCTTCCTCCTGCCGATCGACGCGCCCATTAACGCGCAGGACTCGCGCCCGTTGCATCGCCGCCGTGGCAACTCGCAAGGCGCTGAATCGTTTCTCGCACGACCTCGCCGTGGTCCGGGGAAACGACGGGCCTTCGCGAGAGGCAGCACGTTCGATGGGGTACTCCGATGGCCGATCCAGCACTCACGGTCGCGTCCGACACGATTTGCCACATCATCGTCAAGGCGCGCGAGTTCGACGCCCAGGATGTCGAGACCGACACCGACCTGGCATCGAACGGCAGCGACGACAGGATGATCGCGAGTCTCGAGGGCCATGCCGGCGACCCGACGGAAGCCGAACTGCGCGAGTTCATCGACGCGCTCGACGAGGACGAGCAGACCGAGCTGGTCGCCCTGCTGTGGCTCGGCCGCGGCGACGGCACGCTCGATGACTGGGACGAGCTGAAGGAGCAGGCGCGCGAATTGCGCAACAAGCGCACGGCCGACTACCTGCTCGGCGAGCCCCTGCTTTCCGACCACCTCGAGGCAGGCCTGTCGGCCTTCGGCGGCTCCTGCACGGATTTCGAGCTGGGCCGGCTCTGAGACCGGCCCAGCCCGGAGCCGACCTGCCCCGGCTACCAGAACCGAGGCGATCCGAAGAAGCTGACGAGCGTGCCCTCGTCGCGGTGTCGTCCGCCCAGCGACGCACCAAGGCAGGACGCCGCGCAGGCGACGGCCAGGATCGCCGCGGCGGCGAAGCCCGCGATCAGCGCGCCCTTGCGTGCGGCTTCGGCGGCATCCCGGGCCTTCCGTTCCGCCGCCTTGAAGTTGGCAAAGGCCTCGTCGACGCGCTTCTCGGCCTCGGCCTGGGGCATGCCCGTCTGGCGCACCACCACACGCACGAGCATGGTGCGATCAGTCACGTCCAGTTGTGGGTTCTCAAGATTGGCAGCAAGCGCCCGGGCAATCGCAGGCGCCAATTCTCCCCGGGCGGTGCCACCTGCGGGCGCGGCGCTGTCCGACGGCGCCAGGATCCTGTCCACGGCATAGTCCGACGCGCCAGTGGACAGCCGGGCCGCTGCCGCACCGGTCGCCGGATTGGCGCCGGCGCCGGCCGCACCGGCCGCGACCACCGCCGTGGTCGATTGCAGCGCCGTCTTGAAGACCCCCGCGGCCCCCGACACCGCCAGCACGCTGCCCAGGACGACGCTCAACGCCCATACGCCAAAGCCATGGGCGCCGTCGCGAAAGTGCGATTCGACGGTGCTTCCGCCCGCCCAGGCGCTGCGCGTCCGGCCGGCCAGATAGCCGCCCAACGCAAAGCTGATGACGACGACGATTGCCGCAAAGGTTGCCGACAGGATGCCGAGCGCCTTGGCTGACAGCCCAGCGTAGGGATAGGGAGAAACACCAGCGAGACCGAGGGCCGCCCCGAACGTCAGCAGCACGATCGAGATGGCGCTCGCGCCCAGGGTACCCAGGATTACTGGTCCCCATTCGAAGTACCGACCGTCCGCGGGCGCCACGACCGTCGCCGTGACAGGGTTGGCTTCCACCGTTCGAGCATCAGGCATCTGTCCCTCCCTAGCGCAGTCCGAGGAAGGACAGGATGAACATCACGATGACGACCAGTCCGACCAGGTAAACGATGCCATC
The DNA here is from genome assembly GCF_050185545.1 of Reyranella sp. GTDB lineage: Bacteria > Pseudomonadota > Alphaproteobacteria > Reyranellales > Reyranellaceae > Reyranella. The sequence continues at coordinate 48,905 of NZ_JBFWZI010000024.1, read as the reverse complement.
CATTGCAATTCTCCCTTCGGCCGGCGAACGGCGCGGGAACTGCAAAGTTCCGAATATTTCGGATGCCCAACGATTTATTATTGTGGGCGCGGGTGACTTTTGGATGGGCGAGGCGGAATCGCCCATCGTGATACCCCAAGCCACCCGGCAACGAATGCGAACAAGCCTCGTTGGGGGAAACCAATAGCCACCAAGAGAGGTAACAAAATGTTCAAGAAATTCCTGATCGCGGCGTTGCTGAGCGGCGGGGCAGCCGTTGCCTATGCCCAGAGCCCGGCACAGCAGGCGGCGTCGCCTCCCTCTGTCACGGCGACCACGCCACACGATGCGACCGCCTCGGCCGACACGCGCAAGTTGATTGGCCGCAACATCAAGAACGCCGACAACGAGACGATCGGCGAGATCAAATCGATCCATATCGGGTCCGACGGCAAGGTCGACAGCGTCATGGTCGGCGTGGGCGGCTTCCTGGGAGTTGGCGAGCGCGAGGTCAGCCTGAAGTGGTCGGACCTCGTGATCTCCGACAACGGCGAAACCGTGAGGGTCAACATGACCAAGGACCAGCTCGCAGCCATGCCGCCTTACAAGTACAAGGACGAGGCGTGGCGCGGCCAAGTCTTCACCGACAAGGGACCGTGGACCGCCGAGCCAACACGCGGTGCGGCGGCCGACCGCACGCCGCCGGCGGCGGGCGTGGATACCCGCGCACCGGCTCGCGACCAGGCAGCCGTGAAGGGTGACTTCAACGCCGAAGGCAACATGTCGGGAAGCGCCCTGATCGGCGCGTCGGTACGGAATCAGGCCAAGGAGACGGTGGGCAAGATCGACGACGTCTTCATCGACAACAAGGGTGCGATCAGGACCGTCGTGGTATCGGTCGGCGGCTTCCTGGGCGTCGGCTCGAAGGACGTTGCCGTGAAGTGGGAGGACATCCAGTTCCAGCGCGACGGTAACTCCGTGGTGCTGGTGACGAGCTGGACCAAGGACTCGCTGAAGGCGATGCCGGACTACAAGAAGGAAAGCCGGCTGGCGCGCTGAGCCAGCCCGCCTCGAACGGAGAAGGCCCACCCCTCGCGGGTGGGCCTTCTTGTTGCGCGCTGATCGACCGGACTTACCAGAAAGTCGGCGCGTCGTAATACTTGTCGACGCGCCGGCCATATTCCGGCGTCCAGTGGAAATCGTCGTCCACGCCGTAGGTCGGCGCGCTCTCGAGTTTCTTCTTGTCGAGATTGACGACGTAGCCACCCTTGGCCTCGTCGTACTTCAGGGTCGACCAGGGCAGCGGATGGTATTTCTCGCCGATGCCCAGGAAGCCGCCGAACGACATCACGGCATAGATCGCCTTGCCGCTCACCTTGTCGAGCATGATGTCCTCGACGGTGCCGAGCTTCTCGCCTGCGAGATTGTACACGCTGGTTCCTTCCACCCTCTCGGCAGCGATCAGGCTGCTGGACGTGATCTTGGTCGTTTCAGGGGTCAAGGTCCTCTCCTCTGCTTGCGATGAAAGGGCGTTGGAAGGGGAAGCAACCGAAACGGCAACGCCCGGGCCGATCCGGGACTTCGTCGATCGCCGATCTATCTGCTGCGCGCCCTGCGGCTCGGGACCTTTTTGCCCTTCTTGCGCGCTTCCGAAAGGCCGATGGCGACAGCCTGCTTGCGGCTCGTCACTCTGCCGCCGCGGCCCGCTTTGCCACGTTTCAACGTTCCCTTCTTGCGACGCTCCATCGCGCCCTTCACGTCTCTGCTCGCGCTTCGCGAATACCTGGCCATGATGGTCTCCTCGCTTCCGTGGACATTGCCGAGCCTCGATGCGCGCGACGCGAATGCGCGCGAGGTGCTTGCCTCGCTAACAGCCTGACCGGGTGTGGGTTTCACGCGTCGCCGGATTTTATCGACGATCCGACAGCAGGCGGCGCAACTGCCGGCGCGGGTTGGCGTTCCCATGGCCTCGAGCAGCTGGAAATCCGGAGCGTACGATGGCCACCAGCAAAACGGCATCCCAGAAGGCGAAGGCGACGGTCGAGCGATACCGCGATCTGCAGGACCGACGACGGGTCGCCGACCGGCGGCACAAGCAGTCGAAGCCCAAACAGGCCATGCAAGCGGGCATGCGTCACTACCCCGAACCGCCGCTGCCCCTACAACACCAGAGCAAGCCCGGTGACGAAGCCAGGCTCGACCCGACGCCTCTCTACGATGCTCCGTACTATCAGGGCTCGAACAAGCTTCGCGACAAGGTGGCCCTGATCACCGGCGGCGACTCGGGGATCGGAAGGTCCATCGCCGTGCTGTTCGCGCGCGAGGGCGCGGACATCGCCATCGTGCATCTCGACGAGCAGGCCGATGCGGAGATCACCCGCCAGGCCGTCGAGGCCGAGGGGCGCCGCTGCCTGGTCATCGCCGGGGACGTGGCCGACCGCACCTTCTGCTTCGACGCGGTGGCACGGACGGTAAAGGAGCTCGGCCGTCTCGACGTGCTGGTCAACAACGCCGCCTTCCAGCTTCACGCCTTGCGGCTGGAGGACCTCGACGCCCAGCAATTCGACCGGACGATAAGAACCAATCTCCACGGCTACTTCTTCATGGCGCAGGCCGCCGTGCCGCACATGAGACCCGGTTCCGCCATCGTCAACAACGGCTCGGTCGCCGGCTTGCGCGGCAGCAAGTTCCTGCTCGACTACTCGATGACCAAGGGCGGCATTCACGCCTTCACGCGCGCGCTGGCGGGCCAGCTGGTGCCCCGTGGAATCCGCGTCAACGCGGTGGCGCCCGGGCCGGTCTGGACACCGCTCAATCCGGCCGACAAGGAAGCCGAGCAGGTCGCCCAATTCGGTTCCGAGATGCCGATGAAGCGGCCGGCCCAACCGGAGGAGGTCGCACCCGCCTTCGTCTTCCTCGCCTCGCCCCACTGCTCGAGCTACATCACCGGCGAGATCCTGCCTGTGATCGGCGGCTATTAGGCGCCCTCGCGATTGCGTCTCGATCGTCCTTCGGCGCAACGCCCCGCCGCTTGCGCCGTTAGGGCAACAGCTCAACCAAAAAGGAGATTGTACCTTGGCATCCGCAAGCAAGTCAGACGCGATCGCCCTCCTCAAGGCCGACCATCGCAAAGTCGAGGGTCTATTCGAGAAGTTCCAGCACGCGCGAGGCGAAGAGCGTAAGGAAGCTCTCGTTCGCGAGATCTGCACCGAGCTGATGGTGCACGCCACCATCGAGGAAGAAATCTTCTACCCGGCCTGCAAGGAGAGAATCGAGGACGAGGATGTCCTCGACGAGGCCTATGTAGAGCATGACGGCGCCAAGGTCCTGATCGCCGAGCTGCTCGCCAGCGAGCCCGACGCGGAGTTCTACGATGCCAAGGTCAAGGTCCTTTCGGAGCTGATCAAGCATCACGTCAAGGAGGAGGAGAAGCGCTCCGAAGGCCTGTTCGCCCAGGCCAAGGAGGCAGGTCTCGACGTCGACGCGCTGGGCGCCCGACTCGCCGCACGCAAGAAGCTGCTTCTCGAGAGCATCCAGTCCGGCAAAGCGCTGCCCACGCCGGAGACACGCTCCTACACCGGACACCATCTGAAGCAGGGCCATCCGGTACAGGCGCCGGCCGCTTGACGCGCTCGAAAGTCAGACCTCATGAGCGTGGGTCCGACCGACGCCTGATCCTACCACCGTGACGTCCGGGCGAGATAGGGCAACCCCAGCCACAGCGCCGCCAGAACGAGCAGAACCTATCCGGCACAGCCCAAGGCCACATCCGACAGGCCGGTCACGAGGTAAGCGATCAGGTAGGTGTCGCACGCCACGCCGATCATCAAGGGCGGCAGGGCCAGACAGAGCAGCGTCGACGCGAGATCGACAAAGCGCCGCGTGACCCGGCCTCTCTCGGCAAGACGGTGATAGGCAGCCGGCGCCATGATCAGGCCCATCGCCAGGGTGACGAGCAGGAAGGCGACCAGGTGCAGGATCTGGTGCCCTTCGTCCAGGCGCTGGAATCTCTCGTTGAACACGGCGATAAGCTGAAAACCCATGAGGGCCTGCACGCCGGGCAGGATCATGCGGGCCTCATCGGTGATGTGGGTCGCTTCCTCTTCCAGGTCTTCGCGATGGACGTCGTCCGGTGCCCCGTCCGGCCGAGCGGCGTGGCGCCTGGCCAGCACGAAGAGGTGGCTCCGGTCAGCCGCGCGCGGTCGCTCTCTGGCCATTCGCCTTGACCGCAGGCAAAGCCCGGTCGCCCTCCTTCACGGGCGCAGGCTGCAGAAACGACACCGGATCACTGCACGGAAAGCTGTCCTCGACGGCATCGTCGAGGGCCGTCTGAACTTGTCGTTTCACGCGGGTCAGTCGAGAGGGACTTGCCTTCAATTCGGACTCCCGGGTTGCCCGGAGCCAATGCGCCCGGCCCGCCGCGGTTGCGGGGGAATCGCCGCGATACCAACTGCCGGAGCAATCGCATGTGTTCAATTTATCCGTCATCCCGAGCGGAGCCGCCGGAAGGCCCACCCTGAGCGCAGCCGAAGGGCGGCGCAGTCGAGGGACCTTTCTTGCTAGCGCCGCACGAAACCGGCCCCTCCGCTGCGCCTCGCTACACTCAGCTCCGGTCGGGATGACGGTATTTGGCCTCTGCGAATGCCCTGTCCAACCCCAGTATGCAGGTGCTGCAGAATTGGCGTATGGTCCGACCAGCGGAGAGTTCCAGGCAGTTGTTTGCGGCCGGACGTTCCGGCTTCCAGGCCCCGCGGCCGTGGTCCAGTTCGAGCGCAGTAGCCCAGTTCGAGACGCGTGGTGACGTTCAGTTTCTCGGCACGCCCGAGTCGCGCGACCGAGAACGCGTAGGTCCAGCACTGAATAATCGATCAGCGGTCAAGCATGATGGGAGGAACCTCATGACTCGCATTGCGCGGCGTCGTCTTCTGAAGATCTCTGGAACCGGCGCCGTCGCGGCGCATGCTGGCGGAATGGCCGCCATCCTGGCCAGCGGGCGGGCACCCGCCCTGGCGCAGGAGCAGACGGTGCACTGGCTGAGATGGACCGATTTCGTGCCGGCTTCCGACGCCTTGCTCAAAGGCAAGATCACCCAGGAGTGCAAGAAGGCGACCGGCATCACGCTCAAGCTAGAGACGGTCAACGCCAATGACCTGCAATCGCGCATCACGTCGGCAATCCAGTCCGGAACCGGTGCCGATGTCATCATGGGCTTCAGCAACTGGCCGCAGCTCTACGCCGAGAGCCTGGCCGACGCCGCCGACGTCGCCGAGGAGATCGGAAAGGCCCAGGGCGGCTACTATGAAGTCTCCAAGCAGGTCGCCCAGGTCGGCGGCAAATGGATCGGCGTGCCGTGGTCGGCCGGCGGTGGACTGATCGCCTATCGCAAGTCGTGGCTCGAAGAAGCCGGTGCGTCGACGTTTCCCGGCGATTGGGACAGCTACCGCGCGGTCGGCAAGAAGCTCAAGGCCAAGGGCAGGCCGTTCGGCCAGACCGCCGGCCACACATTCGGCGACGCGCCGGGCTGGTGGTACTGCTACCTGTGGTCATGGGGCGGCAAGGAGGTCGAGGCGGACGGCAAGACGGTCGTCCTGAACAGCAAGGAAACCGTCGAGTCGATCAAGTTCGCGGTCGCCCTGTGGAAGGAGGCCATGGACGAAGGCGGCCTGGCCTGGGACGACACCAACAACAATCGCGCCTTCCTGTCGCAGACCATCAGCGCCACGCTGAACGGCGCCTCGATCTACATCGAAGCCAAGCGCAAGCCCGACACCTACAAGACCGAGAAGGGCACGCCGATGTTCCAGGACATCCAGCACGCCCACATCCCCAAGGGGGCGGCCGGCCAGTACAACAATCCGGGCGTCTTCACCGACATGCTGATGAAGTACTCGAAGAACCAGAAAGCGGCCAAGGATTTCCTGCGCTGGATCCATTCCAAGCCGGTGTACGATGAATGGTTCACCTCACAGCAGGGCTACACCTGCGGCGCCACCCTGGAGTGGGAAAAGCACAAGGTGTGGGACGCCGATCCGGTGATGAAGCCCTTCCACGATCTGCCGCGAGTCGGGCGTCTGGTCGGTTATGCCGGACCGCCGAATCGCAAGGCCGCCGAGGTAGTGACCAAGTACATCATCGTCGACATGTACGCCAAGGCGATCCAGGGCATGCCGGCCGAAGAAGCGGCCAAGTGGGCGCACGGCGAGGTCGCCAAGTCCTACGCGTCCTGAGGGAATATCCGCTCCCCTGTGGCGCTGTAAACAGCGCCACAGGGGGAGGTGGCCCGGAGGGCCGGGGGATGCCGGGGGAATGCCCCAGTCCGGAATTTTCCGATTCCGACGTCGGAATCTGAAGCGCCCTGTCTGAGGCCTTCCCCCTCCGGCCCGTATGACGGGGCACCTCCGCATAGGCGTTAAACTAAGAAGAATCCTCATCCTGAGGAGGCCGCGCAGCGGCCGTCTCGAAGGATGGGCCACACAGTAGATCGTTGAAAAAGCGGTGTGGCAGCGGTCCCTCCTTTGCCGACCAAAGGGCGAAGGTTACTTCGCCCGATTCGAGACGCGGCCCTGCGGGCCGCTCCTCAGGGTGAGGATTCTTCTTAGTTTGACGCCTATGGGGCACCTCCCCCGATTAGGCGCTGTTTACAGCGCCGCAGGGGGAGGATTGGAGATGTGAAGACAATTTGCAGTCGCCGCGAGCGGCGCTGCAAGAAAACTGGCCATCGCGCCGCGAGCCGCTACGATGCCTTCCGGAAAACCGAAGGACTCGTCGCGATGGCCGAACCGCTGCCAGCTCTCTGTCTGATCGCCATGCCGGGGCGCCGCCGTCGCACCATCGAACTCTGCCAGGAGACCGAGCGGCGGGGCTTCGCCGGCATCTACGTGCCGAGCCCGTTCGGCAACATGTCGATGTGCGAGGCGCTGTCCTGGACCACCGAGAAGGTCACGTTCGGTACGGCGATCGCACCGATCTACCAGCGTACCATCGTCGACTTCGCCCAGAGTGCTGCGATGATGCACGAGGTGTCGGGCGGACGCTTCCGGCTCGGCATCGGCATCGCCCACGGGCCCTCGCACGTGCGCATGGGCGTGACGCCCGGCAAGCCGCTCGCCGACACTCGCGCCTTCATTGAGAAGTTCCGCGCCCAGGATTCGTTCGGCGCGCTGCCGCCGATCATCGTCGCGGCGCTGCGTAAGCGCATGGTGGCGCTGTCGGGCGAACTCGCCCAGGGCGTGGTGTTCGCCAACGCCTCGCTCTCCCACATGGCCGCGTCGCTGGCCGCTCTGCCGGCGGCCAGACGCAACGATCCGGCCTTCTTCATCGGCAACATGATCCCGACCTGCATCAGCGACGACGTCGATGCCGCCCGCGCGGTCAACCGGCGCACGCTCGTCAACTACGCGTTCCTGCCCAACTACCGGAACTACTGGAAGGAGGCGGGCTACGCCGAGGAGATGGAGGCGATCGAGAAGGCGATCGACGAAGGGCGCCGCGACGACGTGCCGAAATATCTCACCGACAAGTGGGTGGCCGACAACACACTGTTCGGTCCGGCCGCCAAGGTGCGCGAGGGGGTTGCCGCCTGGCGCGCCGCCGGCGTCCACACGCCGGTCCTGGTGCCGTCCTCGGCCGCCGGCAACCAGATGACGGCGATCGACGAGGTGTTCGCCGCATTCGGCTGATCGCCCTTATGACACTTCGCTGGCGCATCAACCACGACAGGCAGCGTGTCCTCGTGATCGCCGAAGGCGATGTGACACGCGCCGACATCGACGCCTATCTCGACGCCGTGGCGAGCGAAGGTGCGCTCGCCTATCCCAAGGTGTTCGACGGCTCGGCCGGCGATACCAGCATGGACGCCCACGAGCTGTTGGGCATCGCCGTCCGGATCAGGTCGTACCACGACAGGCCGGTCGGGCCCCTCGCCATCGTCCTGCGGGAGGACAAGTCGCACCTGGTCCTGCGAGTCCTGGGCGCCCTCGCAGCGGCGAGGCGCCCCCTGAAGATCTTCTCCAGCCTCAAACCCGCGGAACGATGGATCGACAGCCTCGAATACTCGCGGTGACCGACGGTCAGGCGCGCACGTGGCGGTCGATGAACGCCACCATGCGGTCGAACATGTCGCCGGCCTTGGACAGGTCGGGCGAGCTGCCGGCCTGGCGTTCCATCTCGAGATACTCGAGCGCGATCGAGCCGCCGGCGGCACGGTAGCGGGCGCAGAAACGTTGCGGCTCGTTGCCGTCGAAGTCCGATTCGACGTCCTTGTAGTCATGCATGGTATCGGCCTGACCCTGGAACCAGATGGCGGGCGGCGTCAGCACCTTCTCGCCGCGCTCGAGCGCCATCGTCGGATTGCCCTCGGCCATGGCGGCCTCGCTCTGCCAGTACGAATCCTGGCGGGCGATGATCGATTTCGGCCAGGCCGGCGGATTGGCGCTGGCCTCGGCGCGCTTGGCGTGGCGGTAACGGCTCAGCGGATTGATCACCGGCCAGGTCATGATCACGCAGCGCACGCTGGCATCGTGCCCGGGCGATCCGGCCGGCAGCTTGATCGCGGCGTAGCGCGGGTCGTGCGGGCGCATGGCGACCAGCATCGCCAGATGCCCGCCGCTCGACTGGCCCGACAGGCCGACCAGGTCGGGCCGGGTCTTGAGCTTCTGCGCATTGGCCTTGGTCCAACGAACCGCGTAGTTGATGTCCTGCACCGAGGCCGGATAGGGGTCCTCGTTGCCGGAGCGGAAATCGAGCGCGACGGACACGATGCCGTGCGAGGCCATGTATTCGTGGCGCAGCCGCTCGGTGAAGCGGTCGCTCATGCACCAGGCGCCGCCATGGCACTCGACCATCGCCGGAAACGGCCCGGCGCCGCGCGGGATGAAGAGGCGCGCCAGCAGCGGCTTGTCGCCGTGACGCAGGTATTCGACATCCTCGACATCGTACTGGGTGGTGGGGGACTCGAGAATCGCAGTCGACATGGCGCGTTTCCTCGTCGTTGTTGGCTTGGAGACCGGCGAGCCTAGAGCGTTTCTCGATCCGATGGAACCGCTCGCGGTTCCATCAAGGGCGCGCCACTACGTGGCGCTGGCACATTCCATTCGCCTATTCCAGCCGAATGAAATGTGCTCCAGCACAAGTCGGGAGCCGGGGAAATCCGGCCGGTGATGGCGGACGAGCTTGTGCAACCGGCGGCCGCCGCGCCAAGATCGGCGGCGTGCGCGGCAGGACATTCGCATTTGGCAAAACAAGCCGTCATCCCGACCGGAGCCGAGCGCAGCGAGGTGTAGTGGAGGGACCTTTCTTGTTGCTGCGCAAGCAAGAAAGGTCCCTCGACTGCGCCGCCAATGGCGCTGTAATCAGCGCCTGATCGGGCGGCTCCGCTCGGGATGACGGAATTTATGCCATGTTGGAATGCGTTGGCGTGCGCGGGCAGCAGGCGTAAGGCGGGGGATCGGGAGTCCATGGCGATCGAGCATGTCGAGACGCTGATCGTCGGGGGCGGCCAGGCCGGACTGACGGCGAGCCACATGTTGAGCCGACGCGGGCGGCCGCACGTCGTGCTCGAGCGCGCCCGCATCGCCGAGCGCTGGCGGAGCGAGCGCTGGGACGGGCTGCGCTTCCAGTTCCCCAACTGGTCGGTGCAGCTGCCCGACTTCCCGTTCCGCCACGCCGATCCAGACGGCTTCACCACCAGCCCCGACATCGTCGAGTTCCTCACCGCCTATGCCGCCTTCATCGCCGCGCCGGTGCGCTGCGGCGTCGACGTCACGCGCCTGCAGCGCGCCGCGTCCGGCGCACGCTTCCGCGCCGAAACCTCGGCTGGCCCGATCGTCGCCGACAACGTCATCGTGGCGACGGGCCCCTACCAGCGGCCGGTCATGCCGGCGCTGCTGCACGACCAGCCCGGCCTGTTCCAGGTTCATGCCAGCCGCTATCGCGCGCCGGAGCAACTGCCGGCCGGCGCCGTACTGGTCGTCGGCGGCGGCGCGTCGGGCGCGCAGATCGCCGAGGAGCTGGTGCGCGCCGGCCGCCGCGTCTTCCTCTCGGTCGGCCATCATCGCCGCATGCCACGGCGCTATCGCGGGCGCGATCTCATCCGGTGGCTGGCCGAGATGAAGCTCGACCAGACACCGGTCGACAAGCGCGGGCCGGATCGGGCGCTGCCGCTGATCACCGGCGCCTACGGCGGCCATACGATCGACTTCCGCCAATTCGCCATGCAGGGCATCACCCTGCTCGGCCGGGTCACCTCCAACCAGGGCCGCGTGCTGGCGATCGCGCGCGACCTTGCCGACAGCCTGGCGGCCGGCGATGCCGCCTATGGCGCCTTCCTCGACTTGGTCGACGCCTACGTCGCGCGCCATGGCCTCGACGTGCCAGCAGAACCCGGCGCCCGCGCGCAGCTCGCCGATCCGCCGGAGGTGCGTGAGCCGATACGCCGCCTCGATCTCGACGCCGCCGGCATCTCGGCGGTGATCTGGTCGACCGGCTACGCCTGCGATTTCGGCTGGATCGACCTGCCGGTGTTCGGTGACGAAGGGCTGCCGAGACATCGCGACGGCGTCACCGAGGTGCCCGGTCTCTATTTCCTGGGGCTGATGTGGCTGTCGAGGATGAGCTCGTCGTTCCTCTCCGGCGTCGCCTTCGACGCCGAGCATCTGGCCGAGCACATCGCCGGGCAGAAGTGACAACCGTCATGCTCATGCGGACCGCGGGCGTCTCGCCCGCTTGTGATTCATGAATCCTGAGCGGGCGAGACGCTCGCGGTCCGCATGAGCATGAGTCGAACGCTTCTCCTGACCAGCGTCGCCATCCTGTGCTTCTCGGCAAACTCGATTCTTTGTCGGCTGGCGCTGGCGCCGGACCTGATCGATCCGGCCACCTTCACCAGCGTGCGCGTCGTGTCGGCGGCGATTCTGCTGAGCCTCGGCGTCTTGCTGAAAAGTCGCCACTTCCCTCGCCTCGGCCGCGTCAAGCCGTGGTCGGTCATGGCGGTGTTCCTCTATCTCGTCTTCTTCTCCTTCGCCTATACGCGGCTCGGCGCCGGCACGGGCGCGCTGGTCCTGATAGCCGGCGTGCAGCTCACCATGTTCTGCGTCGGCCTGGTGCATGGCGAGAGATTCTCCGTCCTGTCGTGGACCGGATTCGGCATCGCGGTCGCCGGCGTGCTCTACCTGCTGCTGCCCGGCGCAACCGCACCCGATCCGCTGGGCGCCGCGCTGATGGCGATCTCGGGAGCCGCCTGGGGAGTGTTCACGATCCTTGCCCGCGGCGTCGGCGATCCCGAGGAGGCCAATGCGATCAACATGCTGTGGTGCGTGCTGCCCACCCTCCTGGTCAATCTCGCCTGGCTGGGCGACGTCCACGTCGCCCCGAGCGGTCTAGCCCTTGGGATCGCCTCGGGCGCCATTGCCACGGGCTTCGGCTACATCGTCTGGTACTTAGCGCTTCAGCATCTGTCGGCGACGCACGCCGCGACCGTGCAGCTCTCGATGCCCGCCATCGTCGCGCTGGGCGGCGTCGCCTTCCTCGGCGAGCCGCTCACCACGCGGCTGCTGCTCGCCTCGGCGGCGATGCTGGGCGGGATTGCGCTCGTGATGACGCAACGTGCGGGGGGCAGGAGGTAGGAGCGCGGGCTCTCCTCCCCAACTTCGTTGGGGAGGTGTCGGCGTCCTACGCCGACGGAGGGGTCATGATCATCCTCTTCCGGACCGCGAGCGTTTCGCTCGCTCATGGCCATATGAGCGAGCGGGACGCTCGCGGTCCAGAAGACCATGACCCCTCCGTCGCCGTAAGACGGCGACACCTCCCCAGCGGAGCTGGGGAGGAGAAGACATGGCATCGGCCTTGCAATCGTCGTCTGCAACGGGAGAAGCTCGGCCCATGACCGATCCGATCTCCGACGACGACATCCTTCGCCTCGCGCGCCTGGCGGGGCTCGAACTTCCGGCGGAATATCGCGCGGAGCTGATCGAGGCCTACGGCCATGTCCGCGCGATGATCGAACGCCTTCCGGGCGGGCGGCCGCACGGTGACGAGCCGGCACACGTGTTCGTGCCCACCGCCTTCCGGCCGAAGAGGACGTAGCGTGAGCGAGCTCGCCTTCCTCACCATCGCCGAGGCGTCGAGGCTGACCGCCAAGCGCAAGCTCTCGCCGGTCGAGCTCACCGAGGCGTATCTCGGCCGCATCGCCGCCCTCGACAGCCAGCTCGACAGCTTCGTCACGCTGACCGCCGAGCGCGCCCGCGCCGAGGCGAAGCAAGCCGAGACGGCCATCATGGCGGGCGGCCCGCGCAGTCCCCTGCACGGCATTCCCTATTGCCTGAAAGACATCTTCGACACCGCCGGCATCCGCACCACCGCAATGTCGAAGCTGCTGGCCGACAACGTGCCGGCACGCGATTCGGCCTGCCAGGAGAAGCTTGCGGCCGCCGGCGGCATCCTGCTGGGCAAGAACGCGACATGGGAGTTCGCCCATGGCGGACCGTCGTGGGACATCCTGTTCCCGCCGGCGCGCAATCCGTGGGACCGCACCTGCTCGCCGGCCGGCTCGTCGTCGGGCTCGGCCGCCGCAGTGGCAGCGGGATTTGCACTGGCGTCCCTCGGCAGCGACACCGGCGGCTCGATCCGCAGCCCGGCGGCGGTTTGCGGCGTCGCCGGCTTCAAGCCGACCTACGGCCTGGTCAGCCGCCGCGGCGTCATCCCCAACAGCTTCAGCCAGGATCACGCCGGGCCGCTCGCCTGGACCACCGAGGACGTGGCCATCCTGATGCAGGTGATTGCCGGTCACGACCCGGAGGATCCGGCATCGGCAAACGTACCGGTCCCCGACTTCCGCGCCGCCTTGACGGGCGACGTCAAAGGCCTGGTGATCGGCGTGCCGACGCAGTGGCTGGAGCACGACCTGCCTCTGTCACCGCCGACCCGCGCGGCGTTCGAGGCGGCGCTCGACGTGTTCCGCAGCCTCGGCGCCAGCGTGCGTCCGGTGATACTGCCGCCGCTGCGGCAGTTCGACGATTGCAAGAAGACCATCGCCGTGGCCGAGCTGTTCACCATCCACGGCAAGGACCTCAGGACTCGGCCGCACCTGTTCGGCGCCAGCCTGCGTTACCGCATCATCGCCGGCGGCCTGGTTCGTGCCGAGGAATACATTCTCGCCATGCGACTCAGGACCGACCTGGCGCGCAGCCTGCAATCGGTGCTGTCGACGGTCGATCTCCTGATGCTCCCGACCGGCGAGCCGGCCGCAAAGCTCGAGCCGGTGCCCCCGTCGAGCCTGTTCACCAGGCCGTCCTTCACCATGCCGTTCAATGTCGCCGGCAATCCGGCGCTCTCCGTGTGCAGCGGCTTCAGCGATGCGAAACTGCCGTTCTCCCTGCAGATCGTCGGCCGGCTGTTCGACGACGCGACGGTGCTGCGCGCCGGCGACGCCTACGAGAAAGCCACGCCGTGGCGCGACAGGCGTCCGGTTCTCTGAGGCCATCCTCATGCTAAGGTCGCCTTCTCGTTCCATTGTTTGACGAACAGGCGACAAAAATCATGACCATCCGCCGCCCGCTCGACGGGATGCTCGTGCTCGATCTCGGGCAGATCTACAACGGACCCTACTGCGGCATGCTGCTGGGCTTCATGGGCGCGCGCGTGCTCAAGATCGAGCCGCCGGAGGGCGACGTCGTGCGCCGCCGCAAGCGCGACGTCGAGCCCTACCCCCTGGTCATGCTGAACACGAACAAGGAGTCGGTGGTCCTCGATCTCAAGCAGGAGCGCGGCAAGCAGATCTTCCTCGATCTGGCGCGCAAGGCAGACGTCGTGGTCGAGAATTTCGCCGTCGGGGTCATGGACCGGCTCGGCATCGGCTGGGACGTGCTGCGCAAGATCAATCCGCGCCTGGTCTATGGCGGCAGCTCGGGCTACGGGCTCGACGGGCCGTATCGCGACCTTGCCGCCATGGACGTCACGATCCAGGCGATGAGCGGCATCATGAGCGCGACCGGCCAGCAGGACGGACCGCCGACCAAGGCCGGCCCTGCGGTCTGCGACTTCATGGCCGGCATCCATCTCTGCGCCGGCATCCTGGGTGCCCTGGTCCAGCGCGAGCGCACCGGCGAGGGTCAGCGCGTCGAGGTCGCCATGCACGAGGCGGCGGTGATCGGCCTCGCCTCGGCGCTCGGCGCGATGATGGACGGCGATGCCAATGTCCCCGAGCGCACCGGCAACCGCCATCCCGCGCTCGCCATCGCGCCCTACAACACCTATCCCTGTGCCGACGGCCATGTCGCGATCTTCACCTCGGCCGAGCGTCACTGGCAGGCGATGTGCCGGCTGCTTGGTCGCGCCGAGCTGCTCGAGGCGCCGGGCTATGCGACCATGCCGGAGCGGGCACAGCGCATGGCCGAGATCGACGACATGATCTCGGCCTGGACGATCGGGCGGACCAAGGACGAGGTGCTGCGGCTGCTCAACGAAGCTCACGTGCCGGGCTCGCCGGTCAAGACGGTGCGCGAGGTGGCGCGCGACCCGCATCTCGAGGCGCGCGGCTTCTGGGTCGATGTCGACCATCCGCGCCGAGGCCGCACGCGCGTACCGATCTCGCCGATCCGCCTGCATGCCGGCGGGCCAGCGGAAGTTCGCGCGCCGGCGCCGACCCTGGGCCAGCACACGGAGACCGTTCTGGCCGAGCTGCTCGGCCTCGGGCCGGACGAGCGCGCTGCGCTGGCGGCATCGCGGACGACGACCCCGGTGCGCTGAGCGGGCGCAACGGCCGGTCGCCTGCTGCAGCCCGGCAGAAAGCAATTCGTAAGCGTAGCGCGCCATAATGATTCGCGCGCGACCCGTGGCTTCGCGCCTTCATTCGCGAAACCTTGCAAGCTCTGAGGTAGTTCGATGTCGACGACGTTCTACTTATTCGACTTCGTCCTGGTCGCCATGCTGGTCGGCTCCGCCGTCAGAATCCGCTGAGCGCGCGACGCGCGGACATCGCAGATCATCCGCTGAGAGCGCGCCACTGGAGCCAGAGTGACCTCCGCGTTGATGGCGGTCATGCTCTTCTGCCGGGAGCGCGCCACACCCATGGCGCTCGTCTTGTCGATCGCCCCCCGTGAGCGCCAAAGGAGTGGCGCGCACCCAGCCAAGACGCCAGTTCCCAGGGAAAATTCGCCC
>NZ_JBFWZI010000024.1:0-33763 GCF_050185545.1 Reyranella sp. | reverse complement strand
GCTACGCGACCTCCTCAGGATGAGGACTTTGCTGGACCGGCCAAAGTTAGCGCCTATGAGCGCGCCACTCCGATGGCGCTCTTCTTGTCGATCGCACCCCTTGAGCGCCATCGGAGTGGCGCGCTCCCAGCAAAGACGCCAGTTCCAAGGGAAAAGTCGCCGCCTATGAACAGCGCGCTTCCAGCCATGAGCCACTTCGCTCCTCGGCGGGCTTCTACAAACCTGACGATCCCTCACCAGCGGTCGGCAACGGCGCCTCGGCCCGGAAATTTTCGTGGCCGGCGGACGCCGGCGCCTCGGCGCGAAAATTGTCCCAGCCGCCGCGCGCCGGCGTGGCGTAACGGCCGTCGGCGCCGGGAAAGTCCTTGCATCCCGCCATCATCAGCATGCCCGGCACGATCAGCCATGCCGACCGCATCGCCTTCATCATGATCTCTCTCCTATGAAGATCGGGGGCGGGTACCGCCCCGATCTTCTCAGTAACGGTGGTGCACGCCCGCGTGCTGCGTGTCTCCCGAGATTTGCGCGGCGCCTGGCACCATCACCTTCCACCGCAAGCAGTGAACATCCGGAACCGCTCGTCGAATCATTGGGCGCCGCCATCGTGGCAATCCGGCGGCAGCGCCCCGGGCCGAGATGACTCGGGCCATTACGCGCCGAGCGCTTGCGCAAGCGCCACGAAGTCCTCCGCATAGATGTCGAACCACGGCTCGGGGGTGGCATCAGGCCTGACACCTTGGCCGAACTCGAGCGGCCGCGGCACGAACGCCGTACGCATGCCGAAGGCGCGGGCCGCCTTCAGATCATACTTGTGGCAGGCCACCATCATGATCTCGTCCGGGCGACAGCCGAGATAGTCCACCGCGAGCTGATAAACTGCGGGCGCCGGTTTGTAGGTGCGCGCGAGCTCGGCCGTCAACACGGCGTCGAATGGCAGGCCGGCATGCTTGACCACGGCCACCATCGCGGCCATGCCCGCGTTCGACAGCGTCGAAACGACGAAACGCCGGCGCAGCCGGGCGAGACCTTCGACGCTGTCCGGCCAGGCATCGAGGCGGCTCCACACGAGATTGATCTCGTCGCGTTCGGCGGGTGAGAACAGAGGCGCCAACGCATGCTGCTCGAGCAGGACATCGAGCGTCTCACGATAGATGCGATCGACGCGCATCCACGGCCGCTCCCCGGCGATGACCTGATCGAGAATGGTGCGGTAGAGGCCGCGCCACGCGGTAGACAGAGCAGCCCAGTCGATCGCCAGGCCACGGGTCCGGTTCACCTCTTCGCCCAGGCGCAGCAGCGGCTGGCAGAAATCCGCACAGGTGCCCTGCACGTCGAACGTGAGCGCCCGCAATCCCGCGAGCGCCGGTTCCGCTCCATCCCGGCGCTCCAGCGTCACCTCCGGACTTCCCATTCCCGTCCTCCCCCAGATGCCTGGGCATTCGCATACGGACAAAATTTCCGTCATCCCGAGCGGAGCCGCCCGAAGGGCGGTGCCGTCGAGGGACCTTTCTTGCGATAGCTGCAACAAGAAAGGTCCCTCCGCTGCGCCTCCCTTCGGCTGCCCTCAGGGCAGGCGCTGTACTCGGCTTCGATCGGGATGACGGCGTTCTTGCCATAAGGGAATGCCTTGCCCCGGATGCCTGCCCCTTGCCGGGACACGCGTCATTTTTCGCGCCACGGCGACGCCTTGTCGACCGCGACCTCAATCGCTCAGGCGGTATCGGATCCTGACGGTGCGCGTCACATCCGTCCCGGGTGGCGGCAGCCGGGCGCCGCGCAGCATCGCCGCCGCCGCGCCGTCGAGCGCGCTCGATCCGCTTGCGGCGGCGATCGCGACGTCGGTCACGCGCCCGTCGGCCGCCACCGAGAAGCGCACCGTGACCTCGCCCTCGACGCCGCGCCGTCGCGCCTCCTCGGGATAGCGCCGGTTGGCGGCGAGCCAGGCGGCGAGCAAGGCGTTCCAGCCTGGGGCAACGGCGGGCGCTGCGCCTGGCCTGGCAGAGGCCCCTGGTGACGCCGTGCTGGCGGACCCGCCGTGCGGCGACGGATTGGTCGCGGGCGCGGGGGAGGGAGAAGGTACCGAGGCAGTCGCCCGCGGCGCTGGCGGCGCAGCCGGCTTGGGCTCGACTTTCTTCCGCTGCCGCGGCGGCGGAGGCGCAGGCTTGCGCGGTTCGGGCCGCACGTCCTGCCGCGGCGGCACGCGAGGCGGCGGGCGGAAGTCCGGCACTGCCGCTTCCCGGGCTTCCGGCGGCGGCACGGCATCGCGCAGATCCGGCATCTGCTTCCTGAAATCGGGAATCTCGGCCTGCCTGACCTCGGGCACCGGCAGCGCGTCCTTGAGCTCCGGCGGCGGCGGCGCGGCCGGGCGGAAGTCGGGCACGGTTTGCGTACCCATCGGCTCGGGCGGCGGTACCGAATCGTCGAGCGCGCGATCGGCCGACGGTTCGCGGGTCGTCGCCGTCTCCGCTGCAGAGGGCCGAATCGTTTGCGCGGCTTTGCTCGCCGTCGCCAGCGCTGCGCCGCCGGAGTCGACGAACACCCTGATGGCGGCCTCCTCGAGCGCCGCGGCCGGCGGCGTGCCCATCATCAGCAGGACGGCGAGCGGCACGAGGTGCAATGCCGCCGCACCGGCAAGCGCGCTCGCGCCGATCCAGTGCGAGACGCGCGGCAGCGCGATGGGACGATCCGGTTGATTTTCTGTGATGTTATAACGTACCATTTAGGCAAATCGTAGACACTCGACCTGGTGCGGACAAGGGGGAGAAGCATGCGGCGCCACATTGCAGTCTCGGTGACGCTCGGCAGCCTGTTGCTGTCGTCGTCGCCCGCCTTCAGCCAGACGGCCCCGGCGGACGACACCGCGATCGATCTCGACGTCACGGCCAGGCGGCTCGACCAGGCGCGCGGCTCGATCCAGCCGAGCCTCGGCGCCACGGTCTACGATTTCTCCAGGCCGTTCATCGAGAACGTGCCGCTGGGCGAGAACGCCCCCCTGAACCAGGTGCTGCTGCGCGCGCCCAGCGTCGTGCAGGACGGCTTCGGGCAGATCCACGTGCGCGGCGACCACAGCAACCTGCAATACCGGCTCGACGGTGTGCAGCTGCCCGATGGCCTGTCGCGCTTCAGCCAGTTCCTGATGACGCGCTCGATCAACCAGATTTCGTTGCTGACCGGCGCGTTGCCGGCGCAGTACGGCCTGCGCACGGCCGGCGTCGTCGACATCTCGGTGAAGTCGGGCAGTACCGACCCGGGCGCCGACCTCTCCGTCACCGGCGGATCGCGCAACTACGCCCAGCCTGCCGGCTCCTATGGCGGCCGTAGCGGCAAGGTCGACTATTTCGTGACCGGGCAGTTCCTGCACAACGGCCTCGGCATCGAGAACCCGACCGCGTCCTTCAGCCCGATCCACGACGACACCGACCAGTGGATGGCGCTCGGCAAGGTCACCGGGCTCATCGACGAGAGCACGCGCGTGAGCTTCATCGCCGGCGGCATGAATGCTGCCTTCCAGATTCCCAACGTCCCCTGGCAGATCCCCCACTACAACGTGTTCGGCCACAGCGATTGGAACAGCGGCATCCTCGACCAGCGCCAGTGGGAGAAGACCTACTTCGGCATCGCCTCGCTGCAGAAGAGCTACGAAAACCTGGATTTCCAGCTGTCCGGCTTTGCCCGGTACTCCGCCCTGTACTACCAGCCCGACGCCATCGGCGACCTGCTGTACAACGGCATCGCGCCGTGGACCAACCGCAAGAGCTTCGCTTTCGGCATCCAGGGCGACGGCAGCTGGAAGGTGGCGAAGGACCATACGCTGCGCGGCGGCTTCCTGGTCCAGCGCGAACGTTCGACCGCCTTCACCGCCGGTAACGTCCTGCCGCTTGTGGCGAATCCGGACGATCCGGACGCCGAGCCGGAGCCGTCCGAACAGCCGATCGGCTACAACGACGGCTTCGACGTCACCGGCTGGACCTACAGCGTCTACCTGCAGGACGAGTGGCGCATCGTTCCAAGCGTCACGCTGAATTTCGGCTTGCGTTTCGACGCGATCAGCGGCGTGACCAGCGAGTATCAGTTCAGCCCGCGCGTCAACCTGGTGTGGCAGCCGGCGCCGACCTTCACCTTCCGCGCCGGCTACTCACGCTATTTCACGCCGCCGCCGCTCACCCAGATCAGCGCCAGCTCGCTCGCCATCCTCGCCAACACCGCCGTCGCGCCGGAGACCCTGCAGAACGACCCGGTACGGGCCGAGCGCGCCGACTTCTTTGATGTCGGCGTGTCCGTCAAGCCGCTGCGCGGCCTGACCCTGGGGCTGAGCGCCTACTATAAGATCTCGCAGAACCTGCTCGACAACGGCCAGTTCGGCGCCCCCATCATCATCAGCGCCTTCAACTACGCCAACGGCATCGTGAAGGGCGTCGAGTTCAACGCCAGCTACGACGACGGCCCCTGGAACCTGTATTTCAACGGCGCCTTCAGCGACAACATCGCCACCAACATCAACTCGGCGCAGTTCAACTTCGGCCCCGACGAACTCACCTACATCGCCAACAACTGGATCACCACCGACCACAACCAGGGTTGGACCTTCTCGACCGGCGCCGCCTACACGTTCAACGCCGGCAGGGACTGGGCCACCCGCGTCTCCGCCGACGTGCTGTTCGGCAGCGGGCTACGCACCTCGATCATCACGCCCAACGACACGTCGCTGCCGAACTACGCCGTGGTGAACGCCTCGATCGTGCAGAACATCCCGATCGGCCTGGGCAGGGGCACGCAGCTGCGCTTCGACGCCATCAACCTGTTCGACAACATCTATCAGCTCCGCGACGGCGAGGGCGTCGGCGTCGGCGCGCCGCTGTTCGGCCAGCGCCAGACGTTCCTGCTCACCCTGCGACAGAAGTTCTGAGCAGGCTGGAGCGTGCGAAGGGAGGTCCCTCCCTTCGGCTTCGCCCAGGTCAAGCGCTGCGCTCGGAGCCACAACGCTGTTCTGGGCGCCGCTGGTGGCGGACACCGGTTCGCGGAAGTCGCGGCTACGGTCGCCGCCGGCCGCGCGTGGGGCCCCGGATCACGCCGCTGGCCCGTTCGGCCTGCCTCAGATCGTCCTCGAGGATGACGCGACACGCGAGCGACGGATGACCGAGGTCGAGCTCCAGGATCAGCTGGCCGCGGTTACCCAATCGCGACGACAGCGCGAAGTGAGTCTTGCCGAAAACGATCTGCTGATGGGCGATCTCCAGGGTCTGCCCGTTCTCCAGGATCGCCGCGAGCGCTAGACGAGCGAGCTGGCCCAGGCCGGATCCTGCCGCCTTGCGGACGGCGACGGACGGACGAAAGACGATCTGTGCGGGAAAACGCTGCTGCATTTGCACCTCCAGGCCACGGCAAGACGCGCCGGAATGGCGCGTCGGTGCCGGACGAAGGTGCGGAGAAACGTCAATGCATGATCGGGACCTACTTCAGGCTTGTGTCGGCATCAAGGCGACGCCCGCCTATGGATGAAACTCATGGCTGGGAGCGCACCACTCCGATGGCGCTCATGGGATCAATGATCGAGAAGATGAGCGCCATCGGAGTGGCGCGCTCCCAGCGGAAGACTCTGTTTCTTGTTGGTGGCGCGCCCCAGCCATGAGCCTCGCAATGCACTACGTCGATTTTTCATACCACCGTGGTGCGTGCAACGCGCGCTGGGGTCTTCCTAAAAGAATGCCAGGGCGGCCTCGGCCAGCCAGGCCGCCCGCGCCGGCGCGAGTTGCTTGAGCGTACACAGGAACCCGGGATGACTCATGCCGGAGCCGAGACAGGTCCAGCGCATCGCCTGGCGCTGCACGCCGACGATGCGCTCTGCTTCCGGGGCTGCGAACCGTCGACCGGTTGCCCGCTGCAGCGCGTCGAGGTCGAGAGCGGCCTGCCGGCGCAGCGCGCCATCGAGCATGAAGCCGATATCGACATAATTCTCGACAGCCTTGTCGATCTCGCCGGTCGACAGACCGTTGGCCAGGACCTCGACCATCAGGGTGTCGAGCTGCGTGCGCCGAGTCTCTTCCAGCTCTTGGAGTCGGAGCAGGCTCTTGAACTGCTCGTCGAGAGTCTGGTCATCGCGGATGCTCTCGAGATAGTGCCGTTGCGTCATCCAGTCGACCTGCAGGATCAGGAGCGCCATCGACAGCGGATGGTGCGCCAGCGCCGCCTTCCCGAACACTTCGACGGGCCCGATCACGTCGCAGACCGCGCCGAAGCCCGCCTGGAACTCGTGCTCGAAGGTGCGGAACAGGCGGACGTGCCTAGCCTCCTCCATGGCGGAGCCAGGCAGCGCGCGGCGCCGCGGATCGTCCTCGGCCAGCATCGGCCGCGCATGGTCGATCACGAACGGCAGGGCGACCTCCTCGATCAGGCCGAATGTGTGGAGATAGGCGTTGGCGCGGATGTGGTTGAGCTTGAGCGTCGCATCGGCATCGAGGAAGGCGAGCGCGTCGGTGCGCGCCAGGGATTGCGGCAGGAAGGGCTTGCGGAAATCGAGCCGGCGCCGGCCGCCGACGATGTCCCCGGCTCGCCAGTTGACCTTCTGCGAAGCAGCCGGCGCCTTGGCATGGGTGAAACCATGGGGATTGCGAGGCATGTAGTTCATGTCGGTCTCCAGGGCTCGGGTTGGCGACCCGATGCGGGCGCGGAACCTACTTCTCCGCATGCTGCGGGCAATGACCGGGCGTCCGGCTTGTTTGATCGGGCAGCCACAACCGCGGAAGGTGCGAACTTCGCAAACCGGTGTTGCAAACCTGCAAAAGTTCCCTGCTCTCGGGAGCGCCGGGGAGGTCTGACAGGTCCCGCGACGGCGCCGTCAGTGGCGCTGTAAACAGCGCCTGATCGGGCGGCCTCGCGCGAGATGACAGATGAAATGGCCTAGGCGATTTGCGCCGGCCGGCATGAGCCGCGCCCGATGGCGGACGCGGCGCATCATCCGCCGCGGCCCGCTTGTCGTACAAGGCGCATGGTTCGCCTGCTCGCCCTGGCCACGGCGCTTCTTTCGATCTGGCCGGTTGTCGCCGTGGCGGAGACTCCGGTCTACGGCCGCCAGCTCGTCTTCGCGGCCTATCGCAACGGCCAGCCGATCGGTGCCCATCGCCTGGACTTCGACAGGCAGGGCGATCGGCTGGTGGTCACGATCTCGATCGAGCTTGCCGTGAAAGTCGTCGGCATCACGGCGTATCGCTACACGCATCGCGGCCGCGAGGTCTTGCGCGGCAAGGAGCTCGTCACCTTCGACTCGTCGACCAACGATGACGGCAAGCCCTATGCCGTGCGGGCGAGCCGCGAGCCCGACCAGCTTCGCGTCGAGCGAACGGTGCCGGGTGCGACGGGCCTGATCCGGGATTCCCTGCCGCCCGACCTGCTGCCGTCGACGCACTGGAACGTCTATCAGACGTCACAGGGCTTCCTGCTCAACGCCCAGAAGGGCACTCGGGAGCGGATCGCGGTCATCACCGCCGGCCGCGAGTCCGTCCGCACCCTGTCGGGCGAGATCGCCGCAACCCGTTATCGCTACGAGGGCGACGTCCGCATGGACCAATGGTTCGACGACCGCGGCCGCTGGGTCCGCTCGCGCTTCGTGGTTTTCGACGGCTCGTCGATCGACTACGTGCTCCAGGATTAGGTCGGTGAGCGATCTTGTACTTCCGGACCGCGGGCGTCCCGCCCGCTCATGAGAAGAGCGGGCGGGACGCCCGCGGTCCGGAAGGCGATCAGCCGGGCGTGCCCGGCGCGCAGGCGCGGATCGCCGCCGCGAAGCGGGTGGCGGCGTCCGGGCCGCGGGCGAACGGGCTGATGATCGGCAAGTCGAAGCCCGACTGGTGGTAGGCCTCGATCTTCGCACGACATTGCTCCGGGGTGCCGGCGATGCTGGTGGCGTCGATCATGGGGTCGCTCACCGTGCGCTCGGCGGCCTGTCGGTCGCCCCGCTTCCAGGCCTCGGCGATCGCCGCCGCCTCCTCGGCAAAGCCATGTTCGGCCATCATGCGGTTGTAGCGCGGGAAGAAGCCGAGATAGAACGCGAGCCCCGGTCGTAACGCGGCGAGCGCCGCATCGCGCGTTTCGGCGACCGACGTCGGCAGCAGGGTCGTGAGTTCGATCCTGCCGGGATCGCGGCCGGCGCCGCGCGCCGCGGCATCGAGCTGCGCGCGCACCCGCGAAGCGGTCTGCAGGGTGGAGCGCGTCAGGATGAGGCCGTCGGCCACTTCGCCCGCGAGCGCGATGCCCTTGGCGAACACCGCCGACAGGTAGACCGGAATGTCGTGCTGGCGCGGCGCGTACCAGAGATCGAAGTTCTCGATACGGATCGTCTGCCCGTCAAATCGCACGCGGCCATTGCGCACCAGCTCGCGCACGATCGCCACGGTCTCGCGCGTGCGCGTCAGCGGCTTGGTGTAGACGACGCCGTGCTCGGGCTCGACCTGCGCCTTGTGGCTCGAGCCCAGGCCCAGGACGAAACGGCCGCCCGACAGGTCGGCGACAGTCGATGCCGCCATGGCGATGGTCGGCGCGGTGCGGACGAAGACGCTGCTGATGCTCGTCCCGAGGCGAATGCGCGAGGTCCGCATCGCGCAGGCGGCCAGGAGGGCGAACTGGTCGCCGCCATGGCCTTCGGCCAACCACGCCGAATCGTAGCCCAGCTGCTCGGCCAGCACGACGAGATCGACGATCTCCGCCGCGTTGGGTCCGCCCGAGACGGCGATGCCGACCCCGCCCATGGCGCGTCTCACCGTCCCCTGAACACCGGCTCGCGCTTGTCGACAAACGCCTTGGTCGCCTCGCGATGATCCGCGGTCTGGCCGCAGTGGATGTGGTGGGTGGCCTCGAGGTCGAGGCAATCGTCGACCTCGCCCGCCATGGCGCGGTTGAGGTTCTCCTTCATATAGCGATAGGCGACAGTCGGTCCGGAGGCCAGGCGGCGGGCGATCTCCCGGGTCTTCCCGGCGAGCTCGTCGGGCGGGCACACCCAGTTGGCGAGGCCGAGCCGCAGTGCCTCGTCGGCGCTCACGCGATCGGACAGATAGTAGAGCTCACGCGCCTTGGCCGAGCCGACCAGCTGGCTCAGGAAATAGGTGCCGCCGTAGTCGCCGGAGAAGCCGACGCGGGCGAACGCCGTGGTCATGATCGCCGTGCTCGCCATGATGCGCAGGTCGCAGGCCAGCGCCAGCGAGAGCCCTGCCCCGGCGGCCGCACCGGGTAGCGCCGCGATCGTGGGCTTGGGCATCTTGAACAGCTTGCCCGCGGTGGCGCGCTGGCTGATGCGCTGCAGATGGATGGCGCCGTCGATGGTGTTGTCGCCCACCGTGCCGTCGCCGCGTGCCGCCATTCCTTTGACGTCCCCGCCGGCGCAGAAGCCCTTGCCGGCGCCGGTCAGCACCACGCACCTCACCGCCGGGTCGACCTCCGCGTCGGCCAGCCGGCTTGCCAGCGCCTCGAGCATGGCGCGCGACATCGCGTTGCGCGCCTCCGGCCGGTTCAGGGTCAGGGTCAGCACGCCCTCGTCGAGCGAGGCGAGCAGATCGCCGGTTCCGGTGTCGATGTCGCGCGCGGTCATGGGTCCTCCTCCAGTCGATGGCCCCCTTTGGGGGGCATTTCTCCAACCTCCCCCGTCATCGGGAGCAGTGCCCCGTCATACGGGGCGGAGGGGGATGGCCGCAAACAAGATGCCTCGGATTTCGACGTCGGAATCAGAGAAATCACGACTAGGCTCTCTGCGGCCAATGGCGCTTCAAACAGCGCCCAAGCGGGCCGCCCTTCTGCCAGATGGCGCCCGCTGACCGGGGGGAACATGATTACTGGAACTCCGCCGCGAAGGAGCTCAGGGATGCGCCCCGACGAGATTCTCGGCGGCGCGGAGCTGGTCAGCACACAGGTTTCAGGTCCGACGGAGGCTCGCAGGCGCGCAACCAAAGCCCACCACGCGGGTTTATCGAAGGCTTGTTCCGATGCGCGGGCACCTCGTCAGCGGCTCCGCAGTCCGGAATCCGCATGTCCGGAAGCGGAGGCTTGGCCATCACCGGCCCTCCAACGACTTGTTTCCCTCTCGGGAGGTTCCATGGAGCGCACGATCGTCGCGACCTTCGAGACCCGGCGCGATGCCGAAACCGCGGTCGAGCACCTCGTACAGGAGCACGGCGTCAAGCGGACGGACATATTCGTTCGGGCGATGGGCAATGCAAACTCGGCGGGCATTCGGCCCGCAGGAGCCGACGTCGAGAGCGGCCATCCCAATTCCGACGAGCGCGGACAGCCCAAGTTGGCCGGGCCGATCGAGCTCTCGGTCGATTGTCACGGCGATCTGTCGGCCACGGTGGAAGCCGCCCTGAAGGAAGCGGGAGGCAGACGGCTTCACAAGGCCTGAGACCTCGACCGTCGATCTTGATGACGTCTTGTCAGGCGGCGCGATCGCGCAGCCCGCTGACGCCCCTGGCTGCGGCGCAGTGATGACAGCAGTAGAACGAGCCGTCCGCCTCGAGCCCATGACCTACGATGCGGACGCCGCATTTCGCGCAGGTCGGCGCGAGCGCCTGGATAGCGCACTCGAAGCTGTCGAAGGTGTGGACGACCCCGCCTTTGGTGACCTGGAAGGTCTTGTCGTAGTCATTGCCGCAGGTTTCGCATTTCGCCATGGCGACCACCCTGTGTTGGAGCCGTGAGGGAATGCGCACGGGACGTTAAAGTTGCGCAAGGACTGCTCACTGACCCTCGGCGCGAGCCGCCATTCGGCCGTTCGGGCGACGGCGCTTGCTGCCGGATCGGCGGCCTGCCTCGCCGGAGTCTCCGGCTCACCATAGTCAACGCCGCAGCTGCGAATTCCATTGGGAGAATTGACGTGCATTGCCGAATACCGCTCGGGCCAGGGACAGAATTACCGCATCCCGGAAATCCTGAGCGAGCTGCTTCGACGACCCGTCGCCGCAATTGTCGGCAATTCCATCGTGGCACTGAAGGCCAAATCCATGACCAGCACGGTGCCAATCGTCTTTGTCACCGGCTACGACCCCGTCAAGGAAGGGCTGACCGACAGCATCAACCGTCCTGGCGGGAACATCACCGGCGTCACCTTTCTCAACAACACCCTCACCGCGAAGCAGCATCGTGGAAGCGTATCGTCAAGCCGGCAACTATGCTGGGAGGATTCTCAAGGGTGTCAGCCCTGGCGACCTGCCGGTCGTGCAAAGCCTGGAGGTCCAGCTGGCGATCAATCTCGGGGCAGCCAGGTCGCTTGGGCTGACGATATCGCCTGTTCTGCTTGCCCGTGCAGACGAGGTGCTCGAATAGCCGTGCACCCGCCGCAGCGCCGTTCGACCAATGTCGGTTGCTCCCGGCCGCGCGACCTGCCTCAATGAGCCGATGACGCTCTACGCCCTGAAGCCGCGCTTTCAGAACCTGCTGC
This sequence comes from Reyranella sp., assembly GCF_050185545.1. GTDB lineage: Bacteria > Pseudomonadota > Alphaproteobacteria > Reyranellales > Reyranellaceae > Reyranella. The sequence continues at coordinate 22,344 of NZ_JBFWZI010000024.1, read as the reverse complement.
GACCGATCGCGGCCCGGCTTGCAGGAGCAGGCGTCTCGGCCAACCAGGTGACGCTCGCGGCGGCGGTCCTGTCGATCGTCGTGGGCGGGCTGCTCAGCCTGCCGGATCGGCCGCCAGGCCTGTTCCTTCTGCTGCCGCTCTGGCTGTTCCTGCGCATGGCCCTGAATGCCATCGACGGCATGCTGGCGCGCGAGTTCGGGCACAAGAGCCGGCTGGGCGGCTATCTCAACGAGCTGTGCGACGTCGTCTCGGACGCCGCCCTGCTGTTGCCGTTCGCCTTCGTGGCGCCGTTCGCCGCCTGGTCCGTCTTCCTCGTCGTCTTCCTGGCGGCGCTCAGCGAATATGCCGGGGTCATGGGCCCGCTGGTCGGTGCCTCGCGCCGCTACGACGGGCCGCTGGGCAAGAGCGACCGGGCCTTCGTCATTGGCGCCCTGGGAGCCTGGATCGGCTGCGGGCTCCCCCTGCCGTCCTGGATGTTCTGGCTGATGCCGATGCTGGCGATCCTGCTGATCGCGACCTGCGTCAACCGCGTCCGGCGCGGCCTGCTCGAACCGTGATTCCTCCCCAGCTTTGCTGGGGAGGTGCCGCCGTCATACGGCGGCGGAGGGGTCATGATCTTCCGGACCGCGGGCGTCTCGCCCGCTCATGATGATCATGAGCGGGCGGGACGCCCGCGGTCCGTCCGAGCCATGACCCCTCGGCCCTCGTAGGACGAGGGCACCTCCCCAGCGAAGACGCTGGGGAGGAGAAGAGCTTTCCTTTCGCCGAGCCATCGTCCAGAACGGCATCCCAGAAACACCCAAGCCCGAAGGGTTGCACGTGCCGCGCTCGGTCGAAGAACGACACTTCTCCACCCATGACGGTGAGTCGCTGTTTTATCGCCGCTGGCCGGTGGCGTCGGGCGCGGCCAGGGGCGCCATCCTGCTGTTCCATCGCGGCCACGAGCATGGCGGCCGTATCGCCCATCTGGTCGACGAGCTCGACCTGCCCGACTTCGAGTTCTACGCTTGGGACGCGCGCGGCCATGGCCAGTCGCCGGGCGAGCGCGGCTTCTCGCCGTCCTTCGCCACCAGCGTGCGCGACGTCCAGACCTTCCTCGATCATCTCGGCAGCGAGCACGGCGTCGCCCCCGAGACCACCGCTGTCATCGCCCAGTCGGTCGGCGCGGTGGTGGTGTCGACCTGGGCGCACGACTACGCACCCCGGATACGCGCCCTCGTGCTCGCCTCGCCGGCCTTCGAGGTCCGGCTCTACGTGCCGTTCGCCCGCCCCGGTTTGCGCCTCCTGCACAAGTACCGCGGCAAGTTCTTCGTGCAGTCCTACGTCAAGTCGCAACTGCTGACGCACGACCTCGCCCGCCGCGCGTCGTTCGATGCCGATCCGCTGATCACGCGCGCCATCTCGGTGAACATCCTGCTCGAGATGCACGACGCGGCGAAGCGGGTCGTTCGGGACGCCCGCGCCATCACCATCCCGACCCAGCTCCTGATCTCGGGCGCCGACTTCGTGGTCAACCAGCGGCCGCAGCACGAGTTCTTCGTCAATCTCGGCACGCCGGTGAAGGAACGCCACCTCTTTCCGCGCTTCTTTCACGACACGCTGGGCGAATCCGGCCGCGAGGAAGCGGTCGGCCAGGCGCGGCGGTTCATTCTCGAACGCTTCGCCGCGCCGATCGATCGGCCCGACCTCGGCGACGCCCACCGCTTCGGCTACACGCGGGACGAGGCCGACCGGCTCGCCTCGCCGCTGCCGATCCTGTCGGCACGCGGATTGTTCTGGGCGGGCTATCGCGCCAATTTGCGGCTGGGCGGCCTGCTGTCGGACGGCATCGCGCTCGGTCATCGCACCGGCTTCGATTCGGGCTCGACCCTCGACTACGTCTATCGCAACCAGGCGAGCGGCAAGGGCGCGCTCGGCCGCGCTCTCGATCGCGCCTATCTCGACGCCATCGGCTGGCGTGGCATCCGCCAGCGCAAGGTCCATGTCGAGGAGCTGATTCGCCAGGCTCTGCATCGCCTCGCCGCGAGCGGCCAGCCCGTCCGCATGCTCGACATTGCCGCCGGGCATGGACGCTATGTGCTGGAAGCCCTGGCCGCCGAGGCCGAGCAGCCCGAGTCGATCCTGCTGCGCGATTTCTCGCCGATCAATGTCGAGGCCGGGCAGCGCCTGATCGCCGACAAGGGGCTGGCCGCGATCGCCAACTTCGTGCAGGCCGATGCTTTCGATCCCGAGCGCATGGCCGGCATCCAGCCGAGGCCGACACTCGGCATCGTATCGGGTCTCTACGAGCTCTTTCCCGATAACGCACTGGTGCGCCGCTCGCTGGGTGGCCTCGCGGCGGCGATCGACCCTGGCGGCTACCTCGTCTACACAGGCCAGCCGTGGCATCCGCAGCTCGAGATGATCGCTCGCACACTCACCTCGCACCGTCAGGGCCAGGCCTGGGTCATGCGCCGACGGACGCAGGCCGAGATAGATCAGCTCGTGGCCGACGCCGGCTTCCGCAAGCTCGAGCAGCGGATCGACGAATGGGGCATCTTCACCGTCTCGCTGGCGGTGCGCGAAGGGGACGGGCGCGGAGGGACCGGACGGGATGGCCGGGCCGAGGGCAGCGATGGCTGACCTCGCGAGCCAGGCGCCTTCGCCGACCATCGGCGATGGCCCATCGTGGCGACGGGCGGCCGGCTGGCTGGCGCTGCTCGCCACCTTCTTCTATGCGAGTTACGGCTTCTCGAACTGGCTGGCGAGCCAGCGCCGCGACGTGCCGTTCGTCGTCTTCGACTGGGAGCGCAGCATACCTTTCGTCGCCTGGACGATCTTTCCCTATTGGACGACGAACGTCTTCTTCGCGCTGTCGCTCTTTCTCTGCCGCAACCGCACCGAGCTCGATGCCCACGCAAGGCGGCTGCTGACGGCCCAGATCGTCGCCGTTGCCTGCTTCATCGCCTTTCCGCTTCGCACCTCTTTCCCCAAGCCGCAGATCGATGGCATTCCCGGCTTCTTCTTCGAGGCGCTCGGGACATTCGACATGCCGTTCAACCAGGCGCCGTCGCTTCATGTCGCAATCACGACCGTGCTGGTCGCGCTCTACGTCGTGGTCCTGCCGCGCTGGGCAGCCGTCGCTTTCGTGATCTGGTCGCTGCTGGTCGTCGGCTCGGTGCTGACGACCTTCCAGCACCATTTCATCGACATTCCGACCGGCCTTCTGCTGGGCCTGCCGTGCATCTGGATGTGGCCGCTGGAGGGCGGCAACCGTCTCGCGACGTGGCAGACGACCACCGATCCGCAGCGACGAAGGCTGGCGGGCCGCTACACCGCCGCCGCCGCGCTGCTCGCCGCCGCCGCCATCGCCTTCGGCGGCGCCTTCCTGTGGCTGCTCTGGCCGGCCATAGCGCTGGCAGCCGTCGCCGTCGCCTACCTCGGCTTCGGTCCGTTGCTGTTCGCCAAGAGCGCCGACGGACGCGTCGACTGGGCAACGCGGCTGCTCCTGCTGCCTTACCGGCTGGGCGCCGACATGAACGTTCGCCTGTGGACACGAAACGACCCGCCCCGGATCGAGATCGCCGACGGCGTCTGGCTCGGGCGTTTTCCCAGGGCCGCGGAATGCCGCAGCGTCGGCGCCGTCATCGACATGACCTGCGAGTTTCCACGCCGCGCCTTCGACGGCGAATGGCACTGCGTGCCGATGCTCGATCTGGTGGCCCCCGAGGCGGCTTCGTTGCGCCAGGCTGCCGACAGGATCGAGAGCGCGCGCCGGCACGGCCCGGTGCTGGTGTGTTGCGCGCTGGGCTATGGCCGCAGCGCGGCGGCGCTCGCGGTCTGGATGGTGCTGAGCGGACGCGCGACCGACCCCGCAGCGGCGCTCGCACGGCTGAAGCAGGCGAGGCCGCGGCTCGCCGTCAACGCGGAACAGGTGCAGGCGGTGACGGAGGCGGTCGGTGGGCGCTGATACGGCCACCGCCAACGACGACGCCTGGTCGGCCGCCATCGCCGCCGCGGTGCTGCGCCGCGGCGCCATGGTTCACATCGCCTCTCTGGTTCTGTCGGCGGCAGCCATTGTCGTCGGTGCGGCGGCCCGGGCGGATGTCGCTTTCCTCATCGCGGCTTGCATCATCGTCGCGCTGGGCGTCGTCGAGTTCTGGCTGGCCGCCCGCGTCGCGCTCGATGCCGAGCTGCTCGACGCCCTTGCTGCCCGGCACGCCGACCTGGCGGGTTTCGATGGCGCCATGCAGCGACTGCACCTGATGCCACCGGGCAAGGCCGGCCGTCCCATCGGCGCACGCATTCGCGGCGCCTTGCGCCTGCTCAAGCTGCAGGCAGCAATGCTCGGCCTGCAGCTGGCAGTGCTGGTGGTTTTCGCACTGTGGGCGTGATGGGCGGCGCCACTCTTTCCCTCCTCCCCAGCTTCGCTGGGCAGGTGTCGCCGTCTTACGGCGACCTGCCTTCGCCGAAGCGAAGCCGCTTCGGCTTCGCGCAGGCAGGCGGAGGGGTCATGATTCTTGGACCGCGGGCGTCCCGCCCGATCATGATCTTGAACATGAGCGGGCGGGACGCCCGTGGTCCGGAAGACCATGACCCCTCCGTCCGCGAAGACGCGGACACCTCCCCAGCGGAGCTGGGGAGGAGAAGACATTAGACAGAGCCCCGATGCCCGCCCGCCTGCTCGCCCGACTCGTCGCGATGTCCGTCGCCGGCCTCGCCCGCGTGTTGACCGGCGTCCTGCCGAACTGGCGCGGCTGCCTGCCGGAAGCCAAGCAGCGCGTCTACATCGCCAACCACACCAGCCATGGCGACTTCGTGCTGATCTGGACCGTGCTGCCGCATGCGCTGCGCCGCCAGACGCGGCCGGTCGCGGCGCTCGACTACTGGGGCGGCAACGGCGTGCGCGGCTTCATCGGGCGCGAGGTGTTCAACGCCGTGCTGATCGATCGCAAGGCCACCGCGCCCGGCCAGGACGCGCTCGCCGTGGTGATCGACGCGGTCGGCGCCGGCGCCTCGCTGATCTACTTTCCCGAAGGCACGCGCAACACCACCGACGAGGTGCTGCTGCCGCTCAAGAGCGGCCTCTACCGGCTGGCCAGGGCGCGCCCCGACATCGAGATCGTGCCGGCGTGGATCGACAACATGGCGCGGGTCATGCCCAAGGGCGAGTTCCTGCCGGTGCCGCTCCTGTGCAGCGTGACTTTCGGCGCGCCCCTGCTGCTGCAGCCCGAAGAGGACAAGACGGCGTTCATGGCGCGGGTGCGCGACGCCCTGCTGGCGCTGAAGCCGGAGGAGCGCGAGCAATGAGGGAGCGCGATCGATGAGCCTGCCGCAGGAAGCCACCTCGCTGTTCCTTGGGCTCGGCGGCGTGCTGGTCGCGGCAACCGTTGTCGGCCAGGTCCTCAAGCGCCGCGCCGGCGGTGAGCCCAGCCCCGCCATCGAGAACCTGAACGAGCGCGTCTTCGCGTGGTGGGTGATGGTGGCGCTGATCGGCATCGCCTTCCTGGTCGGCAAGGCCGGGGTCATCCTGCTGTTCGCTTTCGCCTCGTTCGCCGCCCTGCGCGAGTTCATCACGCTCACCGACACGCGGCGCGGCGATCACTGGGCGCTGATGATGGCATTCTTCATCGGCATTCCCGTCCAGTACTATCTGGTATGGATCGAATGGTACGGGCTCTACTCGATTTTCATCCCGGTCTACGGCTTTCTCATCCTGCCGATCGTCGCCGTGGTACGCGGCGACACCACCCACTTTCTGTCGCGCGTCGCCTCCCTGCAATGGGGCCTGATGATCTGCGTGTTCTGCGTCAGCCACATTCCGGCATTGCTGACGCTCGACATTCCGGGCTTCGAGGGCAGGAAGCTGTTGCTGGTTGCGTTCCTCGTGACCGTCGTGCAGGGCTCCGACGTATTGCAGTACGTCTTCGGCAAGCTGGCCGGCCGTCACAAGGTCGCGCCCTCGCTGTCGCCTTCCAAGACATGGGAGGGGCTGGTCGGCGGCGTCGCCAGCGCCACCGTGCTCGGCGCCGGGCTATGGTGGCTGACGCCCTTCTCCCCCGTTCAGGCCGGTGCCATGGCGCTGGTGACCTGCCTCATGGGCTTCTTCGGCGGCCTGGTGTTTTCGGCCATCAAGCGCGACCGCGGCGTCAAGGATTGGGGCCGCATGATCGAGGGCCACGGCGGCATGCTCGACCGTCTCGACAGCGTGATCTTCGCGGCGCCCATCTTCTTCCACCTGACACGCTACTGGTACGTACCGTAGCCCCGATGAACGGAACAGTCGCGTCTCGCAGCATCATGGCCAGCTGGCTGCCGCATCTCGGCGTCATGCTGGCCGTGCAGTCGCTGACGTCGGTCAGCGCCGCTTCCGTGCCCGTGCTGGCGCCGCTGATCGCGCCGCACGCCGGTGTCGCGGCGGCCGATATCGGCCTGTTCACCATGGTGCTCTATGCCTGCGGCATGGCTTCGGCGCTGATTGGCGGAACCCTGGTGCCGCGCCACGGCGCGCTGCGGGTCTGCCAGGTCGCGATGCTGTTCTGCGCGACAGGGCTCGCGGTAGCGGCCACGGGCCACGTTGCCGGTCTGCTGGCGTGCGCCTTCGTGCTGGGCTGCGGCATGGGCGCACCGACACCCGCCAGCTCGCACGTGCTGGTCCGCGTGACGCCGCCGCGCCTGTTGAACCTGGTGTTCTCGATCAAGCAGACCGGTGTGCCGCTCGGCGGCGCGATCGCCGGCGCCACCCTGCCGGCACTCACCCTGCTGCTCGGCTGGCGCGGCGCCCTGCTGGGCACGGCGCTGCTGTGCTGCACCGGCGTCGCCCTGCTGCAACTCTGGCGCACGCGTACCGACGACGACCGCGAGCTGAAGCGCGGCGGCGCCGGCGCGCACGGCGTGCTGGCGACCATCGGCCTGATCTGGCGCGATGCGGAGCTGCGCCTGGTGGCGCTCGCCTCCGCGATCTTCTCGGCCGGCCAGGTTTGCGTGTCGGCGTTCTACGTCACCTACCTCGTCGAGGCGGTCGGGCTCAGCCTGACGGTCGCCGGACTGGCCCTGGCGGTGGCGCAGATCGGCGGCGTCGCCGGCCGCATCGTCTGGGGCGCCGTTGCCGACTGGAGCGGGCGGCCGCTGCTCGTCCTCGCCGGGCTGGCCGCTATCGCCGCAGCGGGCATGGTGCTGGCGAGCCGGCTCGTGCCGGGCGCGCCGATCGTTGCAATCCACGCGCTCAGCTTCATGCTCGGCGCATCGACCATCGGCTGGGCCGGCGTGGTCTACGCTGAGGTCGGTCGGCGCGCGCCGCCGGGCCGGACCGCGGAGGCCAGCGGCGGCGTCACCGCGGTGATGTTTGCCGGCATCGTCATCGGTCCGGCGATCTTCGGCCTCATCGTGCGCGCGTCGGGCAGCTTCGCCGCCGCGTTCATCGCCACGGCGACGGGCCTTGCCCTGGTCGTCGTCGCCCTGGCGCTGCGCCTCGCACGCGGCGGAGCGCGCTGACCGCCATGGCCAGGAAGAGCAGGAAGACGCCGGCCGGCAAGAAGGCCTCGTCCGGCGGGTCGAAGAAACCTTCGTCCGGCGCGCCGCCGAAGCGTTCGCCGGGCGCACCGACGAAGCCGCCTTCCAGCGCACCAACGAAACCTTCGCCTGGCGCACCGACGAAGCCTTCGCGGGCTCGCCCGGCGCAGCCGCCGCCCCTGCCCTACGACCAGCAGCTGAGCCAGGCCGCGCGCAGCCTCGCCGTGCCGATCTGGCAGGTTCTGAACGGCATCATTCTCGCCGCCGCCTTCGTCGGCGTGCTGCTGGGACTCTGGCTGCTGCGGCCGACGCCGACATTTTCCCCGGTAGAGGTCGCGACGGGCTCGCCGTTCGACGTCCGCTTCCGCGTCGTCAACGACAGCGGCTTCGCCACTCTTGCCAATCTCAGGATCGGCTGCGTGCTCGCCAGCCTGCGCGGCTCCGGGCTGACCGACACCATGGTGGCGGCGACCGATCTCGCCTTCGAGACGCCCGGCGCCGACCGGCTCGCACCGGGCGAGGCGGCCACCTTCACCTGCCCCTTCCACGCCGGCATCCCGCAACTGGGCAGGAACGATCCGGGAGCGGCGCAACGCGCCGAGATCTACTTCCACAGCGCATACGACCTGCCGCCCCTGCCGGGCTGGTTTCCGGTGACAGCCAACAGCCCGAGATTCATCGTCAACACCCAGTTCCTGCCACCGCGCTGGACCAGCAAACCGGGATCGTGACGTCGGGGATTCGATGTGCACCGTCTCCCATTTCGGGCAGGTTGCGCCGATGTCACCGAGGCTGCCGCCGGATCGCGTGGGGCGATTCGCTCTCTTCTTCCTGTTCTTCCTCTCCGGCGCGGCAGCCCTGGTCTACCAGACAGCCTGGCATCGCCTGCTCGCCCTGTTTGCGGGGTCCGACTCGATGGCCGCGGCCCTGGTGGTCGGCGCCTTCCTGCTCGGCCTCGGTCTCGGCAGCCTGATCGGTGGGCTTTACGCCGACCGGCTGTCGCGACGCGGCGCCCTGATCGCCTTCGCTCTCTGCGAGGTCGGCATCGCGGCGTTTGCCGTCCTGAGCCCGTGGCTCTACCACGACGTCATCTATCGCGAGTTGCTGCTGCTTGCTTCCTCGCGCGTCGTCATGTTCGCCGTGGTGTTCGTGGGTCTGCTGTGGCCGACGTTCCTGATGGGTTGCTCGCTGCCCTGTCTCTCCAAGGCAATCGTCAGCCGCATCGCGGGGTCGGCCGAGCTGATCTCGCGGCTCTATGGACTCAACACGCTGGGCGCCGCCATCGGCGCCTTCGTGGGCGGCTGGTTCCTGATCGGCACGATCGGCTTCGACAATGCCATCCGGGTCGGCGCGGCGCTCAACCTCGTGGTGGCCGCGGGTGGCCTGTGGCTGGCGCGCGGCCTCGACTTGGTCGGAGCTGAAATACCAGCGCCGGCAGCGAACCGCGCGCCGGCCGGCGACGCCATGGTATGGCGCTGGTCGCTGCTGGTGTTCGTGAGCGGCTTCCTGATCGTGGCGCTGCAGATCGTCTGGTACCGGGTGATCGGCATCATGCTGCAATCCAACAGCTACGGCTTCTCGCTGGTGCTGTCGGTGTTCCTGTCGGGCGACGCGGCGGGCCTGCTGGCCGGTGCGCGGACCGTCGACCGCATTGCCGATCCCCGGCGCTTCTTCTTCCTGATGCAGGGTCTGGCGACGGCCTTGGCGCTGGCTGGCGCATGGTTCGTTTACCTTGCGATCGGCGTCGGGTTGCTGCCCTGGTACTACGTCGATCGCGACATCATGACCGGCACGACGCCCGACGTGGCCTTGATCGTCCTGCTGGTTTCGGTGGTCGTGCTGCCGGCCTCCTTCATCATGGGATTTTCCTTCCCCGTCGTGCAAAGGGCCGTGCAGCGCGACATCGCCCGCCTGGGCAGCCGGGTCGGCTTCGTGCAGCTTTCCAACATCGTCGGCAACAGCGCCGGCAGCCTGGTTGCCGGCCTCACGCTGCTCGACGCCATCGGGACCGCCGGCACGCTGAAGCTCATCGTCGCCATCGGGCTCGGATTTGCCGTGCTGCAGCTTGCCGGGCCGCGGCCGGCACGCTGGGCCTTTCTGCCTGCCGCGGTGCTGGTCGCCGGTCTGGTGCTGTTTCCCGGCGGCGAGGCGTTCTGGCGGCGCCTGCACGGCCTCGCCGACCAGAAGGCCATTGTAGCCGAGGACAGGACGGGCGTTGCCGTGCTGAAGCTCGCCGATGGCCAGAGCGGCAATCTCTACATCCAGGGCCACACGCAGAGCATGCTGCCCTTCGCCACGATCCATGCTTTTCTCGGCGCCCTCGGCCCGCTGATCCACCCGACGCCGCGACGTGTCCTGGTGATCGGCTCGGGCACCGGCGGCACACCCTATGCCGCCGGCCTCAATCCGGCGACCGAGCGCGTGCGCGTGATCGAGATCGTGTCGCCGGTCATCGCGACGTTGCGCGATTATGTCGACCAGGGCGGCCGCTCGGGCGTCGACCGTCTGCTGACCGACCCCAGGTTCGAGGTCGTCATCGCCGACGGGCGCCATGCCCTGGCCATGGACGCAACCCGCTACGACGTGATCGAGGCCGACGCGATCCTGCCAAAGTCGGCCTTCTCGGGCCTGCTCAACTCCCAGGAGTTCCTGCGCGAGGTGCTGGCCAAGCTGACGCCGGGTGGGATCTATGTCCAGTGGGCGCCGACCGAACGCGCGATCGAGACGTTCCGCTCCGTCTTCCGCTACGCAACCCTGATCGAGCCCGTGCTGCTGGGCAGCAACCGGCCGATCACCATCTCGCGCGAGGGAATCCTGAAGTTGCTCGATGAGCGCGAGATCGACATCCACCTGGCGGCGGCGCGAATCGACCGCGCCGAATTGCGCAAATGGTTCGAGGAGAAGGAGGTTGTGCCACTGAACGAGGGCGAGGTCGCGCCGGCGGCGACGGCCAACACCGATTATTTCCCGCGCGACGAGTACTACCTCAATCGCCGTTGAAGCCAGGCGCGCCCGTGCCACCTTGCTTTTCCACCTTCGCTGGTTTCTAGTTTGCTTTCGGGGAGCAACAAGAAGACTGGGACTCGACGGGAAATGGACGCTGACGATGCCACGGCCGGGCGGAGCGACCGCCGGGCTACGATGCGCTTTGCAGGCATTTCAAACGCCGTCCGCGAAATCCTCGACAGGCTGAAGAGCTGGAAGTGGCAGGTCTTTGCGGTCTGCGCGGTAACCTTCGTCGCGGGACCGGCCGTCACCGCGTTCGAGGATGCCAGGCGTTACGCCGGGACGGCGCAGTCCGACTGGATCCCGACCAATATGTGGCTGAAGAGCGCGGAGTGCGCCCGCCAGGAAGGCGTGTGGCTCGCCATTTGCGAGAGCGACAGGTTCGTCCCGATCTCGGAATACTCCCATGGCGACGATCCTGGGCACGCGCTGATCCTCGGGATCTGGGCGATGGCGTCGGACAGCACCGTGACGCTGGTCGACGTCGCCCGCCTGAATGCCGTGCTGAACATTGTCGGGCTCGTCGTCCTCGCGGGCTTCATCTTCGCCCTGGGCGCCCACGTCACGTCGATCGTGCTGCTCGTGCTGGGCCCGGTCGCCTATCTGCAGTGGATGGGCGTATCGCCGCATTGGGGCCTGATCGGCGCCGCCAGCCTTGCCATGATCCTTCCGATGACGCTGATCGCGCGGAAGCTCGGCCGGCTCTCGCCGAGGTCGGCCAACGCCTGTGTCGCCATAGGCATCATCGGGCTGGCGCTGGCGGCGCTGCTCCGCGAGCCGATCGGCGTCATGTGCCTGGCGGTGACCCTCGCCGTCATAGGCTTCAAGGCCGTGCACCGGCTGCAGGGGGGACGACGGCTGCGCGATTTGCTGGTGATCGCACCGCTCGTCCTCGTCGCCTCGGCCGCGCCGACGTGGGCGGTATTGGCGCGCGATGCCTGGTTCGAGATGGAACCGGCGGAACACGTCACCACGCACAATTTCTCTCACACGCTTTACATCGGCCTGGGAGCCGTGCCGAACACGTTGGGCCTGGAGTACGAGGACGAGGTCGCCCGGGCGGCCGTCGAGCAGGTCGCGCCCGACGTCGTCAGCAGCTCGCCCGAGTATTACCGAATCTTGTGGACGCTCTACTGGAGCGCGCTGGCCGACGCACCAGCCGAGGTGATGCGCATCTATCTGGAAAAGGCAAAGCACATTCTTGCCGACGACATACTCGACGACGCGCCGCCGCTGGCGATCGTCCTGATCGTCGCAGTCGCTCACTTCGTCGTCCTGACGGTGTTGGGCCTGTGGCGACGCATCGATTTCTACCAGGGCGCCCTTGTCGAAGGCGCGGCGCTGGTGCTGATCGGTCTTTTCATCGCCCAGGCCATCCTCGCTCACCACAGCCGCATGTTCGCGATGCCGATCGGAATCGCCCTGTTGGTACTGCTCGGCGTCTTGCTGGAATCCTGCTGGCGAGCCGCCGTCGCGCTCCTCGCGCCGCTCCGGACCAGACAGGTCTCGTGGCGCCAACAGTAGGTGCAGAGAGACCGCCACCGCTTCGAACCGGTCGAACCTTCCAGGTAAGTCCGTCCTGCCGCAGAATTCGTCGTCGGTTCAGCGTTCGATGATGTTTCCGTGGCTGTCGATCGTGACAGTCCATTCTACACGCCCTCTCGTCGCTCTGCCCGTCCAGCTGCCGTCACTGTTTGCCCTGAGGCCCCTGACATCCTGGTAGCCCGACCGCTCGAGGGTGCGCCTGGCGCCGGCTTCCGCGTTGGTTCCGCCAGCCCCGGGTGCAGGCGTTATCGGCTGCTGGATCACCTGCGCCCAGACGGACGTCGCACCGGCCATGAGCAAGAGCGCCAGGAGGCTCCCGCACCCTTTCGGCCTCCACCATGAGCGGGATGGCACGGGGCGAAGCGCATCGACTGAGATGGGCTTCGGCGAATTCGTCATGAGGGACTCCTCGGGACCGGGGCCCCGGCGGGATCTCGATGCCAGCCGACAGCCTCGTACTTTCGCAGGCCCGGTGCCGCCACGCGAATCTTTTAGAACGGACCTCGCCCCATTTGGTTCCGAATAAAAGTCCGTGCGCAAGGCCAACTGCAACTGTGTGGACGGTGCGGCCATTTCTCGTCTTGGCGACAAGCAACGAGACGAACAATTTCCCACCGGAACGGCCTTTCCTTGCTCACGGAGACGCCCTTGCCCACCTGTCCAAAGGCCCTTTGGCCATTCTTCCTCGTCACTCTTCTGCCGGTCGCGTGCCTTTGCTTCGCGAGCTCGACGGCAGCAGTTGCGCAGAATGGTCCATCCGATCGAGACAATGCGGTCAACATCGCCCTGAAAGCCGACGATCGCCTGAAGCCGGTCGCGACCTTCGACCAGCAGGTCACGGGCGTGACCGTCTCTCAGACCGGACGAATTTTCGTCAGCTTTCCGCGCTGGACGGAGGACGTCGAGGTATCGGTCGCTGAAGTCCAAAGGGATGGCTCGATCAAGCCCTATCCCAACGAGATCTGGAACAGCTGGCGCAAAGACCGAAAGGACGATTTGCGCGCTTCCACGCACTTCGTCGCCGTCCAGAGCGTGGTCGCCGACGGCGGCTCGCTCTGGGTCCTCGATCCCGCCGCGCCGAACGCAGAAAAGATCGTCAAGAACGGCCCGAAGATCGTGCAGATCGACCTGGTGACGAACACGGTCAAGCGGGCCTATCTGGTACCACCCGACGTCGCGGGCCCGACGAGCTATCTCAACGACATCCGCATCGCGCCGGACGGTAAGTACGCCTACGTCACCGACTCAGGCGTGCCCGGGGGGCTGGTCGTGCTGGAGATCGGCAGCGGCAAGTCATGGCGGGCGCTCAGCGACGCCCCGCCGACAAAAGCCGATCCCCGCGTGACGATCACGACCGACGGCCAACAGCTACGCCGGCCCGACGGGCAGAAACCGGCCTTCAATGCCGACGGCATTGCCCTCTCTCCCGACGGCGCCTTCCTGTACTGGCAGGCGCTGACCGGCAAGACCCTGTACCGCATCGAGACCGGCGTGCTGAAGACACCCTCGCCGCAAGGCATCGAGGATCGCGTCGAGAAAGTGGCGGAGACCGAGCCGGTCGACGGGCTCTGGATGGACAAGTCCGGCAGGCTCTACCTCAGCTCTCTCGCCGACAATGCCGTCAAGGCTCTCGAGCCGGATGGCAAGCGTCGCACCGTCATCGCCGACCCTCGCCTGCGCTGGCCCGACACCATTGCCGAGGGGCCGGACGGTACGCTCTACGTCACCGCCTCGCGCATCCAGGATTCACCCTGGTTCCATCGCAGCGGCTGGCAAGGCAACGGCGGGTTCACGCTGTTCTCCTTCCGGCCGGACGCCGAGCCCGGGTCGAAATAGCGCTCTCATTCTCCTCCCCCCGTCGTCGGCCGTCGTCGGGGGAGGTGCCCCATAGGCGGTGTTAAAATGCAAAGGGACATCACCCTGAGGAGCGGCCCGGAGGGCCGCGTGTAGAAGGGTCGGCGACAGGGACGGGCGCTGCGACACGGTTTTTCCGACGATCTACTGTGTGGCCCATCCTTCGAGACGCGCCCTGCGGGCGCTCCTCAGAAGAGGTTTTCTTCTATCGCCTATGGGGAGGTGCCCCGGGGAAAGCCTCAGTCGAGATGTTCAAGATCTCGACGTTGGAATTTCATGGCTCCATTGCAGCCTTTCCCCTCCGCCCCTTCAGGGGCACCTCCCCCGAGAGACGGTCGTAAGACGGGGGAGGAACATGAGAGCGAGGCCAGCGAGGAGACGGCGCGTCCAAGTGCGAATGGCCTGTTTCGGATCGCCTGTCGGCAGAGTCGTCAAGCCCGGACATCAGTGGCACCGGTTTTGCCTCATCTTGCGGGCGCGATTGCGGTAACCTTGTCACCGGTCGATCCACCGACCCCGTTTCGCTCCGACGACTGCCAAGAGATGCCACCGATGACTGCCGATACCCGAGCCACACGTGCCCATGCGACGGAAGTCGACACCCATTTCGATGCCGTCGTCGTCGGCGCGGGCTTCGCCGGGCTGTACATGCTGCACCGGTTGCGCGGGCTCGGTCTTTCGGCGAGGGTCTACGAGGCAGGCGGCGGCGTCGGCGGCACCTGGTACTGGAACCGCTATCCAGGGGCGCGCTGCGACATCGAGAGCATGCAGTACTCCTTCTCGTTCTCGGAGGAACTGGATCAGGAGTGGAACTGGTCCGAGAAATACGCGCCGCAGCCGGAGATCCTGGCCTACGCGAACCATGTCGCCGACCGGTTCGATCTGCGCCGCGACATCCGCTTCGACACACGCGTGACCGCCGCCGCCTTCGACGAGCACACGAGGCGCTGGCGCATCGAGACCGATCGTGGCGACAAGGTCTCCTCCCAATTTTGCATCATGGCCGTCGGCTGCCTGTCGGCTGCCAACCGCCCGCCTTTCGAGGGACTCGAGACGTTCCGCGGGCCGGTCTATCACACCGGTGAATGGCCGCACGAAGGGGTGGATTTCACCGGCCTTCGCGTCGGCGTCATCGGCACCGGCTCATCGGCGATCCAGTCGATCCCGATCATCGCCCGGCAGGCATCGGCTCTCACCGTGTTCCAGCGCACGCCCAATTATTCCGTACCGGCCTGGAACGAGGCGCTGACGGCTGAGCAACGCGATGCCGTCAAGGCCGACTACCCGGCGCTGCGCGCCAAGGCGCGCGCCCGGCCGACCGGCTTCTATTTCCCCTTCAACATGAAGCCCGCGCTCGAGGCGACGCCGCAGGAGCGCCAGCGGCAATACGAGGAGGCCTGGCAGCGCGGCGGCCTGCCGTTCCTCGGCGCCTACGGCGATCTCCTGTTCGACAAGGCCGCCAACGACACGATCGCCGACTTCGCGCGGCGCAAGATCCGCGACATCGTCAGGGATCCGGCGACAGCCGATCTGCTCTGTCCCGACAACGTCTTCGGCTGCAAGCGGCTGTGCGTCGACACCGGCTATTTCGAGACCTACAACCTGCCGCACGTGAAGCTGGTCGACGTCTCGCGGACACCGATCGAGCGCTTCACGCCGCAGGGCATCGTGGTGAACGGCGTCGAGCATTCCCTCGATGCTGTGGTCTGCGCCACCGGCTTTGCCGCGATGACCGGCTCCTTCGAGAGAATCCGCGTCACCGGCCGCGGCGGCCTCACTCTTGCCGAGAAGTGGCGGGCCGGCCCGCGCACCTATCTCGGCTTGGCGACGGCCGGCTTCCCCAACCTGTTCATCATCGCCGGACCGGGCAGCCCGTCGGTGCTGGCCAGCATGATCCAGTCCATCGAGCAGCACGTCGACTGGCTCGCCGACTGCATCGGCCATCTGCGCGACATCGGCGCCGCGACCATCGAGCCGCTCGGCAGGTATGAGGACGACTGGGTCGCGCACCTCAACGAGGTTGCCCAGGTCTCGCTGCGATCGACCTGCAGCTCGTGGTATGTCGGCGCGAACATCCCCGGGCGCCCGCGTGTCTTCATGCCCTATATCGGCGGCTTTCCGGTCTACGTGCAGAAATGCAACGAGGTCATGACCAACGGCTTCGAGGGCTTCGCCATCGATGGCGCCAAGGCGACCAACCACGCTCCCCGCGTGCGGCTCACCGAACGCTGGCGTGTCCCCCTCGACATCGAGGTGATCTCGCCGGCCGCGATTGCGGCCAAGCGCGTGCCGGTGGTGTGAGGACAGATCGAAGCTTTCCTCCCCAGTTCCGCTGCTAGGAGTGGACGCATCTCCTTTTCCTCCCCCGTCATCGGGGGAGTGCCCCGTCATACGGGGTGCAGGGGGAAGGCCCCAAACGAGGTCCGTGAAATTCCGACGTCGAGTTTCATGAACCTCGCCTCAGCTTCCTTCAGGGAGCGAAGTGCGACATCACGAGAGTGTCGACCTGTGCGATGCCCAAGAGCACCGATCGCGGCTCGCTCGTGACATCGTCAAGAAAGGCCGTGGCCGCGGCGACGTCGCCGTCCGTCCACGGCATTCCACGCAGGTTCTTGACGCGCGCCGAGCGACAGCTCGCGATCGATGCGGAGGCGGCGCGAAGCCTGGCCGCGAAACGTTGACCCGGTCCGTCGTCCGCGGCTGGATTAGGAGCGGTCGACTCGGGATGACAATGATGGTGTCATGCCGGGCGCGGGGAAGGATCTGACATGGATCACAGCACCTATCTCAAGGAACTAGCCGCCGCCTACCAGGGCGAGGTCCGCGGCGAGGCCGGCTTCACGACCCTGGCGGATCACGCGGCGAATGCCGACGAGCGCGAGGTGTGGCAGATGCTGGCACGCCTCGAGCGGACGACGCGCGAACAGCTGATTCCCCTGATGGAGAAGCACGGCCTCGACACGACTCCCGACGAGGCACAACGCCGTCTCGGCCGCGAGCGCGGCGAAGCGCGCATCGCCGCGGGGTTCGCCGCGACGGTCGGCGCCATGACGAAATCCCTCCAACCGTATCTGACGCTCTATGCACGCCTCGAGGCGGAGGGTCCGCCTGGCGATCGGGCGGAGCTCGCCTTCCTCAACGCCCACGAGGTCGCGCTGCACGAGTTCGCGATTCGCGCCGCCGCCGGCGACGGCCGCGAGGCATTGCAGCCCGTCAGGACATTGCTTGGCGAGTAGCGCGCGGCGGCCACGCTTGAAGCGGCGGGTCGCGTCGTCCACGCTGGACGCCGCACCTGAGCCGGAGAGAGAACGCCGTGAAGTCAGCCCTTTGTCGTGATCTCGGGATCGAGTTTCCCCTGTTCGCCTTCAGCCATTGCCGTGACGTGGTGGCCGAGGTCACGCGGGCCGGAGGGATGGGCGTGCTGGGCGCGGTCGGCCATACGCCGGAGTCGCTCGAGATCGACCTGCGCTGGATCGACGAGCGCGTCGGCGGCAAACCCTACGGCATTGACCTGCTGGTGCCCAACAACATGGAAGCGAAGGAAGGTGGCGTCACCGCCGAGGATCTCGAGGCGCGCGTCCCGCCCGAGCATCGCCGCCATGTCGCCCGGCTTCTCGAGAAGCACGGCATCGACACCGCCGGCCTGTGGGACGAGGGCTTTGCCAATTCGAACGGCGAGAACCTGCGCGAGGCCGGCGCCGAGGCCCTGCTCGACGTGGCCTTCGCCCATCCGATCGGCTTCGTGGTCAATGCGCTCGGCGTGCCGCCACCCGGCATGTTCGCCCGCGCCCGCGCCAAGGGCATTCCGGTCGGCGCCCTGACCGGGGCGCGCGAACATGCACTGCACCATGCCCGCGCCGGCGTCGACATCCTGGTCGTGGCCGGCACCGAGGCCGGCGGTCATTGCGGCGAGGTCTCGACCATGGTCCTGGTGCCCGAGGTCATCGAGGCGATGCGGCCCTATCCCAACATGCGGATCCTGGCGGCCGGCGGAATCGCGACGGGCCGGCAGATGGCCGCCTGCATGGCGATGGGCGCCGCAGGCGTATGGACCGGCTCGGTCTGGCTGACGACCGCCGAGGCCGAGACGACCTCGACGGTGAAACAGAAGATGCTGGCCGCCAACTCGCGCGACACGGTGCGTTCGCGCAGCCGGACCGGCAAGTACACCCGCCAGCTGCGCTCGCCATGGACCGACGCCTGGCAGGCCGAGGGCGCTCCGGTGCCCCTTCCGATGCCGCTGCAGGGCCTGATCTCCAAGCGCGCGCTGGCGCGGGTCGATCGCCTGGCCGAGGCCGGCCACGAGGGCGCCAAGGCGCTGGCGACCTACTATGTCGGCCAGTCGGTGGGATTGATGAACGCCGAGCAGTCGACGCGCAGCGTCGTCTACGATTTCATGCGCGACTACGCCGAAGCAGTGGAGAGGCTGTCGGGCACACTGGCGGAGTGATCGGCTGGGATTGGCTCACTTCTCCGGCTCCATGTCCGCCTTGTCCCAGCCTTTCTCGGGATTGAAGACCTGGATGCTTGCCACCTTCTGCTCCGTGTCGGGGCCCAGATCACGCTCATAGACATCGCTGTTGTGGCTGACCATGAAGGTCATGACACCCGTCTCGCCATAACGCACCGGCCAGGCGATGACGGCGAACCCGCCGAGCATGCGGCCGTTGACAAGGTAGTCGTAGGCACCGCCGGGCGCGTCCGGGCCCTGGCGATAAAGCAGCCGGAATCGATAGCCGTAGTACCCGTTCTTCTCAACGTCATCCAATTGCGCCCTGGCGACCAGCGGCCCCAGCGGGCTCGCCGGCTCGCCGGGCCTGGGCGGCCAGTAGAGGCCATCCATCCGTCCCGGCAAGCTCACGAGGCGCCGGGCATAGACCGGCACCCCCGCCTTCATCGGGTCGAGGGCGGCGTAGTCGCGCTGGGCGTCGACGATTGCCAGCATCGTCTGGATCACTGCCAGCTCGTTGCGGCCGATGAGTCGCGCCTCCATCTCCGCCCGGCCCGCCGCGACGTCGTAGCGCCACTCGGTGCCCTGCTTGACGATCGGGATCGGCGAGACCCAGCCGGTGGTTCCGGCGCCGACAAGCACCTTGTCGGGTCCTTGCGGGATGATGGTGTGGTTTTCGTCCCAGGCTTTCAGGAAGCGCTCGCGAACTTCCTCGTCCTGCCAGTCGCTGCCCGGGATCAGATCGTTCCAGCCCACACCGAGGATGGCGGCGATAGCCTTGTCATCGTGTTTCCGGATCGCGTCGGTGAGCGCCTCGGCCGCAGCCTCCGGAGTCGGGAACCCCTTCAACAGCGGCGCCTGGGTCTGGACCGGTGGCGATGTCGGCGCGGGTGTTTGGGCAGAGGCTGCCGCCAGAAGGCCCACGGACACGGCAAGCACCACAAGGGTACGGATGATCAATCCCGTCATCGCCGACCTCCACCACCCCGCGCACCCCCGCCGCCGCCAGGCCGTCCGCCGCCTCCGCCACCCACGCGTCCACCGCCACCACCAGCGCGCGGACCGCCGCTGCGCTGCTGTTGCATGCGGCCGCGTTGGGCTTCGCGATTCACCTGACCGCCGCGATTGACGCCCGAGAGGGCGCCACCGCGACCTGTCTGGCCGCCGGCTCCGCCAGGGCGCTGTGCGGCACCGCCACCAGGACGCTGCCCGCCGCCGCCGGGTCCGCCCCCTGGGCGCTGCACATTGCCGCCAGGCCCGCCGCCGCCTGGGCGCTGCGCGACGCCGCCGCCGGGTCCGCCGCCCGGGCCACCCGGGCGACCGGCACCGGGGCCACCGCCCGGGCCACCGCCGGCAGGACGCTCGAGTTGCCCGCGAAACTGCTGGCGCTGATCTGCCCCTGGTCGAACCTGCCCGAACTGCTGGCGAGTCGCCGGGTCACGGTAGGCCACGCCTCTGCGATGGTTTACTTCATGCCGCCATCGACCACCGTCACCGATATTGTTGCGATTGAAGTTTCGATCGATGTTCACCGCCCGGTTGGCATTGACGTTCACGTAGCTGCCGCCGCCGTATCCCCATCTCCAGCCGCCGAACAGGGCGCCCGCCGCCGCGATTCCGGCACCCCACACCAGGCCTCTCAACAGGGCGCCGCCCAGCGGCCAGTAGGTTGGTGGATAGCTCGGGTAAGGCCAAGTGCCGTACACCGTGTTGGGGTCGTAGCTCGGCACGTAGACCACTTCCGGGTTGGTCTGCTGGACCGCGTAGATCGTCTCGCTGCCTTGCGATTCGGTCGTCACCGTGACTTGCGGTCCCGTTTTCAGGTTTCCCGCGGCAGCCGCCCTGGCGCGCAGCCGCTGAATGGAAGCCGCGACATCCTCTTGCTGGCCGATCAGCGCATCGCCGAGCTTCTGCGTCCAGTCGAGATGGTCGTTCATTTGCTTCAGGATGGAAGGAAACGCGACCAGCGACTTGACGCTGACATCCCAGGTCTTGTCCGCAACGGCCTTGACGGCAGCGTCGCCGACAAGACCAGGGTTGGCCTGCTGCCAGCGCGACGCCTCGACGACTTCCAGCGGATAGGTTGCGGCCATTAGGACTTGCGACAACAAGGCGTCGTCGTAGAGCGCGATCGGCGCCAGCATCTGATCGAGCTCCTGCGGGGAGAACGTCTTCTTCTCCGCCGGCGCCTGCGCATGAGACGGCACCGAGGCGGCGATCATCGCCGCTACGGAAAGCAGCAGTAGTCCTCGCCGATTGGCAACATCTTTCCTCGGGCTGTCGACCGGCCGCCTGATCCCGTCAGTCATCGGTCCCCCCTCGGTCGCGTGTCCCAGCTGCCCTGACAGGCGTCATCGGCAAGCTGCTGGACCTGATGTGCCCTTGTACACCCTTTCGGCTGTCGCCATCACTCTTCAACGGTATCCCTCGACCTTGCAGGCGGCCGGCGGCGCACTGTCGTTCAGATGAACATGTCGAGCTGGTTGTAGTTCCTGAGCACGCTGGCGCGGGTCGTCTCGTTCCAGCGGTTCTCGTCCTCGTGGCCGGCCAGCGGGCGGTAGATGTAGCCCTTCTCCAGCGGGAAGCGCTGGCGCCGAGCGTCGATGGCGATCTGGATGATGCGCGTGCGGGCGTCGATACGGGCCTGGTCGTAGGTCTCGATGGCACCGTGCAGGCGCCGCGTCGTCACGTTCAGCACGCGCTTGCGCGGGAAGAACCCCTCGTTGAGCGTGATCCGCCGGTCGGGCGAGCTGTTGGCGAACGAGCCGTGCACCAGCTGGCGGTTGGTCACGATCGTATCGCCGGCGTCGCACAGCATCGGCACGGCACCGTCGATGCGGTCCGACCCGCACTCGGCCACCATCTTCTTGATGTCGGCCTTGCCGCGCTTGTGGCTGCCCGGCAGCACCCAGACGCCGTTGCCTGCCGTGCTGGGATAGAGCTGGGTCATGAAGTTGAAGCCGTGCGCGCCCTGGTCCCAGTCGGGCGCGTTCCAGTGCGTCGTGCCGTCCTGGTGCCAGGCGACCGACGGGCCGAGCCCGGGCTCCTTCACGAAGGTCACCTCGTTGTAGGGCACGAAATCATCGCCGAGGATCGAGGCGGCCACGGTCAGCAATCCGGGATGGCCGTAGAGCCGCAGGCAGGCGTCACTCAGATGCAGGTTGCCGTCGAGCAGCTCGACGGTCCAGGCCGGCGCGTCATCACCCGGCGCGGGCTGCAGCATGGCGGCGGGATGCCGGCCGTTGTTCTTGTCGGTGCCGCCGACCGGATCGCTGAGTGGCCTCGCCCATCTGTAAGGCGGCTTCAGGATGCCGTCGGTGGAAGTCGGGCGGCCGTGACGATCGACCGTCGCGTCGGGCGCCACCGGCGCACGCGCGATCACGCCGTCGATATCGGCGCGCAGCTCGGCCAGCTCCTCCGGCCCGACGACGCCCTGGAACACGTAGAAGCCGTGCGTCCAATACGAGTCGAGAATCTCCGGTACGAGCTTGCCGTCGGCGCCGACGCGGATCGGTCCGCGATTGCCGAGGGCGTAGGCGCGCGCCTCGGCGCGACGGCCGAAGTCGCGCATGGCGCGCTCGTGATCGACGGCACTGAGGGACTGAACGGCGGTGGCGAGGCTCATGGCAGGGCTCCCGGCGAAGGCCCGCTGCGATGCGCGGGCTTTCACGGACGATACCGCACCCGCAGCGCCGCGACCAAGCGTCTACGGTATCGCGGAGCGAAGCAGTCTCATGGCTGAGACCGCGCCACTGGTGGCGAAGTAAACTCTGCCAAAGTGGCGCTCTTCTCGTTGACACTTCCCATGAGCGCCACTGGAGTGGCGCGGTCCCAGTGGGCCATCCGCGGGATGCAACCACCACTTCTCCTTGGCGCGACCAGCCTGTAGCCTCGTTCTCATGCGCTCAGGTGAGATCGTCTTCACGGGAATGGACCGTGTCGTGCTCGGCCGTCCGGCGGCCGAGGTCGCGGTCGAGGCAGCCGACAGGCTCGGCGCC
>NZ_JBFWZI010000023.1:0-65124 GCF_050185545.1 Reyranella sp. | reverse complement strand
ACCGCCCGCCCTATAGGCGGACATACCCGGCCGGGGCGTCCGCCGCTTCCAATCCGGCCAGGTCAAACTCACGAAGCGGACATTTGATGTGCTACCAAAACCGGACAACTTGATTAGCTACCGACAGCCGGTTGGATTGGGCCGGTTGGATGGAGGCGCCCGGCATGCTAAACGCCGCGGCCCCATGCTTCACGTCAACGACCTCTCATTCCGCCACGGCGAGCGCGTGCTGTTCGATCGCGCGTCGGCGGCCATTTCCGACGGCTGGAAGGTCGGCCTGGTGGGGCGCAACGGCGCCGGCAAGTCGACCCTGCTGCGCCTGATCCAGGGTCTGATCGAGGCCGACGGCGGCTCGATCGGCATGACCGGCCGCATGCGCGTGGGCTCGGTGCCGCAGGATCCGCCCGGCGGCGACATCAAGGTGATCGACGCCGTGCTGGCGGCCGACGTCGAGCGCACGGCACTTCTGGCCGAGGCCGAGACCTGTCACGACGGCATGCGGCTGGCCGACATCCACGCCCGGCTCGACGAGATCGGCGCCGCGGCAGGGCCAGCGCGCGCCGCCGCCATTCTGCATGGTCTGGGCTTCGACAACGCCGCGCAGGCGCGGCCGTGCGGCGAGTTCTCGGGCGGCTGGCGCATGCGCGTGGCGCTGGCCGGCACGCTGTTCAGCGATCCCGATCTCCTGATCCTCGACGAGCCCTCCAACCACCTCGACCTCGAGGCGCAGATGTGGCTGACCGAGCACCTGCAGCGCTTCCACCATACGCTGCTGATGGTCAGCCACGACCGCGACCTCCTCAACGACGTGTGCGACCACATCGTCCATATCGACAACCAGAAGCTGGTCACCTACGCCGGCAACTACGACCGGTTTGAGAGGACTCGCGCCGAGCGGCTCGAGCACGACGCCGCGCAGCAGGCCAAGGTCGCGGCCCAGCGCAAGCACATGCAGGCCTTCGTGGATCGCTTCCGTGCCAAGGCCAGCAAGGCGCGCCAGGCCCAGTCGCGCCTGAAGATGATCGAGAAGCTGGGGCCGATCGTCACGGTGCCGGTCGACGAGCAGATCACCTTCAACTTCCCGCCGCCCGACCAGCTCGCCTCGCCGATCGAGACTCTCGACGAGGTCGCGGTTGGCTACGGCGACGGCCCGCCCGTGCTGCGCCGCATCGACCTCCGCATCGACATGGACGACCGCATCGCCCTGCTCGGCCAGAACGGCAACGGCAAGTCGACCCTGATCCGGCTGCTCTCCGACCGCCTGCAGCCGCGCGAGGGCAGGATCCGGCGCACCTCGAAGCTCCGGGTCGGCTACTTCTCGCAGGACCAGGAGGAAGGCCTCGACTACGAGGCGACGCCGTTCCAGCACATGTCGAGCGCGCTCGGCCCGACCGCCGGCGAGACCAGGGTACGCGCCCAGCTCGGCCGCTTCGGCTTCTCGCGCGAGCGCGCCGATCTCAAGGTCGGCCTGCTGTCGGGCGGTGAAAAGACGCGCCTGCTGCTCTCGCTCGCCACGCGCAACGCGCCGCACCTGCTGCTGCTCGACGAGCCGACCAACCATCTCGACATGGATGCGCGCGAATCGCTGGTCAGCGCGATCAACGATTTCGACGGCGCGGTCGTGCTGGTGAGCCACGACACCCACTTGGTGAAGATGGTCGCCGACCAGCTCTGGGTGGTCGCCGGCGGCAAGGTGACACCGTTCGACGGCGACATCGACGACTACCAGGTGCGGCTGCTGCGCGAGCGCGGCGGCGGCAAGAACGGCGGGCGCGAGCGTGAACGAGACCGCGAGCGCGAGCGCAGCGTGGCGCCGAAGCCGGCCGCCACGGCAGCCGCGCCCGACTCTTCGCGCAGGGACCAGCGCAAGCAGTCGGCCGAGGCGCGCAACAAGCGGGCGCCGCTCAGGAAGGCACTGGATGCGCTGGAGAAGACCATCGCCAGGCTCGGCAAGCAGCGCAGCGAGATCGAGGCAAAGCTCGCCGACCCGGCAAGCTACAGCGATCCGACTGTCAACGTGGTCGACCTGCAGCGCGAGAAAGTCCGGCTCGAGCGCGAGATCGCCCACGCCGAGCACGACTGGCTGATCGCTCAGGAGGCCTACGAGGCGGCGTGACCTTTCATTGCTGGGAGCGCCCCGCTCCCGTAGCACTCTACTTGCAGATCACACATCCCATGAGCGCCATCGGAGTGGCGCGCTCCCAGCAATATCCCTTCGTCGCCGTAAGGCGGCGACACCAGCGCAGCTGGGGAGGAGATGATTACTCGGCCGCCGCCGGCGCCGTCGTCACCGTGCGGACCGTGTTCTGATGGATCGACAGCACCAGCCCGGCATTGACGATGTAGAGGGTGATGGCGATCCAGAAGATGATGCTCGGCATGCCCGACGACATCAGGAAACCGAACAGCGGCGGCGCCAGGAACGAGCCGATGTCGAGACCGGAATAGACGAAGCCGAAGACCTTGCCGGACGCGCCGGGTGGCGTGGCGCTGCGCACGATCATGTCGCGCGAGGGATTGGTGAGCCCGCCGGCGGCGCCGGCCAGGGCGAGCAGCGGCAACAGCAGCGCTGGCGGCACGCTCGCGGTGGCGATCGGCACGGTGAGCACCGCGGCGATCAGCATGCCCACGGTCGCCACCAGGTCGTGGCGGCGCACCCGATCGGCAAAGAAGCCGCCGACCAGCACGCCGGCCGCCGAACCCACGATGAACACGATCAGGCAAAGCGCCGCGTAGTTCTCGCCGATGCCGAACATGTCGGCCCAGGCGGGCACGGCGAACTGCTGGATGCCGACCGTATTGGCTGCGATCAGGGCGAAGTAGACGAGGCAGAGCAGGATCGCCGGCTGCAGGAACAGGCCGAACGCCGGCGGCGCACCATGCTTGGCCGCAGCGGCGCGCGCCTTGACACGATGATCGATCAGGGTCTCGCGCTGCGACCACACCAGAACCGCAAGCACGAGGCCCGGCGTCGCGCCGATCAGCGCCGCCCCGACCCAGCCGAACATGCTGTCGAGGAAGTACATGACCGGTGCAGCCGCCCATCCGAGCGAGCCGCCGACGCCATGTATGCTGTAGGCCCGGCCCAGCCGTCCTTGGTTCACTGACGCGTTGAGCAGCGCGAAATCCGCTGGATGGAATACGCAATTGCCAAGGCCCGCAACCACGGCGATGGCGGCGAATGCCACGAACGAGTGCGCAACCGATACCAGCGCCAGGGCAACGCCGATGACCGCCAGACCGCCGGCCAGGATCGGCCTCGCGCCGAAGCGATCGACCGCGAAGCCCGCGCCGGTCTGGGCGATACCGGAGACACCGTAGAAAATGCCCGTCAAGAGACCGACGTCGGTGAATTCCAAGCCGGCTTCCTTGCGGACGATCAGCAGCATCGTCGCGAAGGCGAGCTGATAGTAGTGGCTGGCGCCGTGGGCCGCACCAATCAGGCTCATGACCTTGACGTCGTTGTTGAGCGGAACCGTCGCTGCAGACATGAAGACCTCTTCGAGGTGAATTTTATAGACGATCCGCAGCGCGGACGTTCGAGGTTTTGCGCGCAGGAGCCATGCGCTCTTGGTGGCGCCGAAGCTGCACGCTAGTCTCCCCCGCGCACGGCAGGGAGAAGTTTCATGAAGCGTTGGAAGCACCGTCCTGAAGGCTCGACCTGGGGCGATTGGGGCGATGACGACCAGCTTGGACGGCTAAACCTCATCACGCCCAAGAAGGTGCTGGAGGGCATCGCCGAGGTGAAGGAAGGGCTCTCCTTCTGTCTCAGCCTGCCGCTCGACTATCCCGGCGGCAACGTTCTGAACCCGCGCCGCCTGCCGCCGGTGCTGTCGCCGACCGGCGATGAGAACGGGTGGCGCTTCAACTTCCTCACCAACACGATCAATCCCCTGTTCCAGGACGTGGCGTGCGACGATCGCGTGATCCTGACCCTGCAGTACTCGACGCAATGGGACACGCTCGCGCACGTCGGCGGCCTGTTCGATGCCGACGGCGACGGCGTGCCCGAGCCGCTGTTCTACAACGGCTTCAAGGCCGGCTCCGACATCGTCGGCCCGCAGCCCGATGCCGGCCGCGACGGCTGCGGGCATCTCAGCTACGCCCACAAGCTGGGTGTCGAGAACATGGCGGCAAAGGCGATCCAGGGCCGCGCCGTGCTGGTCGACCTCGAGAAGCATTTCGGGCGCGACCACAAGCATGTCGACTACGACGATTTCCGCCGCGTGCTCGACGCCGACAAGGTCACGGTCGAGCCCGGCGACATGCTGCTGCTCTACACCGGCTTCACCGACGAGATCCTCAAGATGGATAAGAAAGTCGATCCGGCGCGCGCACACGCGATGTGCAGCGTGCTCGACGGGCGCGACCACCGCCTGCTCGAATGGATCACCGACAGCCAGATCGCCGCGTTGATCGCCGACAATTACGGCGTCGAGGCGGTGCCGGCGCGTCCCGGTCCGGAGGGTACGGAGCATCCGTCGCTGCCGCTGCACAACCATTGCCTGTTCAAGCTCGGACTCAATCTTGGCGAGATCTGGTGGTTGAAGGACCTGGCGCTGTGGTTGCGCGACAACAAGCGCTCGCGCTGCCTGCTGACCGCGCCGCCGCTCCGCCTGCCGGGCGCCGTCGGCTCGCCGGCGACTCCCGTGGCGACCGTCTGACCGCAGCCATGACGATCTCGTTCCCGGCCTTTGTCGCCGGAAAGCTGGGAACGGACAGGTTCTCGCTGCTCGATGTCGGCTGCTCGGGCGGCATCGATCCGCAATGGCGTGCCTTCGAGCCGTACCTGCGCTGCATCGGCATCGATGCCAGCGTCACCGAGTGCGAGCGCCTGAAGTCTGCCGAGCGCAATCCCGACATCGCATACGTTGCTGCCTATGTCAGCCGCGCGGCCGACGTGCCGGTCGATCACTCGCAAGGGCCGGCGGCGCCCCTCATCATGCGCCTGCGCGATCGCCTGAGCTTCATGCGCACACGCGAGATTCGAGACGAGCGGCTCAGGCATGCCTCGACCGAGGAGCAGCTTCGCCACAACGCCTGGGAGATGACCGGCCTCGCCGATCCGACACAGCCCATCGTGGTACCCGAGCTGCTGGCCGAGCGCGGCTGGAGCGATCTCGACTATCTAAAGATCGACATCGACGGCGGCGACTTCGAGATCCTGCAATCCTTCGCGGGCCGCTTCGATGCGCTGGGTGTGATCGCAGCGCAGCTCGAGGTGAATTTTATCGGCACCGAGCAGCCCCACGAGCACACCTTCCACAACACCGACCGTTTCATGCGGCGCCACGGCTTCGACCTGTTCCGGCTCGACGTGCGCACTTGCTCCACGCGCGCCCTGCCGGCGCGCTACATCTGGCCGACGCCGGCGGAGACGGTGTCGGGTCGCCCATTCCAGGGCGAGGCCTACTATGCGCGCGACGTGCTGGCGCCGCATCGCGCCGCCGCCAATGCCGGCCTCGGCGCGACGAAGCTGGCCAAGCTCGCTGCCGTGTTCTCGCTGTGGGACGTGCCGGATGCCGCCGCCGACCTGCTCGTCAACCGGCGCGACGCGCTGGCGCCGCTGCTCGACATCGACGCCGGCCTCGACCTGCTCGCCGCCCAGACGCAGGCCGACCGCATGCGGCGACCTCTCAGCTATCGCGACTACATGGCGAGCTTCGAAGCCGACGCCAAGAGCTTCTACCGCCCCGAAGGCCCGATACCGCTTCGCGAGCGCCTCGCCTCGGCCTGGCGCGGTTACTGGTATCCGCGCGAGCGGCGACGATGAAAATCTCCTCCCCTCCAGCGGAACTGCTCATTCTCCTCCCCAGCTTCGCTGGGGAGGAATCTGACCGTCACCCCTTCTTCTCCCAACCACCCGCCGCGCCCTGTTGCCAGTAGGCGACGGCATGGCCCGCCGCACGGTAGGCCTTCCAGCGTTCGCGCGATTCGGCGACGGCGGTCTCGTCGCGGCCGTCGAACAGCTCGAAGCAGCGCTTGTAGTCACCGACCCGCGCCGACCGCGCGCGGTCGGCGATGAACAGGAAGGCAGCGCCGTTAGGGTTCTCGTCGAGATGCGTGAGCCACACCGGCTGGCGTTCCGCCTCGCCGTCGCGCGCCGCGCCGTGCGGCAGGAAGCTGTCGTGGTCGAAGGTCCAGAGATGCGTGTTGATCGCGTCGACACGCTCGGGCGAGCCCAGCATCACCACCGCCCGCTCGCCCGCCTGCAGCGTCTTCAGCAGCAGGCGCGGCAGCGCGTCCTCGAGCGACGATCGGGTCAGATGGTAGAAATTGACCTCGGTCGCCATCTGCCCGTCAGCGTTCGTAGTTGTCAGCGATCCACGAATCGAGCAGGCGCACGCCATAGGCCGTGGCGCCCTTGGGCGTCGTGCTGTTGCCCTTGGTCGACCAGGCGACGCCGGCGATGTCGATATGCGCCCACGCCACCCCCTCCTGCACGAAGCGCTGCAGGAACTGCGCCGCTGTGATCGAGCCGCCATCGCGGCCGCCACCGACGTTCTTCATGTCGGCGATGTCGGAATCGATCAGCTTGTCGTACTTCGATCCGAGCGGCATGCGCCACAGCTTCTCGCCCAGCGCCGAGCCGGCGGCCCTGAGCTTGTTGGACAGGGCGGTGTTGTTGCTGAACAGGCCTGCGCGCTCGTGGCCCAGCGCCACGATGATGGCGCCGGTCAGGGTCGATAGCTCGACCATCGCCTGCGGCTTGAAGTTCTCCTGCGCGTACCACATGGCGTCGCACAGGATCAGGCGGCCTTCGGCGTCGGTGTTGATCACCTCGACGGTCTGGCCCGACATGCTCGTGACCACGTCGCCCGGCCGCTGGGCGTTGCCACCCGGCATGTTCTCGACCAGGGCGCAGACGCCGACGACGTTGACGCGAGCCTTGCGGCCGGCCAGCAGGTGCATCGCACCGGTGACGGCGCCAGCCCCACCCATGTCCCATTTCATGTCTTCCATACCGCCGGCCGGCTTGATCGAGATGCCGCCGGTGTCGAAGCACACGCCCTTGCCGATCAGCGCAATCGGCTGCTGCGTCTTCGGCCCGTTCATCCAGCGCATGACGAGGAGCTGCGAGTCGCGCTCGCTGCCTTGGCCGACGCCCAGCAGCACGTGCATGCCGAGCTTCTTCATCTCGGCCTCGCCCAGGATCTCGATCTCGACGCCGAGCTTGGAGAGGTCGCGCGCGCGCTTGGCGAACTCGGCCGGAAACAGCACGTTGGCGGGCTCGCTCACCAGGTCGCGCGTGAAGAAGACGGCGTCGACGGTGGGCTCCAGCCGCTGGTAGGCGCGCCGCGCATCGGCCGGGCCGGCGACGTGGATCGTGAGCTGCTCGAGCGAGAGTTTCTGCTCGGGCTTGTCCTTGGTCTTGTACCTGCCGAATCGGTACGTCCGCAGGCGCGCCCCCAGCGCGATGCGCGCGGCGATCTCGGCGGGGCTGAGGCGGCTGCCCTTGACCGCATCGACCACCACGGTGACCGCCTTGTGGCCGCTCGCGTTGGCTTCACCGGCAATCACGCCGCCCAGCCCTTCCGCAGCGTGGGCATCGAGCTCACGCCCCTTGCCGATGCCTACCAGCAGCAGGCGCGCGACGTCGCCCGACTGGCCGAGAAGGGTGACGGTCTGGTCCTTGGCCCCGGTGAATCGTCCGGCCTCGAGCGCCCGCGTGATCGCGCCGCCGGTCGAGGCGTCGATCCCCTGCGCCGCCGCCAGAAGCTGCTTGTCGGCCGCCACGAAGACCGCGACGTTGCCCGAAAAGGCCTTCGGAACGGCCGAAAATTCGACTTTCATCAGGTTCCCTCGCATTTGGCGCGTCTTGATTGTGGACTTTTCGCCCCTGCGACGGGACGGCGCAAGCTGTGAATTGGCGCCCGCAGCCCGTCGATTCGGGGTGGCGTCCCGCCGGTGACGACAGTATCAGTACCGGCCTTCAAATCGGACATGGAAATGACTGCAGCCTCTCTGCCTCGCGTTTCGGTCGTCGGTCTCGGCAAGCTCGGAGCGCCGTTGGCAGCCGTTCTGGCCAGCCGCGGCTTCACGGTCGTCGGCCTCGATGTCAGCAAGACCCTGGTCGACGCTCTGAATGCCGGAAAGATGCCGATCGTCGAGCCGCAGCTCAACGAGCTGATCGCCGCCAACAAACAACGCCTGTCGGCGACGATGGAGGCGGGCGAAGCCGTGCGCCAAAGCGATGCGAGCTTCGTCATCGTACCGACCCCGTCGGACAGCACCGGCTTCTTCAGCAATCGCTTCGTGCTGCAGGCGATGGAAACGCTCGGCAAGGCGCTGCGCAACAAGAACGGCTATCACATGGTGGTCATCACCAGCACGGTGATGCCGGGAACCACCGGCGGCGAGATCAAGGCGACGCTCGAGGCGGCGTCGGGCCGCAAGGTAGGGCCGGAGCTCGGCCTCTGCTATAACCCGGAGTTCATCGCGCTCGGCAGCGTCGTGCGCGACATGCTCTACCCCGATTCGATCCTGATCGGGGAGAGCGATTCGAAGGCGGGCGACATGCTGCAGACGATCTATCTGCAGATGTGCGAGAAGAAGCCGCCTGTCCAGCGCATGAACTTCATCAATGCCGAGCTCACCAAGATCTCGGTGAACACCTATGTCACGACCAAGATCTCCTATGCCAACATGCTGGCCGACATCTGCGACCGGCTGCCGGGCGCCGACGTCGACGTCGTCACCAGGGCGTTGGGGGCGGATACGCGCATCGGCGCGAAGTACCTAAAGGGCGCGATGGGCTACGGCGGCCCCTGCTTCCCGCGCGACAATGTCGCCTTCGCCGCGCTGGCGCGCAAGATCGGCGCCCGCGCCGACGTCGCCGAGGCGACCGACCGCATCAACAACTACCAGGTCGACCGGCTGACCGGGCTGGTCGCCAAGTTCTCCAAGGCCGGCACCCGCATCGCCATCCTCGGCCTGTCCTACAAGCCGCAAACGCCGGTCGTCGAGGAAAGCCACAGCGTCAAGCTCGCGACCCGGCTCGCCGACATGGGCTATGTCGTGGCCGTGCACGATCCGCTGGCCCAGGACGCAGCGATGGCGGTGCTGGGCGACAAGGTCGTCGGCGCTTCCTCGATCGAGGGTGCGGTGCGCGAGAGCGACCTGCTGATCGTCGCCACGGCATGGCCCGAGTATCAGGCGATCGCGCCGGCCTGGTGCAAGCGCGACGGACAGCGCCTCACCGTGCTCGACCTGTGGCGCACTCTGCCGGCGGCGAAGTTCGCCGAGGTGGCCGACGTGCTCTATCTCGGTTCGGGCCGCTAGCGGCCCGTGATTGGGCGAGGTACGTCGACCTACGCCTTCGCCGATCGCTGGCTCCGGCTGCGCTTGGCCCAGCCGCCGGGCAGCCAACCCATCGTCGAGCTTCCCGACTGGGTCGACGTGATCGCGCTCACGCCCGGTGATCGCGTCGTGCTGGTGGATCAGTACCGGCACGGGGTGGCCGGGGTGCGGACCGAATTCCCGGCGGGCACCGTCGACGACGCCGAGACGCCGCTCACGGCAGCCCGGCGCGAGTTGCTCGAGGAAACCGGCTATGCCGGCGCGCGCTGGTATCCGATCGGCTCGGCCGCGGTCTGTCCCGCGGCCCAGACCAATCGCATCCACTGCTTCCTCGCTCTCGACGCGCACAGGACCGCCGATCCGGTGCCCGACGCGGCCGAAATCATCCACGCGCGCGAGCTGCCCTTCACCGAGCTTCTCGAGCAGGTGCAGGCCGCCCGGCTTGAATTGCCTGCCCTTCATCTCGCCGACCTGATGTGGCTGCAGGCTTTCCTGCGCCGCTCCAGCGACGCGAGGCTGGTGAGGTTGCGATTCTAGTCGCGCCATCCATCGCTGAGGCGCGAGCGCCGCATTCTCCTCCCAAGGGAATTCGCCAGGGAGCGGCCCTCTCCCTTTCCTCCCCCCGTCATCGGGGGAGGTGGCCCGAAGGGCCGGAGGGGGAGCCTCAGCCGGGGTCTTTCCGATTCCGACGTCGGGATCAGAAGCATCTTGTGTGCAGCCTTCCCCCTCCGCCCCGTATGACGGGGCACCTCCCCCGATGACGGGGGAGGAGAAGGAGATGTGCCCGCGCTCCGTAGCAGAGAAGCTGGGGAGGAGAATGGCCGGCGTCAGATCGCGTGGCGACCGCGGAACTTCAGGACCTTGCCCTTGAGCGAATCGTCCTCGCGCGGCAGGCCGGCGAGGACCTGGCTGCAGAAAGGATTGATGTTGGCACCGACATAGTCGGTGAACGCCGTCCAGAACTTGTTGTAGATCACGTTGACGCCGATGAAACGGCGGGCCCCGCGGCGGCCGACGGGTCGCGTCTGGGCCTCGGTCGCCGCCGCCCGCTTGAACAGCTTCTCGAGCACGCGCAGGCGCTTCTTGTCGACTGGCGTCATGACCCGCCCGGTGCGC
This sequence comes from Reyranella sp., assembly GCF_050185545.1. Classification (GTDB taxonomy): domain Bacteria; phylum Pseudomonadota; class Alphaproteobacteria; order Reyranellales; family Reyranellaceae; genus Reyranella. Next base: position 54,708 of record NZ_JBFWZI010000023.1, on the reverse strand, counting down.
ACCGGCTCGGTCGCGGTCTGCGTCGCCAGGCCGAATTCGAAGATGAACATCTCGGCGCGCGGCAACAGGCTGCTCATGGGGGCGCGCTCAACGCCCTCGAGATCGGCCGGCAGGCCTTCGCATTCGGTCGGCACCAGCAGCGGACCGGTGAAGCCCATGCCTTTCCAGGCGCTGGCGAAACCGCTCAGGAAGTCGGGACGCGTCGCGGCGACCAGCACGGCGGTCGTCTTGGGAAAGGTCACCATCTGATCGCAAACGAACGGCAGGGTGTGCGGCAGGTCGTAGGTAAGGTCCTCGAATAGCTGCCATTCGAGGCTCGTGCCGGTGAACGGCGTCGTGGCCGGCGCGATCGCCTTGTCGAGGCCTGCGGTGAAGCGCTGATAGGCAGTGTCGCGGTCGAGCCGGACCTCCTCGATCTCGACGTCGGGCCAGCCCCAGGTCTCGGCCTGCCCCGGCACGTAAGGCGAGGCGACGTTCCAGATGAAGCGGTCCTGGTCGTTCATGCGCGTCGCGCGGCCCTTGTTGTTGGCCGCGGCGACCCGCGTGTGGTCGCAATGGTAGCCGAACACCTTGTCCATCAGCGTGTCGACACGGCCGCGATAGAGCGCGAGCCGGGCTGCCAGGTTCGAATCGCAGTGCCAGCCCAGGATCATGTCCTCGTCGAAGCCGTGGATGGCGAACATGTCGTCGCGCAATGCCGCCTGGAAGTCGCCCAGGGCGTCGTACTTCATCGGCATGTAGTTGTGGACGATCTGGTTGAGATGGAAGCGCACTGCCCAGTCGCGCAGCTTGGCGAGATTGCCGGCCGGATCACGGCGATCGAAGGCGGCTTCCCACAGCATCTCGGGAATCTCGAAGCGCGGCACCTGGTAGAAGCCGTCGGTCAGGTCGCCGAGGATGGTGCTGAGGGACTCGCCTTCGTTGCGCGGCACCAGCAGCATGTCGGTGTTGGTGTAGAGGATCCAGCGGTTGTTCGGGTTGGAGCGCCGCAGCGCCACGTTGCGCGACTGCGCCTCGAGGGCGACCAGATGCGTCTTCGATCTGAGATGGGCGTGCTGCTCGGGACGTACCCGCAGGATGCGCATTACCCTCTTGGCTTTCTCGGTCAGCGTATCGTGGATCGCCTCGGGAAAGGTCGGATGGTCGTCCGGCGTGTTGTAGTCGACGAACAGGATCTCGTCGTCGGGATCGGACATCACCTCGGCCAGCGCATTGAAGCTGATCGCCGCCCGCTTGTGCAGGTTGTAGCCGTGGCTGTCGTTGCGGCCGTAGAGGATTACCGAGAACATGCGCTCCTCGATGTGGGCAGGGCCTTCAGGCGCCGAGGCGGGTCAGCTCGTTGCGGGCGACGGCGTATTCGATCATCGCGGGCGGCCCACGGTCGGCGACCTCGCGCCAGTGGCGGCGCGCCACTGCCGGGTTGGCGCCGAGCGCCACGACCCCGATATGGAACAGTGCTTCGGTACGCCCGCCGAGGGAATTCGCGCGACCGAGCAGGCCTTCCTCGGTCGCCTGGCCGGCATAGAGCGCGATCAGCGCCGACAGCCACTCGTTGCCGGCGGGTACGGTGAACGGCTCGGACGACACCCCGGCCAGGCGTCCGGCAGCAAGCCGGTAAAGCAGCCAGCAGGGCTGGCGGGGTTCCTTGGAGCGGGCCAGCCCGAACTCGTGGAAGGCCGCGCCGTAGTTTCCGTGGCGCAGGGCCACGCAGCCGCGAGCCGCGGGCTGCGTCGGCGGCAGAAGCTCGAACTGACGGCGCCAATCATCGTTGGCCTCGGCGATGCGGCCCAGCGCCATGCGCGCGATGCCGCGGCTGTTCAGCGTCTCACCGTCATTCGGCCGAGCCGCGAGCACTCCGTCGAACACCTGGATCGCCTCGTCGTAGCGACCGAGGGTTGCCAGCGCCTCGCCCTTGAGGGCCAGGATCTCGGGCAGGTCGGGTTTCGCCTTGAGCGCGCGCTCGTAGCTGTCGAGCGCCTCCTTGGCCCGGCCGCGCACCAGCAGCGCATTGCCGTGAGCCAGTTGCGGCAGGACCTTGTTCCGGACGTTGTTGCGAACAAGCTCGTAAGCCTCGATCTCGAAGGCGAACGAGCCACCGCGCCGGAACAGGTAGCGCCTGTCGGGCATGCCGCCGGGCGCTTCCGACCACAAGCGCCGCGCGCGCTCGTATTCGGGACGCGCCAGTTCCCATCGGCCGAGCGAATCCAGTAATTCCGCCCGCGCCTCGATCGCGTCGGCCAGCGGGACCTGGGCGATCGCCTGGTCGAATTGGGCAAGCGCCCCTTCGGCATCGCCGCGGCGCGCACGGAGCAGGCCGTCACGGTAGAGGCGCTCGGCGTCCTGCTCGGCGTCGCCCGAGGGCGCGTCGAACACGATCGGTTGAGCTTGGCGCCGCCACAAGCGGGCGAGCGGCGCGAACGCCGCCCGCAGGATGCTGCTGTCCGTCACGGACGCATACCTCCGGCCTCGACCATCAGGAGGGTGCGGCGGCGGACAACGTGGGAGTACATCAAGCGCGTCCCGCTAGCCTAAGCTCCGGAGGCCGTCAAGCCAGCATGGCGGCCCCTTGCGACCTATCCGGCCCGCCGCACTGGCGGCAATGCCGCCCCGCCCGCCTGATGCCGGTTGGCAACAGCGTTGCCTCGACGGCGTCGCGCCCCGTTGCCAGCATTGAAAGCGCCCCCGTCACACTCTAAGAGATGCGCTGCGAAGTCCGCGGCGCCTCGTTGCCGGCCTTTGATGTGTCCCTGGGCAATCGGGCCTGCAGGGCAAGGGCAGGTTCCTCAGTTCAGCCGGGACGGCGGAGGCCGGGCAGGTAATTGCTACCAATTGACTTGCACGCAGGAACGAGGATTATCGTTTAATTTCAATGACTAAGCTAGACTTGGATCGGCCGGACCCCGACGTGACCCGGGAGCATGATGTGCCACCGCGCCACGTTGCTCCCCCGGCGCAGGACGTGCCCCTGCTGCACATCGTCGACGGCAAGGAGATCATACCTGGCGACAACGGCTGGCCGGCCCGGCTCGGCCGCTTCCTCGCCGAGCCCTTCACCAGCGCCTGGCGCAACCGCGACCTGATCGCCGCGATCCTGCGCCGCGAGCTACGCGAGCGGTTCAGCGGGTCGGTGGCCGGCTGGGTTTGGGCAATCTTCGCCCCGCTGCTGATGCTGGTCACCTACACGCTGGTGTTCAACGGCGCGGTCAAGTTGCCCAACAACGCCGAGGCGTCCTCACCGATCGACTACGCGCTGTTCGTTTTTGGCGGGCTGATCGCCTTCAACTTCTTCGCCGAGATGGCCTATCGCGCGCCCTCCCTGCTGCACGAATATGCCCACTACCTGAAGCAGACCATGTTCCCGGCCCACATGCTGCCAGTGATCTCGACGCTCAGAGCGACGACCTACGCCTCGATCGGCCTGGCGCTGATGCTGCTCTGCCAACTGATCTTCTCCGGCTCGCTGCACTGGACAGTTCTTCTCTTGCCGCTGTGGTACATCCCGTTCCTGGCGTTCCTGCTCGGGCTCACCTGGCTCCTGTCGGCGATGGGCGCGTTCACGCGCGACACCGCCTACCTGATGATGACGCTGACGCCGGTGCTGATGTTCGCCACGCCGGTGTTCTTCTCGCACGAGCAGCTCGACCCCGACATGATGCGGCTGATGTACCTCAACATCCTCACGGGGTTCATCGAGATCATCCGCGACCTGGTGGTGTTCGGCCGGATTCCCAACCTGCTGGTCGTCGCCTGGACGCTGTTCCTCTCCGTCTTCATGTTCTGGTTCGGCTATTGGTTCTTCCGCCGCCAGCAGGATAGCATCACAGATGTCATCTGAAGCTGACGTGGTGATCAGGGCGAAGCACCTCGCCAAAGCCTACAAGCTTTACGACAGCCCCAAGGACTGGGTGAAGCAGGTGCTGTTCGGCAGCCAGGAGAAGCCCTACTACAAGTCGTTCTGGGCCCTGAAGGATGTCAGCTTCGAGGTGATCCGCGGAAAGAGCCTGGGGATCATCGGGCGCAACGGCTGCGGCAAGTCCACGTTGCTGCAGATCGTCTGCGGCATGACGCGGCCGACCAAGGGCGAAATCTGGGTCAGGGGCCGGGTCGCGCCGGTCTTGGCGCTGGGCGCTACCTTCGACCTCGAGGCGACGGGTCGGGAGAACGTCCTGATCGCCGGCGCCGTGCTCGGCCTCAAGCGCGCCGAGATCGTCGGCAAGTTCGCCTCGATCGCCGACTTCGCCGGCATCGGCGAGTTCATGGAACAGCCGATCAAGCTCTACTCGATCGGCATGCGCATGCGGCTCGCGTTCGCCATCTGCGCCCATATCGATGCCGAGATCCTGATCGTCGACGAGGCGCTGGCGGTCGGCGACCTGGCCTTCCAGAAGAAGTGCGTCGACTGGATCGACCGCTTCCGACGCACCGGCACGCTGCTGTTCGTCAGCCACTCGACCACCGAGCTCGCCCGCCTGTGCGAGTCCGCCCTGTGGATCGATAACGGCCGCGTGCGCGAATCGGGTGATGTGGCCGACGTCATCCGCGCCTACCGCCGCGCCACCCGCCTCGAAAAGGACAGCATGAGCCGCTTCTCGGCGACGTGATCACTCGCATCCGCGGCGGCGCCACTCGCCCCCCGTCAACGGGAGCGTCTTCGGGGGAGGTGCCCGTCATACGGAGCGGGGAATGGACAAAAATGCTCAGATTCCGGCGTCGGAATCAGAGGGGCCTCGACGGGAGCCTTCGCAGGGGCCTTTCCCCTCCGTCAATGGCGCTGTAAGCAGCGCCCAGTCAATCCGCTCGAGGCCCATGGAATCGAACAGGCCCCTGGCCTCCATCCAGCGCAGCGCCGCGTGGCGCAGGTTGGTCGACAGCGGATCGTGATGGGCAAGCTCGGTCTTGTGGCTGACCACCAGCACTTCGGTGCCACGCTGCTGGCACAGCGCGAGAAAGTCCGCTGCCCCGTCGAACAGGCTCGCCGCGTCGATTCGCCGGCCGTAGACCAGGCCCTGCAGTGTCTGCCACAGGAGCCCGTCGCGCCGTTCGGCCAGCAGAGCCCGCTTGACGGCAATCTTGTTGCCCTGGAAGGAGGCCGGCAACAGGCCTTCGTCCTTGCCGACCTCGAGGAACGCCTGGTCGAGCGATGCCTCCATCAGGCGGGTCATCTCCTCGGCGTCGCATGCCGCGGTGACCGTCATATCCGGCAACGCGCGCATGATTGCGATGTCCTCGATCGCCCGGTGCGTCGGCCCGAACGGTGCATAAACGTAGCCGCCGCCATTGCCGATCAGCCGGACCGGCAGGACGTGCACGCAGAGATCGACCGCGACCTGCGCGTAGCAGCGTCGCGTGAGGAAGGTCGCGATGATGTTGACGTAAGAGATGTAGCCTTCGAGAGCCATGCCCGCGGCCATGCCGACGACGTTGGCCTCCGAGATGCCTTCCATATAGTAGCGCTGCGGAAACTCCTTCTTCATGTCGCCCAGAAGATTGGGCGAGAGGTTGGAGCCGATGAACACCACGCGCCCGTCGCGGCGGGCCAGCGCATGGACCATGTCGAGGCTGCACTTGCGCATGGTTCAGTTGCCCAGCGCGCCGTGGATGGCGTCGAGGTCGCTTTCCGACAGTGCCGTCCGATGGCGCCAGGCGGGATTGTTCTCCGCCGCCGGGATGCCCTTGCCCTTCACCGTATGGCAGATCAGACGCGTGGTCGGTCGAGCGGCGCGGCGGCAGTGGCCTGGAACACCCGGCGCAGCTCGGCGACGCTGTGGCCGTTGCACTCGAAGACGCGGAACCCGAAGCTTCGCCATTTGTCGGCGAGCGGCTCCATATTCTGGATCTCGAACACGCTGCCGGCCGACTGGATCTTGTTGTAGTCGATCACCGCCTTCGGGTCGGCGAGGCGGTGCTTGTCGGCGCAGGCTGCCGCTTCCCACACCGAGCCTTCGTTGATCTCGCCGTCGCCCATAACGACATAGACCTTGCTGTCGCGCCCTGACATGCGCGCGGCCAGCGCCGTGCCGAGCCCGATCGACAGGCCGCGGCCCAGCGAGCCGCTGCAGGCCTCTGCCTCTACCCCGGCACCATCGTCTCGGCCGCCCAGGAAGGAGTCGAACCGGCAGAACCTGTCGAGCGCCTCGACCGGGAAGAAGCCTCAGTCGGCCAGCACTGCGTAGAGCGCCAGGCAGCCATGGCCCTTGCTCAGGATGAAGCGGTCGCGTCCCGGCCAGCGCGGGTTGGCCGGATCGTGGCGCACGAACTCGTCGTAGAGGACGCGGACGATCTCGACCAGGGAGAGCGACGGGCCGATATGGCGGCGGCCGCCGTTCTCGATCGCCCGCAAGATCAGCCGGCGCAGATGGCTGCTGCGCGCATCCAGGGGTTCCTGCTGGACCGAGTCGAGATCGGTGTCGTAGTTGCGCTGAGCCACGATTTCATGTGTTCACATCCTGGCCGAGGCGAGGTGCGTCGCGCTACACGCCGAGCAGTTCGTCCCAGTCGAGGACGCGATAGAGACGCAGCACGGTGCGGCGATCCACCTCGAAATCGCGCGGCGGATTGTACTGTCGCAGCCGGAGCTTGGTCGGCGTGACGGCGAGCAGGCGCTTGATCATTGCCGGCCGCGTACCCTCGCCGACCGGCGGCCTGAGCTCGACCAAGACGTAGTCCATCACCCGCGGCGGCTTGGCGCTCTCGACATAGACGAGTTGGCCGGGCTCGCGCCAATGGATCATCGAATCGCCTTGCACGTAGGCCGCGAATACATCGGCTCGCGCCGCCAGCCGCGGCGGCCGGCGGACGTAGTCGACGACGGCGCCATTGAGCTCGAAGTCGACCAGATTGTTGCCGTCGCCGCCTACCACCGTGCCGTAGACCGGCACGTCCTTCGGCATCTCGCTGCGGTAGGGCGGCAGCACCGCATCCCTGGCGAAGCGCGCGTTGGGGCGCGGCAAGGCATCGTGGGCCAAGCGCGCGTCGGGCGGCGGCGCGGCATCTTGAGAAAAGCGCGCGTTGGAGCGCGGCATCGCATCGCGAGGCAAACGGGCACTGGGCGGCGGCGCGGCGACGAGCGCCTCCGCGCCGGGAGGTTCATCGAGATATTTGAGGATGATCGGCAGCTCCCTCGCCTTGATCTGCCGTTCACCCCGCACCATGCGGTTGATGGCCGACGGGTTGCGGCCGAGTGCCGCGGCGAGGCCGGCTTGGGAATAGCCGGGCCGCCCGAGCATCTCCTTCAGCCATTTGTGGTCCATGTCGAGGCTCACTGCCGGAAATGAAACCAGTGTGACAGGATGCCCGCAAGTACGCAATGCGTATTTCGCAATACGATGCTCAAATCACCTCAAGCGCGCGGCGGGTGGACCGGTAGCGCTCGACACTGCGCACGAAGCCGGCCCACAGGCGTTGCCGCTCGACCCACCAGAGCCGGCGCCGCACGGCGTCCCAGACGTCCCAGCGCAGCGCCGCCCAGGGGCCCCGTCGGTCGCTCTCATGCGCCTGCAAATGGACGAGCCATCCGAGGGCGGCGAAAGCGTGCGCCTCGTGGGCGAAGCGGAATGGCGCCTCGTGACCGCCGAACCCGTCGTCGCGATCGAACCGGCTGGCCAACCCGAGGCGATGGACGCAGGCCCAAAAATCATCCCGGGCATGGGCCACCTCGGCGGAGCAGGCGGCCGCTGCCCAGCGCCGATACGGAGCATTGCCGGGGGCCTGCAGCGGCAGCGGCCGGCGCGCCCGGCGGATCGAGTACGCGAGTGACCCCGGTGCGGCGGTCACGCCCGCTGCGTCGCCGCCAAGCGCAGGTCGGCAAGCGCGTCGGAGTTGCTCGCATAGAAGTCGGGAATCGGCATTCCAGGCCGGCTCGCGGCATAGATGAAGGTGCCGGCGATGGCAGCGCCGAGGGCTTCCTCGAGCGCTTCGCCCGCCGGTCCAGCGAGCTTTATGGCCCAGCCGGCGCGACAATGGGTCGTCTCGCACGTATGCCAGGCAGCCGTTTCGAGGTGGCCTCCGGCGTCGATTGCCGCCAGGATCCTGGCGTCGATGGCCGGAACGACCGGGACGTCCCCCAACACCGCCCGCGACAGATCGGCGCCGCTCAGATCTGCCCCGTAGAGATTGACCGAGCGCAAGTCGGTGTCGTGCATCGCCGCGCCGCGCAGGACGGCACCGCTCAGGTCGGCATCGGCGAGATCCGCACCACCCAGGTCGGCATCGCGCAAATCGGCATCACGCAGATCGGCGCCGCGCAGGATGGCCTGTCGGAGGTCGACCTCGCGCAGCGCCCGGCCGCGCAGCCTGGCGCCGCGAAGATCGGCGAAACTGAGTTTCAGCCCGCAGAGATCGAGGCCGCGGCGCCACGCCCACCACACGGCCTGGCCGAGCCTGGCGGCGTGTGGCGTATCGTCGGAACAGTCGATCTCAGCGAGGATTCGGACGGTCAGGGTCCAGCGATCGAGAAGGGAGAAACTGGTCATGGGCATGGGGGCAATCCGGTTGCGGTTGCCAATCACGATTGCGATACTCGCAATGTATGTCAATGCGATTATCGCATGATAATCCACATTTTCCCAGGATCGGCCGAGCCGGTTGCCGGACAGCGCAAAAAGGGGGCTATCGACGCGTCGGCCGACCCGACGACCACTGCGAGCTCCGAGGACATGACCAGCCTGCACGACCTCTCGATCGATGCCGCCGACACCGGGCGCGGGCTCGAAATCTTTCGCCGCGAGGGCGTCGTCATCGCCAAGGGATTGCTGCCGGTCGGGCTGGCCGAGAGGACGGCCGACTTCCTGCGGGCCGAGCTCGCTCGACTTGACGGGCTCGGCATCGCCAAGGATGACGCGGCGGCGCCGGCGCAGCTCACGGCGCTCATGCAGCGGCCGGCCGACCAGGTGCCCGACAGGGACAATCACATCTTCCTCGGCCACTTTCCGCTCGAGGTCCGGCTTGCCGACCAGCTGCGCGACATCCCGCGCTTCGTGAACCGCCACCCCTCCTCTTCGAGCTTCTGGCCACCGAACGGCTGTTCGCCCACATGCCGCCGACGGCGCGGTTCGTGATCCCGAACTGCTCCTTGGTCCGCGTCCCGTCGCACCAGGACATCAGCTACAACAGGCACATGGGCGATTTCCGCGTCATGTGGGGGCCGCTGGTTTCGATCGATCGCAAGTGCTGCAGCGTCTCGACGCCATCGAGATATTCGACGCTGACGGCTTCATCCTCTTCAAGGCGCGCGTCAAGCTGATCGATGGCGACATCGAGCAAACCGTCCACAATTCGCCGCCGAGAATCCTGGCGTGCGCTTCTCCCTGATCCACCTCGACTGCGATCTCTACCGTCCCACGCGCGCGGTGCTCGAGGCGCTGTGGGACCGCGTGGCCCGCGGCGGCCTGGTGATCTTCGACGAGTACGCCATCGCCGACTGGCCGGGCGAGACCGCGGCGGTCGACGAGTTCCTGGCCGGCAAGCCGGAGGTCCGGCTGCGCACCTTCGACTGGACGAATGTGCCGGGCGCCTACTTGGTCAAGCCTTGAGCGGCAGAAAAGGTCCCTCGCTGCGGAGCAAAGTGCCGTTCGCACAGCCGATGTCCAGCAGGCGGCCGGTGGCCGGCAAGTCAATGATGTCGAGCAGGTTCTGCAGCAGGATCAGCGAGCGCGGGCCGCTGCCCTTGGCCGACTCGAAGATCATCGGCTCGGCACCGCGTCCCTGGTGATTGATGTCGTAGTGTGCGTAGCTCGGTCATGGCCCGCCACGCCGGCGTCACCGCCTTCTGCACGGTGGCGCACGCCCGGCAGAAGGCGAACCCGGCCGTACCCTCGACCGGCTGCACATCCGACGACACGAGCCGAAAGCGCGCACCACCCTGGTGCAGCGGCTCGACGGCCGACGCGCCGCAGACGTGGCATGCGATGCAAGACATCCCCGATTTCCTCTACGCCGGCTCTTCCTATTGACCGCCTGCCCGGCTTGCAAGGCGGCGCGTCACAGATGCCACGACCGCCACTTGCGATTGTCTGCCTCGCGCATCCGGGCTCGCCCGACGATGTCGTCGATCACGGCCCGTGCCGCGCCCTCGACCGGCCGCTAATGCTCGCCCGGTGCGCCGAAACGCAGCGGCGTGCGGAAGAGCGTGGCGCGGAAGCGCCCCCAGTACCCCCACAGCCAGAATGCATCATCGTCAGGCGACAGGGCTGCGTCGCCGGCGGCGAACTGCTCGGCAAGCGGGCCCTTCACCGGTACGACATTCGTCTACCGGAAGGAGGAGCTTGTCGGCGCACCGAAGCCAGCGACCTGATCGGGGAGGGGTTATCATGGAAGTCTTCACGACCAAGCTCGAATCGGTGCTGCTGATCAAGCCGCCGACGGTGTTCGAGGATTTTCGTGGTCACTACATCGAGACCTACAACCGCAATGCCTACTTCACCGCCGGCATTCCGATCGATTTTATCCAGGACGACGTCTCGATCTCGCACCGCCACGTGCTGCGCGGCCTCCACGGCGACGGCACGACCTGGAAGCTGATCTCCTGCCTGCAGAGCAGCTTCTAGCTGGTGGTGGTGAACAACGACCCGAACTCTTCACAGTACCGCGAGTGGGCTTCGTTCACCCTGTCGGACAGCAATCGCCTGCAGGTCCTGGTGCCGCCCAACTTCGGCAATGGCCATCTGGTGATGAGCGAGCGCGCGATCTTCCACTACAAGCAGAGCACCGAATACAACCACGCCGGCCAGTTCACTCCCTTGTGGAACGATCCGGCCCTGAACATCTGGTGGCCGATCCGCGACCCCATCCTGTCGGAACGCGACCAGAGACGACATTAGACTTCTCAGCCACGTCCTATGAAAATGGGCTTGGAGCGCGCCACTCCGATGGCGCTCTTCTTGTCGCTCACACAGGCCATGAGCGCCATCGGAGTGGCGCGCTCCAAGCGATGAAAGCTACGCTGGCGCCAGGGTCTCGGCCACCCGCTCGCGGGGGATCGCCACGATGTTGGGCGACAGGGGGTCGCTGTCCTTGGGGCGCTCGACCAGGCCGCTGATCGGCGAGAAGACGAAGATCTCGTAGTGCAGCTCGTCCTGCAGGGTCGACACCAGCCCGGCGGCGCAGTTGCCCTGGGCGCGCAGCGCCTTGTCGTTGATCTCGATCAGCATGATCGGCCGCATCGCGGTGAGCACCGCCGTGGCGCCGCTGACGACGCTCGCTTCGGCGCCCTCGACGTCGACCTTGATGAAGTCGACCCGGGCCAGCCCGAGCCGGGCGACCACGGCATCGAGCGTCTCCACAGGCACGCGCTCGAGGCTCGCCCGCACGACGTCGTCGTGGGCGAAGTCGCCCAGCGTGTTGTGGCCGGCGTGGACCCCGTGCGCGAGGTGCAGGTCGGCAAGGCCTGGGGCGGCGCCGATCGCCGCAGGGATCACGGTGACGTTGTCGAGGCCGTTGCGACCGAGATTGCGCTGCAGGTGGGCACGCTCGCGCGAGCTGGGCTCCGCGGCGACGACCCGGCCCGTTGCGCCGACGCGGCGGGCAGCGAACAGCGTGTAATAGCCGTCATTGGCGCCGACATCGACGAACACCATGCCGGCCCGCAGCACGCGGTCGAGGAAGGCGAACTCGTTCGGCTCGAACGATCCACAGACGTAGAGGCAGAGGCTGTTGTCGTTGCCCAGGGTGAGGTCGACCGTCGTGCCGCCGTGCCAGCGCACGGTGAGCGGCACGGCGAGCTCCTTCTCGCGCGCCGCCTCCCACAGCGCCCCTCGCCGGCAGGCCAGCCAGCGGCGCTGGTCGTAGTATTCCTCGGCGAACACCCAACCCGGCCGCGGCCTGAGGCGGGGCACGCCCGGCGCCAGCAGGGCAGCGTAGGTGGAGCCGATCGCCGGTGCGTTGACGATCAGCCAGCGGCCCAGATTGTCGAGATGATAGCCCACCCCTGAACAAATCCGGGTCCATGTGCCGGGGGTGCTGATCGAGCGGCGGATAGTGGTCATTCGGCGGATCGTTCGCCTTCTCGGGCCGTCACACGTTGAAACCGCGACGCACCTCACGTCGCAAACTTGCCGTGTTCGGCTAAACCACCCGCCGGCAAGCGTCAAGCTTGCCCGCACTCTTGCCATAGTCTCTCCCTACGAGGGCCGCGGTGCGTTGCGGCGAATCGGTCGCAGCCTATAATGTGGTCCCCTCTGTCAACAGCCGGTGCAATGTCCGCGTCGCTCCTTCGCACTTTCGTCGCCTTGATGGTCGTCCTGCTGCCGCTCGCCGCGGCCGCCCAGGGCCTGCGCGTGGTGGCGCGGGTGAACGATGACGCGATCACCGATTTCGACCTCTCGCAGCGGGTCCTCTTCGCCATCCGGACTACTGGTCTGACGGACAGCCCGGATCTTCGCCAGCGCATGGCCTCGCAGATCCTGCGCCAGATGATCGACGAGAAACTGCAGATCCAGGATGCCAAGCGGCTCGGCCTCAAGACCAGCCCGGCCGAGCTGGACCAGCGGTTCAGCGACATCGAGCGCGCCGCAGGCTTGCAGCGCGGACAGTTCAGGCAGTACCTGCAGAGCGTCGGCGTCCCCTTCGACATCGCCGTCCAGCAGATCGACGCGCAGATCGCCTGGGGCAAGATCGTGCGGCGGCGGGTGCGGCCCCAGGTCGACGTCTCCGAGGGCGAGATCGACGACGCGCTGAACCGCATGAAGTCGAACGTCGGCAAGACCGAGGCGCGCGTCGCCGAAATCTTCGTGCCTGTCGACCGCCCCGAGCTTGCCGACGAGGCCAAGCGCAGCGCCGACCGCATCATCGCCCAGCTACGGGCGGGCGCCCCGTTCGGCGCCGTGGCACAGCAATTCTCACAGGGCGCGACGGCGCAGGCCGGCGGTGAGCTCGGCTGGGTCCTGCCCGGCACGCTCGACCCCGCCCTGGACGCCGCCGTCGAGAGGCTCCCGGTTCGACAAGCCTCGGAACCGATCCGCACCGCCGCCGGCTATCACATCATTTACGTCATCGACCGCCGGCAGTTCGCCACCGCCCGGCCCGACGACATCCGGCTCAATCTCGTGCAGATGACCCTGCCGCTGCCGCCAGACGCCTCGCCCGAGGAGACCAGCCGCATCACCGGTATCGCCCAGAAGACCATGAGCTCGGTGCGCCAGTGCCGCGATCTGTTCGCCCTGGCGCAGCAGACCAAGGGCGCGACGGCCGGCGACCTGCAGGGCGTGCGGGTCGGCGATCTCGCCGCGAACCGGCAGATGTACGAGGAGCTGCCGCGCCTCAACCCGGGTGGAACCGCCGGCCCGTTCCGCGTCGCCGAGGGCGTACAGATCGTGGCGCTGTGCCGCAAAACCGGCGGCGACGGCCTGCCCGCCCGGGACTCGATCTCGCAGCAGATCCTGCTGCAGAAGCTCGAGGCTGCCGGACGGCGCTACATGCGCGACCTGCGGCGCCAGGCGACCATCGACGTCAAGCAACCGTGACGGAGGGAGGCCCGGTGCTCGCCGTCACGATGGGCGAGCCGGCCGGGATTGGCGGAGAACTGACTCTCAAGGCCTGGCTGGCGCGCCGGCAGCAGGGCGGCCATCCGTTCTTCGCCCTCGACGATCCGCAACGCCTCGCTGCCATTGCGGCGGCGCTGGGCCTCACGGTACCGATCGGGGAGATCACAAGGCCGGCCGAAGCCCAAGCGCTCTTCAGGTCGGCCCTGCCCGTCCTGCCGATCCGCCTGCGCGGGCCGTCGCACGCCGGCCACCCCGACCCCGTCAATGCGCCCGCGACCCTCGAGGCGATCGAGCGTGGCGCCCGGCTGGCGCTCGCCGGCGAGATCGCCGGCCTGGTCACCAACCCGCTGCAGAAAAAGACGCTGCACGATGCCGGCTTCAGGCATCCCGGTCATACGGAGTTCCTGGCCGAGCTGGCGGGCGGTGTCGACGTCGCCATGATGCTGGCCTGCCCCGAGCTCAGGGTCGTTCCGGTGACAATCCACCTGTCGCTGGCCGAGGCCGTGCGCGCCCTCGATGCGGACAAGATCGTGCGCGCCGGTCGCCTGACGGCGCAGGGCCTGAGCACGCTGTTCGGCATTGCCCATCCCCGCCTCGCCGTGGCCGGCCTCAATCCGCACGCCGGCGAGCAGGGCGCGATGGGCGACGAGGAGATTCGGGTAATTGCACCGGCGATCGAGGCGCTGAGACGCGACGGTATCGCCGTCAGCGGACCGGCGCCGGCCGACACGCTATTCCATGCGGCGGCGCGACGAGCCTACGATGCGGCAATCTGCATGTACCATGACCAGGCGCTGATCCCAATCAAGACGGTGGACTTCGCAGGCGGCGTCAACGTGACGATCGGTCTGCCCTTCGTGCGGACCTCGCCCGATCACGGCACGGCGCTCGACATCGCCGGCAGTGGCCGCGCCGATCCCACCAGCCTGCTCGCCGCGATCGCCATGGCCGATGACATGGCGCGCCGGCGCGCCCGCTAGCCGGAGAGCGCGGCGCCGATGGATGCTCTCGCCCGGCTGCCGCCGCTGCGCGAGACCATCAGTGCCCATGGCCTCGATGCCAGAAAGCAACTCGGCCAGCACTTCCTGCTCGACCTCAATTTGACGCGCCGCATCGCGCGCAGCGCGGCTCCGCTGGCGGATGGCACGACCATCGAGATCGGTCCCGGCCCCGGCGGCCTGACACGCGCCCTGCTGATGGAGGGTGCGGGCCACGTGGTCGCCATCGAGGTCGACCGCCGCGCCATCACCGCCCTCGCCGAGCTGCAGCAAGCCGCCGGCGGCCGTCTCGACGTCATCGAGGCCGATGCCCTCGCCATCGACGTCGCCACTCTGGGCCCACCGCCTCGCCGCATAGTCGCCAATCTGCCTTACAACGTCTCGACGCCCCTTCTCCTGCACTGGCTGCGCGGCGCCGACGCCATCACCGACATGGTGCTGATGTTCCAGAAGGAAGTCGTCGACCGCCTGGTGGCCCGACCGCGCAGCAAGGCCTACGGTCGCCTGTCGGTGATCGCCCAGCACGTCTGCACCGTGCGCCCGCTGTTCGATATCGCCCCGTCGGCCTTCGTGCCGCCGCCCAAGGTGACGTCCTCCGTCGTGCGCCTGACCCCGCTTCCCGCCGACCGGCGCCTGGCCGACCTCGCTCCCCTGGAACGAGTCACCGCCGCCGCTTTCGGCCAACGCCGCAAGATGCTGCGCGGCTCGCTGGCGAGCCTGTTCGATGATCCGGTGGCGGTGCTGCAGGGCCTCGGCCTCTCCCCGACCGCGCGCGCCGAAGAGCTCGGGATCGACGATTTCGTCCGGCTGGCGCGGGCCTAGGATGGCACTGGACATCCAGACCTGCTGACTCGCCGGCTGCGTGTCTGCCGCCAGAGGATAGCGGATTTCGACGCCTGTCATCGTCTGTACGTCGACGTCGGTCGGCTGGGCCGATGCGGCGCTGTCCGAGGCGGAGAACCGCACCCGTCGCCGTGTCTGGCTGGAGTGGACGGTGCAATCGACGGACGCCCCAGCCCACCTCGCATCAGGCTGCCCAACCAGCGCACCCATGCCGTTTGCGCTCTACGCCTCCCACACGAATACTGGACGGCAGCTCCTCCATTGACAAGTGAGCGCTCACTCACTAATTTGCCCAGTCATGATCCGCTCCCTCGCCTTTAACCTCTTCTTCTACGGATTTACCATCGTCACGGCGATCGTGGGCATCATCCTGGTGCCGATCCCGACGCCGGTAGTTCTGCGCGGGCTGCTGCACTATTGGGCCAAGGGCGTGGTGTGGGCGGCGCAGGTGATCGGCGGCATGAAGGTCGAGTTCCGCGGGCGGGAGAACCTGCCGGCGCGGGGGCCGGCGTTGCTCGCCAACAAGCATCACAGCGAGAGCGACGGCATCTATCTGGCGGCCATCATCCCGGGCATCGCCTTCGTCGCCATGAAGGAACTTTTCCACTATCCGCTGATCGGCACGATCCTCTATCGACTGCAGATGATCCGCGTCGACACGTGCGGCGGCGGACGTGAGCGCGAGAACCTGTCGGAGTTCGCCCAGCGGGCCTACGACAGCGGGCGGCACATCGCGATCTATCCCGAAGGCAATCTGATGGCGCCTGGCGAGCGCGAGCGCTATCGCTCGGGCATCTACTATCTCTATCGCGACCTCGGCCTGCCGGTGACGCCGGTGGCCACCTCGCTCGGGCTGCTGTGGAACCGGCGCGACTGGCGCAAGCATGCGGGCCGCGCCGCGATCGAATTCCTGCCGGCGATCGAGACCGGTCTCGACAAGCAGACCTTCATGCGCCGGCTGGAGGAGACGATCGAGAGCAACAGCGATCGGCTGATCGCCGAGTTTTCCGGCCGGACCTACACGCCCTCGCAGCTCGTGCTGCGCTCGCAAGGTCAGACCGGCATCGGCCAGCCGGTTACCGCCCCTCGCGCAGCGCCATGACGAAATCGGCGAGGCCGTACTGGCGCTCGCGCTTCAGCCGCTCGGCGGTCAGGATCGACTTGAGCTGGATCAGGCTGGTGGCAATATCGCGATTGATGATGACGTAGTCGTACTCCGCCCAGTGACTCATCTCGTCGGCCGCCTTGGCCATGCGGCGGGCGACGATATCGGGCGTGTCCTGGGCACGCGTGATCAGCCGCTTTTCCAGATCGTGCGTCGACGGCGGCAGGATGAACACTGTCACCAGGTCGTCGCGCCCCTTTTCCTTGAGCTGCTGGGTGCCCTGCCAGTCGATGTCGAACAGCATGTCGCCGCCGGCATCGAGGGCCTCCGCCACCGCCGACCCCGGCGTGCCGTAGTAGTGATCGAACACGCGGGCGTGCTCCAGAAACTCGCCGCGCTCCAGCATGTCGCGGAAGGTGGCGGTATCGACGAAACGGTAGTCGACGCCGTCGACCTCGCCCGGCCGGCGCTCGCGGGTGGTGCAGGAGATGCTGAGCTTTATGTGCGAATCGTTCTCCAGGAGCTGGCGCGACAGGGTGGTCTTTCCCGCCCCCGACGGCGAGGACAGCACGAGCATCAGGCCGCGCCGATGGGGAGGCGGCACCTCTGCGTCATTCGACATTCTGGACCTGCTCCCGCATGCGCTCGATGGCGCCCTTCAGATCGATGCCGACGCGCGTGAGCTCGATATCGGCCGATTTCGAGCACAGCGTGTTGGCCTCGCGGTTGAATTCCTGACACAGGAAATCGAACTTGCGGCCGACCGGATTGTCGGGTCGCGCCTCAGTGAGCAATTCGCGCGCCTGCGCGATGTGCGCGTCGAGCCGGTCGAGTTCCTCGCGCACGTCGGCCTTGCCGACCAGCAGCGCCACCTCCTGGGCGAAGCGTTCCTCGGAGAGCGGCGGCGCGCGCTCGAGCAGCTCGGAAAGCTGCCCTTCGAAGCGCGCGCGCAGGGTGCCGGTTTGCGTCGCGGCGCGCTCGGCAGCCCGCCGGCACAATCCGTCGATCTCGTCGATGTGCCCCGTGATGACGCGAGCCAACGCCTGCCCCTCGGCGGCGCGCGCCGATGCCAGGGCTCTCAGCACCTCGTCGAGCGTGGCCGAGAGCGCCTTGTCGAGCCGGGCCAGCGCCTCCTCGGTCTCCTCGCCTTCGTCCTCTTCTTCGATCACGCCGCGCACGCGCAGCAGGCCGTCCGCGGCCGGCGGCGCGGCGCCGGTGTCGCGGCGAACCTCCTCGACCAGGGTGCAAAGCTCGGCGAGAAGCGCACGGTTGATGCGCAAGGGCTTGGACTGGCGCTCGCTGGTGATAGTCAGGGTGAGCGAGACATTTCCGCGCCTCAATTTCGCCCCGACAGCGCTGCGCGCCGGGTTTTCCAGGCGATCGAAACCCTGGGGCACGCGGCAGCGGATATCGAGGTTGCGCCCGTTCACGCTGCGCGCCTCCCAGGCCCAGCGCCGCCGATCATCCGCGCCCTGGGCGCGGGCGTATCCCGTCATGCTTGCAATCAACCGTCGAACTCCACTGCCGCGCCTACTGGCCGTTGCGCGGCGCGGCACTCTAGTATCGGCCCGACGTGCAGACAACGCGCCGGGCCAGAAGGTTATCCCATGAAGGAATTCTCCAGCATCGTCATAACCGGCGCCTCCAGCGGCATCGGAGAGGCCCTGGCTCTCGATTATGCCCGTCCGGGCGCCGCCCTGGCGCTGACCGGCCGCGACGCCGGACGACTGGAGACAGTGGCCGAGGCCTGCCGCGCCAAGGGCGCCACCGTCGTCGCCGACACCATCGACGTCGTCGATCGCGACCGTTTTGCCGCCTGGCTGACGGCGTTCGACGACAGCCATCCGGTCGACCTGATCGTGGCCAATGCCGGAATCTCGATCGACAAGGACAATTCCTCGCTCGACGACTTCACCCTCATCCGCAAGACCTTCGAGGTCAATGTCGACGGCGTCTTCAATACGGTCGAGCCATTGATGGGCCGCCTGATCGAGCGCCGGCGCGGGCAGATCGCCATCGTGTCCTCTCTCGCAAGCTTCATCGGCTTGCCCTATTCGGCATCGTACAATGCCAGCAAGGCGGCCGTGCGGGTGTGGGGCGAGAGCATCCGCTTCGTGCTGAAGAAGAGTGGAGTCGGCGTGAGCGTCGTCTGCCCGGGCTTCGTCGTCTCGCGCATCACTGCCAACGCGCCCTTCCCCATGCCCTTCCTGATGACTGCGGAAAGGGCTTCCGCCATCATCCGCCGCGGGCTGGCCCGCAACCACGCCCGAATCGCCTTCCCGATCGGTACCAAGGCCGCCGTATGGCTCGGCCTGTGCCTGCCCGGCCGCTGGACGTCGCGATTGATGGGGGCCTAGCCGGCGACGTAGCTGCGGGCGAAGGCTCGACCGATCCCGAACTGCGGCGTGCCGAAAGCCCCGAGACGACCAGGCAGACGGCAGCGGACTTCTTCGAGTATTTCCGCAAGATCGTCGCCGATCGCCGCCGAAACCCGCGCGACGACGTGGCGAGCGTAATTGCCAACGCCACCATCGGTGGCGAGCCCATCGCCGAGTTCGAGGCCCTGTCCTGCCACGTCATCATCGTCACGGCGGACCACGACACGACGAGCTCGACCGCGGCCGGCGGATTTCTGGCGCTGCTGCAGAATCCCGACCAGCTCGCCAGGCTGCGGGGCAATCCGGATCCGCTGCCGGGCGCTATCGACGAGATGCCGCGCTGGGTCTCGCCAGTGAAGCACTTCTTCCGCACGGCCACCGAGGACTACGCGTTGGGCGGGCGAAATATCCGCGCCGGCGAAAGTCTCCTGATGTGCTACTGGTCGGCCAACCGCGACGAAGCGGTTTTCGAGGCGCCGTATTCCTTCCACATCGAGCGTCATGCGCCGGGAGCGCGCCACTCGGTGGCGCTCTTCTTGGTGATCACATAGCTCATGAGCGCCACGGAGTGGCGCGCTCCCGGCAATGAACTCCTCTACACGAGAGTCAGCGACAGCCGTCCGGTTTCAGCTCGGGGTTCTTCTTCAAGCAGGCGCTCAGCACGTCGAACACCGCATTGCCGATCAGTCGTTGGCCGGTGACGTTGGGATGAGCGTCGATCGGGTAGTGCACCCATTCGCCGCCATGGCGCGCAACGTAGTCGCGCATCGCCGGATAGACATCGACATAGAGCAGGCCGTACTCCCGGGCGATATCGCCCAGCCGCTTGCCGGCAAGGTCGCGATCATAACCCGGCACCGAGCCGAATGAGCTCTGCCACACTGAATCGTAGACCTGCGCAAGGTAAGGGATATGGACCAGCATGGGCGTGGCCCCGACCCCGCGCGACTCCTCGGCGATGCGGCCGATGAGCTTGCTGGCGAGATCGAAGCGCCGGCGGTCCTCGCCTGCCAGATCGATCTTCAGCGCGGTGTCGAGGCCGGGCCACAGCGCCTCGTCGGTGGTGCTGAGCCGCATTGCCAGCCACATCGCGAGCTCACTGCGCTTGAACAGGCGGTAGAGCGCGAGGCGCTCGAGCGCACTGCGCAGCCTTGCGAGGCTAAGCATCGGCGTCGTGCCGTCCTCACGACCAAGCCTCTTGCCAACCAGCTCGCGGTGCTCAACCAGCTCGCCGTTGTCGCCGAGCGAGAAGTAGACGCGGCCGATGTCGCTGCCGTAGACGAAGTCGCCGGCCCTGGTGCGGCCGACGTCGTAAAAATCGGTTGCAGCCGAGAAGCCAATGATGACCACGCGTGGCTTCACGATCGGCGCCATGCGGCGCAGGCGCACCAAGTACTGGTCGAGGCTGTAGCCGTGGACGCCGCCGTTGTGAACCCAGGCCGACACGCCGCTCCTCTCGAGGTCGGCCTGCAGGACCTTGGGCCAGGTCTGCCCGGTCGAGACTCCGGACGCCGCCGTGTGGGAATCGCCCAGCGCCAGGATCGACAGCCGCCTGCCGTCGGCGTCCGGCGGCACGCGGAAATCGTAGTTGCCGAGCGCGTTGCTCACCGTCTCGATGTCGAACTCCGAGCTCACACCGTGCGAACGGCCGTTGGGATGCGGCGCCCAGGCCAATTCGGGATCGGGCAAGGTGATCGGATTGGAACTGTCGGAAACCTTGGGTTCGACCAAACGGGCCACGCCCTCGGCGAAGACCAGCACCAGCACGATGCCGAGGAAATTGATCAGGACGACACGAAGCCAACGCACGGATGCGATCCTGGCTAACCGGCGAACCGCGTCATGAGGAAGGTCGCAACGGCGGCGTGCTCGTTTCGCGCGGCCGGCGTCATTTCATCTGGTTGGTGAGCAGCGCCGCGGCGCCGCCCTGCTCGCGGCCATACTTCAGCAGAGCCTGGCGTCCGCCCGCGGCATAGGCGGCGACCGCGCCCAGCAGGCGCTTGAGCTGGTCGGGGCTCGAGCGGTCGAACCTGCAATAGGCGCCGCGGGTCAGCCGGGCGATCTGGGGGAACAGCCGCGAGGCGACGCGGTCCTCGCCTTCCTGAAACACGAAGACCGGCAAGCCCAGAAGTCCGAGCTGGCCCGCCTCGTGGCCTACGGCGTCGACATCCTCCTCGCAGCAGTCGCCGACGAAGACCACGGCATCGAGCCGGCTCTCGCGGCGTTGCGCCGCGGCATAGGCGAGCAGGCGGCCGATCTGGGTGCGGCCGGCGAGGCAGCGCACGCCGCTCATCAGCCGCGCCAGCTCATGCCCGTCGGCCGTCCAGCGGCTTACCTTGAACTCGTCGAAGCCGCGATAGAAGGCGAGGCGCACGTCGAGCCCGCCCAGCGTCTCGGTCGCCACGAACATCTCGCCCTGGATGGTGCAGGCATGATCCCACGTCGGCTCACGGCTCGCCGTCGCGTCCATGGCGAACAGCAGGCGTCCACGACCGCCGGCTGAGCGGCTGGCCGGCAACTGCTCGACCTCGCGGACGAAGTCGTCGACCGCAGACGATCCCTCGGCCTTGCGGACGCCGCGAGGGTCCTGGTTCCGGGGAGGGTTGCTCATGGGACGCTTTTTGCCTCAACCGATGCCCCGCTGTCGACCGGGTCGAGAGCCAATGGGACCTTACTCGATCTGCAATGCCTTCAGGATCGGGAGCTGCTCGTCGAGGAAGCCTGTCGCCTGGGGCATCAGCACGGCGAGGCTTCCCTCACGCGTTTCGAGTGTTTGGCCCTCCCTGATGAGCTTTTGGCCCTGCGCATCCAGCATCTGCCAGACGAACTCCGACAGCTCGCCCGGGGTCTTTCGCCCCTTGCGATGGCCGAGAAGGAAGTTCTGCACCAGGCGGGTCGCGGCAATCCCGCCGCCGGTCACGGGGCTGGCAAGAAAGTTCGCATCGCCAGCACTGCGCGCACGCTCGAGGAATCCATCGTTGAGTCTCTTGGCCGCCGGACGCACCTGGTCGCTCGTGGCGTCGTCGTGGGCCGACGCCAGGTGGCCGGCGCCCGCCAGCACCATGACTGCCTCGATCACCTGCTTGAAGTTGACGTTGCGGGGCTGCATCCCTCGGGCGATCTCGCCGATCGCCTTGGGCTGGTGATCGGCGAACAGGTCCAGGATTGGATCGTAGACCAGCGCGTGCAGGGCAATCTCTCCCAGTGGCGCCTTGATCTTGAGCTCGACCTTGGGTCGGTGCGACACCAGCACCAGGCGCTCGGCGGCGAGCGCTTCGGCCTGCTGCAGGTGCGTCAGCCGACCGGCACCCTTGGCCCAATAGTCTCGACGGAACTGCTGGTTGATCATGAAGTCGCGCAGCGACTGGCGGAACGGGCCGTCGGGCACGCTTTGCAGCAGCCCCCATTGCTCGGCGGTGATATTCAGCGGATCGAAATGCTCGAAGTAGCTCGCCGAGCAGGCAAACGAGACGCGGGCCGGTCCGAGCGCCTCGACCATGGTCGTGAAGTACGTCGGCCGCCAATGACCGTTCAGGAACTCGTGAACGAGGTAGTTGGGATCCTTGCCCTTGATACCGTCGAAACGGTCCACGACCAACGGATTGTGGCGGCGGAAGGCCGGGTTCGTCGCCAGGAATTTTTCGACGAACTCGAGCGTGCCCTTGAGAACGTTGAGCTTGCCACCTCCCGCGGCGCCCGAGAGGGCGGCATGCTCGGCCATCAGGTGGCGGATCGGCGCGAAAGACGCCCATCCCGGAACCACGTTGTAGCCGATGTACAGAATTCCTCGGACCTTGAGCTTGCGGCGGATGAAGTCGGTGAGCAGCGCCTGGTTTTCGGGCGAGATCCAGCTCCAGATGCCGTGCATGCCGATGAAATCGAAATCCGGCAGATCGGGCCGGTGGACGAAGTCGGCGAAGGCTTCGTCGAGGAGCTTCACATCGACGCCCGACGCAGCGCCAATCTCACGGGCATAGCCCACCTGTGCCGGGTTGAAGTCCGTGCCCCACCATTCGGTGGTCGATGTCGCGGCATGGAGATTTATGCTGAGGCCTTGGCCGAAACCCAGCTCGCAGGCTGTGCCGAACCGGGGCGGCGAAAGGCCGGCGGCCAGCAACGCCAGCCGCGCCACCAGGGGATTAAGCTCCTTGTTGTAGGCGTGGGAATACTCCACGTCGGTGAGGTAGCCGTCAGTCCAGTCACTCATCGATCAGTCTCGCAAGAGGCCGCCCCCCTCATAGCGAATGCCTGCGACGGGGTCATGGCTCTCATTGCCAGGCACGCCACGGGCAGAAACCCCTGCAGCGCGCCTCCGTAGGCGGCCATCACGATTCCGTGCGTCGGGGCGGGACTGGGGTGTTTGCGCGGGATCAAGGCGCGCCGCGACCAAAATACCCCTATTGGCGGCGCGCATTCCGACTAAAATCGGCTCCCGGGAGCAAGAAAATGGACTATCAGGGATTCTTCTCGCAGCACCTAGACCGGTTGCGCGCCGAAGGCCGCTACCGGGTGTTCGCCGAGCTGGAGCGGATCGTCGGAGCGTTTCCGCGCGCCCGGCTGCACCGCGAGGGCCAGGCGCCGCGCGACGTCACGGTATGGTGCAGCAACGATTATCTCGCCATGGGTCAGCACCCGGTCGTGATCCAGGCGATGCGCGAGGCGATCGACACTCAGGGATCGGGCGCCGGCGGCACGCGCAACATTTCCGGCACCAACTGGCTCCATGCCGCGCTCGAGCGCGAGCTGGCGGCCCTGCACGGCAAGGATGCGGCCCTCGTCTTCACCTCGGGATATGTCGCCAACGAGACGACGTTGCAGACCTTGGGCGCCATGCTGCCGGGCTGCGAGATCTACTCGGATGCGTTCAATCACGCCTCGATGATCGCCGGCATCCGCCACTCCGGCGCGACACGGCGCATCTTCCGCCACAACGACGTCGCCCATCTCGAGGCGCTGTTGGCCGCGGCCGATCCGGCGCCCCCCAAGATCGTGGCGTTCGAATCGGTTTATTCGATGGACGGCGACGTCTCGCCCATCGAGGAAATCTGCGATATCGCCCATCGTTACGGCGCGCTCACATACCTGGACGAGGTCCATGCCGTCGGCATGTATGGCGCCAATGGTGCAGGCGTTGCCGAGCGCGACGGCGTCCTTGAAAAGGTCGACATCGTGCAGGGCACGCTCGCCAAGGCATTCGGCGTCATCGGCGGCTACATCGCGGCCTCGGCCGCGACCGTCGACTTCGTACGCTCCTGCGGTTCGGGATTCATCTTCACCACCTCGCTGCCCCCTGCGATCGCTGCCGCGGCGCTGGCGAGCGTGCGCCACGTGACGAGCCATCCCGAGCTGCGCGTGCGCCATCAGGAACGCGCCGCAATGCTGAAGCGCAAGCTCGCGGCGGCCAGCCTGCCGGTGATGCCCTCCTCTACCCACATCGTGCCGGTGTTCGTGGGTGACGCCGCACTCTGCAAGCAGGCGAGTGACCTGCTGCTCGACCGCCACGACATCTACGTCCAGCCGATCAACTTTCCCACGGTGCCGCGCGGTACCGAGCGGCTGCGTCTCACCCCGACGCCGCTGCACGGCGACGGCGAGATGGCCTGCCTGGTCGCGGCGCTGCAGGACGTCTGGCAGCGGCTGGGGCTCGGCCAGCGCGCTGCTGCCGAGTAGGCCCGGCGCCCTACTCGACCGTGCGCATGCTCCACAGGCGCGAGCGGAACAGAATCACCAGCACCAGCAGCACCATTCCGGCCGCCGGCAGGAGCATGGCCGCCTGCAATCCCCACAGGGCGCAGATCGAGCCGGTCAGGAAGGCGCCGATCGGGCCGCCGCCGCCGATGCCGAGCTGAAACAGCGACATCAGGCGCGCGCGATGGCTGGCCGGCGCCACGATCTGCACCACCGTGCGGCTTTGCGTCATGGTCACGCCGGCGCCGATTCCCCAGACGAAGATCAGGCCGACGAACACCGGGAAGGGCGGCAAGGTCGAGAGGGCAAACAGGATGACGAAGCCCGCCGACACGGCGGCCGCGATGAGCCGGCCCCGCAGGGTCAGCCGGCGGGCCAGCCCGACCAGCGCCATGCTGGCCAGGATCGTCGCCGCCCAGAAGGCCAGGTTGACGTAGGACAGCTCCAGTGCGCCGCCGGCATAGACGTCGCGCACGGCGAGCGGCAGCACCGCCATGAACGGCCCGACATAGAACACCCCGACGCCGAAATTGATCAGCAGCACGGGCCAGACCTGCTCGGATCGGGCGGCCACGACGACGCCCTCGGCCATGCTGCGCCAGAAGCCGGTCGATGCCGCGGCAGGATGCGGCAGCGCCTCGGGCAGCGCGCGCACGGCGAGACAACCGATGAGCAGCAATCCGGCCTGCAACAGCAGCAGCGGCTCGGCGCCGAAGCGATCGGCCGACGAGGCGAAGGCGATGCCGATCAGCTGGCCCAGGAACTGCAGCGCCGTCACCAGCGCCACCGCGCGCGGCAGGCCGCGTTCCTTGGCAACGACCGGCAGCAGGGCATCGCGTGTCGGTACGGCGAAGGCGCCGATCCCTCCCGTGATGACGCCGTAGGCGATCAGCAGTGGATAGGAGAGCCCGCCGCGGGCCAGCACGACCGCCAGCACCAGCGGCGGGAGGGCGTAGATCACGTGATAGACGAGCAGCAGGCGACGGGCGTTTCCGCGATCGGCAACCAGGCCGCCGATCGGCAGGAACAGGAGCGACGGCGCCATCATCGCCGTCTGGGCCAGTCCGACCGCGAAGGCGTCCATGTGTAGCACCACCGCAACCAGCCACGGGAACAGCACCATCTGGATGCCGAGCGGCACGAACCAGCTCGCGAGGCCGAGCAGATAGAAACCGAAGACGTTGCGGGAGGAAGCCACGGGACGAACTTGATCGCGAGTTGCACAATCTATATTTTGCAGGCGCTTAATGCCGCTTCCTGACACGGCAGTCAAAGAAGCAGAAGCAGGCCGATGACGACGCTCAACCGTACCACCCTGGTCAAGGTGCTCGAAATTCTGGACAGCAGCCACGCCGACGAGGCGCTGGCGGCGGCCAAGCTCGCCTCGACCATGGTGCGCGAGGCCGGCCTCACCTGGGACGAAGTGCTTGCGGCCACGATCGGCGAGGCGCCGTCACAGCCACCGCCCGATCAACTGGAGAGCCGCGCCGCGGGCGCCGCCGGAGGTGCCGGCCCGTTCGGCTACCGCCGCGATCGCGAGCCGACGGCGCACGAACAGTTCTTCATGCTGCTGCTGAGCCCGCGCACCCCGCCCGAGATCAAGAACCGGCTGCGCGGCTGGGAAGCCCGCGTGCTGGATGGCGAGATCACGCCGCAGGATACGGCCGACCTGCAGTCACTGTATCGGAGCTTCGTGGCTGGGTAGAGCGATTGCTAATTCGGCGCCGTCCAAATTGGCGCTTCAGTTCGGCGTCCAGACCCACTGACAGGTACCATGAGTCGGGCGCTTTTCAGCATTCACGCAGACACGAAAACCAGCTTCCTAATCATCGCCCCCTCCGGACGTAGCCCCTTCCAATCAGGACCGCGCCTATGTGCGGGCCGCCTGCGGTTTGCCCGAGCCGGCCCAGCGCGCTTCAGGTAGCAACCAGCACGTTGTTCTCGCGCTCGAGCACACGGCGCACGGCCGGTCGGGCCAGCATGCGGTCCTTCCAGGCAGTGTAGTTCTTCAGTTCCTCGACCGGCAGGCCGATGCGCTTACCCCAGCCGTAGAACACCAGGGCGTAGCCATCGACGACGCTGAACTGGTCACCCAGGATCCACTGCTTGGTGCCGATGATGCCGTCGATCTCCTTCAACGCGTTGTGGAAGTTCTCGCGGCCGACCGCCTTCAGGTGGTCGAACACACCGGTATCGGTGGCAAAGCGCTCGGGCCGGGAGATGTGGGTGAAGGACGGGTGCACGTTATTGGAGAACCACGCCATCAGCGAGATCGCCCGCGCCCGCTGCACCGGGTCGGAGGGCATCAGGTGCGGTGCGTATCTCGTTGCGATGAAGTCGAGGATCGCGGTGTTCTCCACGATCGTGCCCTCGTCGATCACCAGTGCCGGCACGCGGCCGCGCGGATTGATCTTCAGATACTCCGGCGTCCTCTGCTCGCTCTTGGCGAAGGCCAGGGCCTGCGAGTCGAACTTAGCGCCGCTTTCCTCGAGACCGATATGCGATGCCGTCGAGCACGCCCCGGGCGCGTAATAGAGCTTGAGCATTGCGTTCCCCTCCTCGATCTGTCGTCTGAGCCAACCTTCGTCGTCCTGAGCGCAGCCTCAGCGCCATGAGTTCCATGTACTTCAGAGGTCGGCGGCGATGAGACCCTTCGCTGCACTCACGATGACAAAAAAGCTCTACAGCGGCCGCGCCGCGCCGTTGGGGCGTGCGCGGTGCAGGAACTCGCGGCCGATCTTGACCCGCTTCTCGCCGTCGTACTCGACGATGTCGGCGGTGGCGTAGGTCTCGGTCCAGCTCGATGGCAGGAACGAGCCCGATCCGACGACGTCGATCGGAGCCTTGCACGAGGCCATGACGCGGCACTTGGCCGGGCCGAAGCCGGACGAGGCCACGATCTTCACCTTGTCGAAACCCGCGCGGTCGAGCGCGGCGCGCAGATGGAAGATCGCCGCCGCCGACACGCCGGTGCCGACGAGATAGCGCAGCTCCTCCTCGCTGCGATAGCCGCGGATCGATTCGGGCGAGAAGCGTTCCAGCTCGGCGTACGAGGAGGCCGGATCGAGGCCTTCGATGTAGCGGCCTCCGGTCGTGTCGAGGCGCAGCGACAGGTTGCCAGCCGCGGCCAGCTCGGGAAAGCGCCGGCAGACCTCCAGCGAGTCGGAGATCTCGCGGGCGAAGTAGTCGACCAGCACGGTCATCGGCTCGCCGGCGAAGGTCTCGTGATACATCTCGGCGGCGCGCACGGTGGAGCCGGCATAACCGATCAGCGCGTGCGGCATGGTACCGAGCCCGTGATCGCGGCCGAAGAAATGCGCCGTCGCGTGCGTGGCGTTGCCGATGAAGCCCACCGCGCCCACCTTGCGCTTGGCGCGCGCCGAGCCGACCGACGCGGCGTAGGCCATCATCTCGGCCATCTCCTGGCCGGCGCAGTGTCGCGCGTCCATGGCGAGGAAAGCCGTCTTCGGCATGTCGGCGCACATCGTCCAGGCGTTGTAGGCGGCGACGCAGGCCGGCCCGAGCTTCTGCAGGAAGATCGTCTCGAGATCGACCAGATGGAAGAACGAGCCGGTGATGTACATCATCGGCTCGCCGGCGCCGACCCACTTGCCCTCGGCATAGCGCAGGTCGAGGTCGACCGAGTTGTTGCGCGAGCGGCCGAGCTCCTCGAGCCATTCCAACGCCAGCCGCGGCGCGAACACGACCGGTCGGCGCATGAAGATTGCATAGGTCACGCGGCAATCGCCGAAGCGGCCGATGACCTGCTTGGTGCGATTGAAATAATGATCGGTGTAGCGTTCGATCTCGCCGCTGCTCGGATGCGTCTGCGTTTGCGTCATCGGCCCTCCCCCGGCCTTCCCCACCGCCGATCGCCTCCGGCTTTATGCCGTGATGCGCGACCGGGCGACCGACAGGCGCTCGGCCTTGAGCTGCTCGGCGAGCAGGAAGGCGAGCTCGAGCGCCTGGCTGGCATTGAGCCTGGGATCGCACTGCGTCTCGTAGCGTTCGCCAAGCCCGTCGACCGTGATGTCGACGGCGCCGCCGACGCACTCGGTCACTTCCTGACCGGTCATCTCGAAATGCACGCCGCCGGGGTGCGTTCCCTCGGCGCGATGAACGGCGAAGAAATCCTTCACCTCGCTCAGGATGGCGTCGAAATGCCGGGTCTTCCTGCCGTTGGCCGCGGTCACCGTGTTGCCGTGCATGGGATCGCACGACCACACCACCGAACGGCCGGCACGCTTCACCGCCCGCACCAGGGGCGGCAGCTTGTCGGCCACCTTGTCGGCGCCCATGCGGGCGATGATGACGATGCGCCCGGCCTCGTCGGTCGGGTTCAGGGTGTCGATCAGGCGCAGGAGATCGTCGGTCGACAGCGAGGGGCCGGCCTTGAAGCCCAGCGGGTTGCGCACGCCGCGCATGAACTCGACATGCGCGCCGTCGGGCTGGCGCGTACGGTCGCCGATCCAAACCATGTGGGCCGAGCAGTCGTACCAGTCGCCCGAGGTCGAATCGACGCGGGTCAGCGCCTCTTCGTACTGCAGCAGCAGCGCCTCGTGGCTGGTGAAGAAATCGGTCTCGGCGATCTGCGGCGTGGTCGCCGAGGTGAGCCCGCAGGCAGCCATGAAGTTCAGTGTCTCGTCGAGCCGCGCGGCCAGGTCGTGGTAGCGTTCCGACGCCGGCGAGTTGCGCACGAAGTCGAGGTTCCAGCGATTGACCTCGTGCAGGTCGGCGTAACCGCCCTGGGCGAAGGCGCGCAGGAGATTGAGCGTCGCGGCCGACTGGTTGTAGGCCTGCACCATCCGCTCGGGATCGGGCCGGCGCGCCTCGGCCGAGAACTCGAAGCCATTTACGTTGTCGCCGCGGTAGGACGGCAGCTCCACGTCCCCCACCTTCTCGACGTTGGACGAACGCGGCTTGGCGAACTGGCCGGCCATGCGGCCGACCTTCACCACCGGCACACCGGCGCCGTAGGTCAGCACGACAGCCATCTGCAGAAGCACGCGGAACGTATCGCGGATATTATTGGCGGTGAAGTCGACGAAGCTCTCGGCGCAGTCGCCTCCCTGCAGCAGGAAGGCCTCGCCATTGGCCACCTTGGCCAGCGCGGACTTCAGCTTGCGCGCCTCGCCGGCAAAGACGAGCGGTGGGTAGCGCCGCAGCCGCGCCTCGGCGCCTGCGAGCAGCGCGGCATCGGGATAGACCGGCATCTGCAGGGCCGGCCGGCTGCGCCAGCTCGTCGGCGTCCAGTCGGCGGCGCTCGAGCTGTGTGAGGCCTGCACGGCAGCCTGGGATGAGCCCGCAATCGCAGTCATTTCTTCCTCCAAACGCCCGCGACCGCCGCCCCGCCTTCACACCCAGAGGGGGCCAGCAGGCGGGGACACCCGGTCGTCGGGGACGGTGAACCTATACGCGCTGTGGATAAAAGGCCAGTGGCGGCGGCCCCGCCTACTCCGCCGCGCGGCGCGTCGGCGTGGGTTCGGCGCGGGCCGTGCGCATGGTGACGAATTCCTCGCCAGCGGTCGGATGGATGCCCACCGTCGCGTCGAACTGAGCCTTGGTCGCCCCGGCCTTCACCGCCACGGCAAGGCCCTGGATCAGCTCGGCGGCATCGTCGCCCACCATGTGGACGCCGACGACCCTGTCGGTCGCGGCCTCGACGATCAGTTTCATGAAGGTGCGCTGCTGGCGGCCCGACAAGGTGTACTTCATGGGTCGGAAGGCGGTCACGTACACGCGCAGCTCGCCCAGCGTATGGCGCGCCTCCTCCTCGGTCAGGCCGACATTGGCGAGCTCGGGCTGGCAGAACACCGCTGACGCCACGTTGCGATGGTCGGCCTTGCGCGGCTTGCTGCCGAACTCGGTGTCGGCGAAGCAATGACCTTCGAGGATCGCCACCGGGGTGAGGTTGATGCGGTCGGTGACGTCGCCCACCGCCCAGATGTTCGGGGCCGTCGTCTTCGACCATTCGTCGACGGCGATGGCGCCCACCTTGTTGAGCTGCACGCCCGCCTTCTCCAGGCCGATGCCCTCGGTGTTGGGAGCGCGGCCGGTGGCATACATGACGAGGTCGGTCTCGAACATGCCGCCGTGCTGGGTGTGCACGCGATAGGGCGCCCCGCCGTTGGTTGCCTCGATGCGCGCGATCTGCGTCTCGGTACGCAATTTGATGCCGTTGTGGGCCAGCGCCTCGTGCACGGCGGTGCGGCATTCCTCGTCGAAGCCGCGCAGCACGCGGTCGCGCCGCAACACCAGGTCGACGTGCACGCCAAGCCCGTTGAAGATGCCGGCAAACTCGACGGCGATGTAGCCTGCGCCGACGATGGTGATGCGCTCGGGCAGCTCGGGCAGATGGAACGCCTCGTTGGAGGTGATGGCGAATTCACGACCAGGGATTTCCGGGATCACCGGCGCGCCGCCGGTGGCGATTAGGACCTTGTCGGCCGTCACCGTCTGCTCGCCGACGGCGATCGTGTGGCGATCCATCAGCCGGCCGCGGCCCAGATGCAGCTTCACGCCGGCACCTTCGAGCAGGCGGATGTAGACGCCGTTCAGACGGTCGACCTCCTTCTGCACATTGTCGCGCAGGGTCGCCCAGGAATGTGCCGGCTGCGGCACCGACCAGCCGTACGCGGCGGCGTCCTCGAACTCGTGCGCGAACTTGGAGCCGTAGACCAGGAGTTTCTTGGGGACGCAGCCCCGGATCACGCACGTACCACCGACACGGTAGTCCTCGCAGATGCCGACCCGGGCGCCATGGCCGGCGGCAATACGTGAGGCGCGCACGCCGCCCGAACCGGCGCCAATCACGAACAGGTCGTAGTCATAAGCCATGTGGATAACCTCGAGAACAAAACCACAACACGGCCACAATCCGGTCGCGCGTCGGACTATATCGGGGCTTAGACGGCGAAGTAAGGGAACTGGAGGTTTCTAAACCATTTCCTGATACAACTTATAGGATATGACTCATGCTGAAGCTGTTCTCCATGTCCGCCACCCTGGCCCTCGTGAGCTGCGCTGTCCTCGCCGCCCCCGGCGATTCGCCTGCGCCGACATCGCCGCAGCCGCCGGCCTCGCAGCAATCGGCCCCTGCCGAGCGCGGCGGCCGCGCCCCGAGCGGGCTGATGCGATACGACACCAACAAGGACGGCGTGGTCGACCGGGCCGAATGGAAGGCCGGCCAGGAAGCCCGCTTCCGTCGGCTCGACGCCAACGGCGACGACAAGCTCACCAAGGAGGAGCTGTTCGCCCGCACTCCCGGCGCCAACAGCGTCCTGCCGACCGATCGCCAGGCCCAGCGCCAGTCGACCTACTTCCAATTGCTCGACGCCAACAAGGACAGTGTCGTGACCTTGGCAGAGTTCGTGGCCCAGACTGACCGCAATTTTGCCCGGTGCGATACCAACAACGACGGCCGCATCGACACTGCCGAGTGCCGGGGCGCGCTGCAGCGGAGGCCCAGCGACCGCTGAGCACGGCAGGGCGAGAGGCGGAGCGTCAGGCTCCGCCCAAGCTCGCGAGGGCGTGGGCCAGCACGACGTTCTCCGCGTAAGCGATGCCCATCAGCACCGTCTCTGGCTTGTCGGATATGCCGATCATCATCGCGATCGCTTCGGCACGCTGATCCTCTGTCCAGGACGTACCTAACTGCTGCTGCTCGGCTACATAGGCGAAACCGACCGCCACCTTGCCCATCAGCCTCGTGATATCCTGCGCGCCGCCCGGTGTGTTCTGGGCACCGCTCATCACGTCGACAAGCACCGAGCCGACAAAGCCGCCCTGCTCGAGAGTCTGATGGAGCCGTTCACTCCAGTAGGCCAGCCCGGCAGCGTCCGGCGAACGCCCGAACAAACTCGAGTAGATGGTGTTCACGAACCCGTTGAACTCGAAGTCCTGAGCATCCTGCAGGTGATCGATGAAGGGATAGAGTGTCTTGGCCTCGCTACTGATGGCGAACGAGCTCGCGATGTTGGCCAGCAGCGCCGTCGGCCCTTGCGTTTCTTGCCCGGCGTGGAACTGGTTCAGCCAGAATTGGAAGCCCGGCGCATCGGCCCCCCGGTTGAAGAAGGCGACATAAGTTGCCGCGATCTGCTCTTCGGGCGTCAATGCCGGCAGGTCGAGCGTCGTCGCCGGCCCAACGATCTCCGGAACGATATAGAGCAGCACCTCGCCGTTTCCCTGACCTAGACTGTCGTCAGCGTTATAGGTGAAGCGATCGATGCCGGTGAAACCGGGATCGGGCGTGTAATCGAAGTGTCCGTCAGTGCCGAACGCGAGAGTTCCATGCGCCGGACCGTGCACCAGCGAAACCGTCACCGGATCGGTGAGCTGATCGTTGGCCAGAACGCCCAATCTCTCATTCGGATCGGTAGGAATCGTCGTCCTGATCTGCAGCGTCTGCCCCGGCGTGACGATGAAGGCATCAGCGTGCACGATCGAATCGTCGTTGAGGATCACGCCCTCCACCAATGCCGTGTCGTAGATCAGTCCACCGTCGGGATCGAACAGCGTCACCAGAAAATGTTGATCCGGCTCGACGAAGCCGTCGGCAGCGACCTGGACTGCGATCGTCTTGGTGGTTTCGCCGGGTGCGAAAGTGACCTCCCCGCCCGGTCGGGGAGTGCTCCAGATACCCGGGTCGTCGTACGG
Organism: Reyranella sp.; assembly: GCF_050185545.1. GTDB lineage: Bacteria > Pseudomonadota > Alphaproteobacteria > Reyranellales > Reyranellaceae > Reyranella. The sequence goes on along the minus strand of NZ_JBFWZI010000023.1, from coordinate 21,563 downwards.
AACTGCTGAGACGCCCCAGCGGATGCTCTGGTAGGCCGATAGCTCACCGCTTCGCGTGAGGGTGAAGGTGAATGTCGTCTCGCCCCAGTTGCCCTCCGGCTTGACCGCGTCGAGCGGTGCTACCGCGACGATGCTCATGGCCTGCAGGTAGACATTCTGCGTCGCCGTGTAGGCCAATGTGTTGCCGACCCAGCTAAGGTCAGCGGTCCCCGGAATGAGGTCGCCGGGCGGTGGCGTGGCGACCATGAGACCGCCGGTAACCCAGTCCTTGACGAAGACGGCCATGCCGGAAACGCCGAAGATGGAGGCCCAGAAGGCCGTCTTCGTGCCGTCCGGCGAGAAGATGGGATTGTAGGCCAGACGCCCAAACGCCTCCTGAAACGCCGCCGTGCGCTCCCCGGTCGCCAGATCGTAGAGAAAGACCCCGTTGCCTGAGCGAAAAGCGAGGTGAGTCCCACCCGGCGAGAAAACGGGTGCACTGGTCGTCGAACCGTTGTGGAGGGCGCTCCCGATGCACTCGATCGTGCCTGTCGCGAGGTCCTTCACGAAGACATCGATCGCCCCGTTGGTGTCGCCCGCAACCAGGTTCGACGCGGCGCTGGAAAAGGCGATCCTGGTTCCGTCCGGAGAGAAAACGGCGTCTGATGAGTCGCTGATTGCCTGCGCGCCGCCCTCGCCGATCGAGACGCGAGTGACGACGCCCGTCGCGAGATCCTTCAGGAAGATGTCGTTGTGGTTATTGGTGTCGCCTGGCACCAGATCGGAAGCGAGGCTTCGGAACAGGATCTTCGAGCCATCGGGTGAGAACACGAGGCGAGGCGTGTCGAAATCGGGTTCGTAGGCGGCTCCCGTCGCTACACGCTGGACTTCTCCTGTCGACAGGTCTGCGATGAAGAAGTCGGCCATTCCGTTGGTATCGCCCTGCACCAGATTGGTGGCGTTGCTAACGAAGGCGACCTTGGTCCCGTCCGGTGAGAATACAGGACCGAGCGATTTGCCGTTGGAAGCAGCGCCTGTGGCGTCGTTCGACAGACGCGCGACGGTCCTCGTAGTGAGGTCCTCGACATAGATGTCGGGCTGGTTGTTGGTGTCACCCCTAACGAGGTCAAAGCGGTAACTCGCGAACGCGACCTTTGAACCATCGGGAGAAATGACGGGCTGCCACCCTTCCACGGGCGCGTCGGTCTGGTCGGTCAACAAATTGGCCACGAAAACTACCTTGAATTTGCGGGGGCGCGAGATGCATAGTTAACAAGTTACTATACACCAGAATCATGGCAAAGGGTCGACGAACACACTCTCACGTTGCACGCAAAAAAGGCCGCCGGTGAGCGGCGGCCTTCCTCTCTCTCTCTTGCTGTTAGGAACGCTCAGGTGCTTTCGGCCGACATGACATCGCCAAACAGTTCCCAGGTTTCGCCCTTGAAGCGCTGGAGCTGCACCGACTGGACCGGATAGAAATCGGTCGGGCTGGTGCTGACGGTAATGCCGGGCAGCAGCAATGGTACCCTGAGCTTCTGATGATTGGCGGCCTGCTTCATCAGGTTCTCGCGGGTCAGGTTGTCGCCGCACTTCTTCAGCGTCGCCTCCATCAGGAACGACACCGAATAGGCGTAGATGTAGTTGGCGTCGGCCTGATTGGCGCCAGGCATGTACTTCGCCATCCACTCGCGCCACGCCTTCATCTCGGGATCGTTTTCCCACTGTTTGTCGGTCGGATCCTTGAGATAGGCCGCGGTGATGATGCCCTGGCTGTTCTCGAAGCCGGCCGGCTTCATGACCGAGGCGACCGAGGCCGAGACGTTGTTGAGATAGTGCACCGGCTTCCAGCCGATCTCGGCCGCCTTGCGGATCGATTGCGCGGCGAACTTGGGGATCGAGATGTTGAAGAAGACGTTGGCGCCCGAATCCTTGAGCTGGATGACCTGGCTGTCGACCGTCGGATCGGTCGTCTCGTAGGTGACGTGCTTGACGACGCGGCCGGCTTCCTTGCCGAGGCCTTCCTTGAAGCCCTCCCAGTAGTCCTTGCCGTAGTCGTCGTTCTGCATCAGCACGGCGACCTTGGCATCCTTGATGTTGGCCAGGATGTGCTTGGCATAGATCACGCCTTCGGTGTGGTAATCGGGCTGATAGCCCATCGTCCACGGGAACTCCTTGGGCTTGCCCCACTTCGACGCCCCGGTGGCGACGAACAGCATCGGCACCTTCTTCTGGTTCATGTACTTGTGGATCGCCGTGTTGGTCGGCGTGCCCAGCGTATTGAAGGTGCACAGCACCTTTTCCTGCTCGACGAGCCGGCGCACGACCTCGACGGTCTTGGGCGGCGAATAGCCGTCGTCGAGCGTGATGAACTTGATCATGCGGCCGTTGACGCCGCCGCGGTCGTTGACGCTCTTCCAGTAGGCCTCCTCGCCCTTGCCGATCACGCCGTACGAGGACGCCGGACCGCTGTAGGGGTTGGTGTGGCCGATCTTGATTTCCTTGTCGGATGCTCCGTCGCTATACTTCTTTTGCGCGAACGTCACTCCCGACGCTGACAAAATGGCGGCCGTGGACGCACCGCCTACAAAACCACGCCTATTGATCCTCAACGTGTCCTCCTGTGCCTTACGCTTCTGTACGCACTACGCATTTACACGCGGCAGGTTTGCGCGAAATCGCAGGCCCTGGGAAGGAGAAAACGGGCTCCGCGCTATACAAGTTTGCAATGTAAAACGCATGCCCCATTTTCGCGTTCGTCTCCCTGCTCAGGAGAGAGGAATGGCGTGGCAGACCGTATGCCAGTGCCACGCAATCAGGCGACGGGAACGCGAGGTCGTTCCGAAGCGGAACCGCTTCCGCTGCCAGCGGCCAACGCATAGCGCGCGGTGACTGTCACCCTGGTCGCGAAGCACGTTTGTGTCGTCCCACGTGAAGCGTGCCCTCCCTGTCGAAGGGTCGGCTCGCGACGGCGCTGTCGCTGCGCCAACCTGACGTCATCCATCGCAAAGGCTACGACTGGACAGTTCGCATTTAACATGCAATTATATATGAGTGGGAATGGGAGTACCGGGTGGCGACGTATAGTCAGTTGACGAAGTCGACGTTTCTCGACGCGTTCGGGACCAATCAATACACGGAGAGCCAGTACAAGGACGTCGCCACGGGGGACGCAAGCAAGGCGCAGGATACACTGGCCGGCTTCTTCAAGTCCGGCTCGACCGACGCGACCATAGGAGAAGCGTCGTCCGGCGCCGCGCTGACCATCGCGCTGATCGTCAAACGCAAGCACGATCCGACCGATCTCCTGACGAACCATTCCTGGGCCGAGCGTCAGGCGGCACTCGCCGACCAGAACGCCGTTTTCGACAAGTACGGTGCCGACCAGGCGACATACGAAAAGGTACGCGCCGACCTGGTGTCGGTCGTGGGCCAGAGCGCATTGGACAATGCGACGGGCAGCGGCTTCGTTTCTTCCGTCGAGAACCGGACGATCTGGGCGACCGTCGACCCGACGACGTTCCAGGATCTGTTCGGCAACGAGCTGCTCTGGGTCGATGGGTCGACGTACGATGGGGTCGCCTGGACCGGAGATCTCGGCCTCAACAGCAAGATCTCCAAAGACGACATCGGCGGTTTGTGGTTCGAGGTCGACGCACTCCTGAGCAATCCGGAGGTGAAGGACTCGACGGGCGTGACCCTCGACCCGGGACCGCTCAGCATCGGAAACGATGCCGCCAACAACGGCGACTATGAGAAAGCCACGCCGGCCGCGATCGCGAGCAACTACGGTTTTCCTTTATCGTCCACGGTCGAGACGCCTGCCATCGCAATCATCGCGGACGACGTAAATCAGCAGCAGGCGCTGTTCGCGGCTTACAATGCCTACCGGCAGGAGGTCGGCCTGCCGACGGTCACGGCCGACGAGTTCGTCGTGGTCACCGGCCCCGACGGCACAGGCCAGGTCGACCCCGAGCTGGGGCTCGATATCTCGACAGTCGCAGGCGCTGCACCGAACAGCACGCAGCTTCTTTACGCCCTGCTCTCGGGGACGCCCTTCGCCGCCTACCAGGCGGCGTTCTTCGATCAGATCAACGATCCTCACGTCCTGTCGTCGTCGATCGTGGGGTTCACGCAGTCGACGGCCGGGTCGCCGTTCTACCAGGCATGGCACGACCTTTTCGTCGACGGTGCCCTGGCAAACGTCTCCGTGCACAACGCGGCGGGCGACCAGGGCGCGACCGGGTACATCTACAACGGTATCGCGAACGTCAACCAGTGGCAGGCCTCGCCGTTTGCCATCGGAGTCGGCGGCACCTCGATCGCCGGACGCTACGTCGCCGGCCTCGACGATTCGCTCACCACCCACCTGGATGCGGCCCTGATGAGCGTTCCGGCGACCCTGTTCTCGCTGGTCGCCGCCGGGCTCAAGAGCCTGCCGAACACGATGCCGGACGTGGCGCCGGCACCTCCGGATGCGGCTACCCCGCTGGCCACGCTGTTCGAGACCGTCTGGCAGATGGACGAGGCCTTCGTCGATCCGAACACCGACCAGCTCACGGTAGCCTTCGGCTCCAACAATGCCGGCTCGGGAGGCATTGCCTCGGGCGTACTGATTCCGGGCTACCAGATGGATTTCGGTCTCTCCGACATGACCGGCGGCAAGCGCGGCTATCCCGACGTCGCGGCGCTGGCGGACGGCGATACCAAGTACGCCGTGTTGAACGCCGGCTATGTCGGCGACACCAGCCAGTCGCTGCTCACCGCAACCGGCGGCACGAGTGCGTCGACGCCGCTGTGGGCCGCTCTCACGGCGCAGATCGATGCGATCTTCACCGACCAGAATCTGCCTCTGCTCGGCTACTACAACGACCTGCTCTATGCCGCCGCAGCCATTGCGCCCGCGTCGTTCAACGACATCACGATGGGCAACAACAAGAACAGCTTCTATACGACGGCCGACGGCCCGGTCCACGATTCCGACGTCGGCCTGGACATCGTGCCCACCGGCAACGGCTATGAAGCACAGGCGGGCTACGATCTGACGACCGGGCTGGGCACACCCAACGGCACCATCCTGGCGCGCACTCTGACGGCGATCGCGCATTCCCAGATGTCGCACACCGACAAGCCGCCGGTGCTCGATCTCGGCGCGTCGGATCCGACCAGCGCGGTCGCTCAGAGCCTGCTCTTCCAGACGGTGTCCAAGCACGGTGCCAGCGTCGTCGTGTCGATGGGCACGCAGACCGACTCCTACACGAGTGCGGCGAGCGGCGCGCAGGCGTGGACCAGCCAGCTCGCTCAGCAGTCCCTGCAAGAGGACTTCGACGCCGCGCTGGTGCGTCTGTTCGACTCGCAAACCCAGGGCACGATCGTGCAGCACGCCCTCGCCGAGGGCGAGACGCTGACAGTCGAGATCCATGCCGCACAGGGCAAGACGGTGCAGGGAACGCTGACCACCGATTTCGGCTTCGTCGACTACATGGTGCCGACCGGCACCGGGACGGTGCCGCACGAGATGGTGCGCGTCGCCCGGCCGATCGCCGTCGCCGAGACGGTCGATGCCCTGGACGACCAGACGGCGATCGTGCGGTTGCGCCAGGACGGCACCGATTCGATCGCCCTCACCTTCTACCGGGTCGACGACCTGCTGGGCTCGGTCGGCGGCCTCCTGCCGGGTACGGCGGGCTATGAAGCGGCGGCGGCGGCGCGCGCCTACCACACGGACGGGAACGAGACGTCGATCCTCGGCCCGGGCTACGGCAAGTACCACGAGACCAAGCTGAAGGACGTCGACTCCGGCGACCTGATCGCCATGACCCTGGTCAACCTGACGACCTCGCAGACCTACTGGGGGTTCTCCCAGGCCAACGAAACTTCGGGCGGCCAGCCGGTCGCCCACCTGTGGAATTACGGCCTCAACACCTGGGGCTGGGAAGACCGCCAGGGCAGCAGCAGCGACCACGATTTCAACGATCTCATCGTAGGCATCGACTTCACCAGCGCCTACGGCAGTGCCTGGCTGAGCTAGCCGAGTTCCAGCTCGGTGGTGATCACGCGCCTCGGCGAGGCCCGGGGCGATGGGAAAAGAAAGGCCGCCTCACGGCGGCCTTTTGCGGCAGGTGCGCAGGCGGGCGTCAGGTCGCCTCGGCCGACAGGACGTCACCGAACAGTTCCCAGCTCTCGCCCTTGAAGCGTTGGAGCTGGACCGCCTGAACCGGGTAGAAGTCGGTCGGGCTGGTGCTGACGGTGATGCCGGGCAGCAGGCACGGCACGCGCAGCTTCTGGTGGTTGGCGGCCTGACGCATCAGGTTCGCGCGCGTGAGGTTGTCGCCGCACTTCTTCAGTGTCTGCTCGATCAGGAACGACACCGAATAGGCGTAGACGTAGTTCACGTCGCCGACATTGCCGTTGGGGACGTACTTGGCCATCCACTCGCGCCAGGTCTTCATCTCGGCGTCGTTGTCCCACTGCTTGTCGGTCGGGTCCTTGAGCCAGGCCGCCGTGATGACGCCCTGCACGTTCTCGAAGCCGGCCGGCTTCATCGTCGTCGTCACCTGGGCCGAGACGTTGTTGAGGTACTGCACCGGCCGCCAGCCGATCTCGGCCGCCTTGCGCATCGACTGCGCGGCGAACTTCGGGATCGAGATGTTGAAGAAGACGTTGGCGCCGGAGTCCTTGAGCTGGATGGTCTGGCTGTCGACCGTCGGGTCCGTCACCTCGTAGGTGACGTGCTTGACGACGCGGCCGGCTTCCTTGCCCAGGCCGTCCTTGAAACCCTCCCAGTAATCCTTGCCATAGTCGTCGTTCTGCATCAGCACGCCGATCTTGGCGTCCTTGACGTTGGCCAGGATGTGCTTGGCGTAGATGACGGCCTCGGTATGGTAGTCGGGCTGGTAGCCCATCGTCCACGGGAACTCCTTGGGCTTGCCCCACTTGGATGCCCCGGTGGCGACGAACAGCATCGGCACCTTCTTCTGGTTCATGTACTTGTGGATCGCCGTGTTGGTCGGCGTTCCCAGCGTCTGGAACAGGGCCAGCACCTTCTCCTGCTCGACGAGCTGGCGGACCATCTCCACCGTCTTGGGCGGCGAGTAGCCGTCGTCGAGGGTGACGAACTTGATCATCCGGCCGTTGATGCCGCCGCGGTCGTTGACACTCTTCCAATAGGCTTCCTCAGCCTTCCCGATGATGCCGTAGGAAGACGCAGGCCCGCTGTAGGGGTTGGTATGACCGATCTTGATCTCCTTGTCGGTCGCCCCCTCGTCGTACTTCTTTTGCGCATACGCTACTCGGGTACCCGAAAGCACTGCAGCGGCCGCGAGACCGCCGACGACGCTACGCCTGTTCGTCTTCATGGTTATCCTCCCTGGGTGGGTTTACGCCATCGACTACTCCTTACTCGGATGCGTGGTTTTTTCAGGCTCAGGCGGTCAGGCGCGCTGCTTGGCAGCGGCCTGATGTTCCTTGGCCGGCGTGCCGCGCAGGCTGCTGCGCAGGCTGCGGATCAGGTGGGTGACGCCGCCCACGATGCCCATCGGCATCAGGTACATCAGCACGATCAGCAGGATGCCGAACACCGTGTAGGCCGACAGGTCGAATTGCAGGCCAAGGTCGTTCTTGACGAAGGTCGAGAGCGCCTGGGCGGAGTTGTCGACCAGCACGTAGAAGATGCCCCCCACCACCGACCCGGCCAGCGAGCCGATGCCGCCCACCACCAGGCCGATCAGGAACTTGATCGACAGGAAGAAGTTGAAGCTGTCGGGCGCAACGAAGGCGATTGCCGAGGCCGAGAGCGCGCCCGCGATGCCGGTATAGGCGGCGCTGATGCCGAAGGTCACGGTCTTGTACAGGGCGGTGTCGATGCCCATCGTGTCGGCGGCCATGTACTGGTCGCGAATCGCCATCATGGCGCGCCCGCTGCGGCTGTTCAGAATGTTGGCGGCCGCCCAGTACAGCAGCACCATGACGACCAGTATGTAATAGTAAAGCCACTGGTCCTCGCTGAGAGGCAGGCCGAACGGCGCCTCGGGCTTGCTGAGCACGATGCCCTGCACGCCGCCGGTCAGGCCTTCGAGCCACTTGTATTTCAGGATCTGCGGCACCGCGAGCGCCAGCGCGAAGGTGGCCAAGGCCAGGTAGTGGCCCTCGAGCTTGAGGGCCGGCAGGCCGAACAGGTAGCCAACGATGAAGCAGATGATGGCTGCTGCCGGCAGGGTCAGCCAGTAGGGCCAGCCGAGCTGGTCCATCAGAATTGCCGCCACGTAGGCGCCGACGGCGTAGAACGCGCCGTGGCCGAGCGAGATCTGGCCGTTGAAGCCGGTCAGGAGGTTCAGCCCCAGCACCGCGATGGCCGCTATCATCATGGTGCTGACCAGGAACAGGCGGTAGTCGGACACCACGTCCGGCACGGCGTCGCGCAGCAGCGGGACCAGGAAGGCCGCCGCCAGCAGAGCCCACAGCCACGCCTTGTTGGAAGTTCGGGGCATGGCTCAGACCCTCTTCACGACGACGCGACCGAACAGGCCAGCGGGTTTCACGGTAAGAACGAAAATGACGATGATCAGCGCGACAGTGAGTTTCTCGCCGTTGCCGATGATGTAGACCCCGGTCGCCTTCTCGATCTGGTTGCCGGCGAAGGCCACCATGTTCTCGAGCACGCCGACGATGAAGCCGCCCAGCACCGCGCCACCCGGGTTGCTGATGCCGCCCACCAGGGCACTGGCGAAGGCGTAGAGCAGGATGCCGCCCATCATGTTGGGATCGAGATAGACGATGTGCGCTACCATCATGCCGGCCACCGCGCCTACCGCCGCGGCAAGTCCCCAGCCCAGCGCCAGCATCCAGTCGACGCGCACGCCGACCAGCCGCGCCATCTGCGGGTTCTGCGCCGCCGCGCGCATGGCGAGGCCGAGCGGCGTGTAGCGGAAGAAGACGAACAGCAGCCCGAGCACCACCAGGGTGACGACCACGACGCCGAGCTGGTGCGGCCCGATCACGCCGGCGATCCCGAAACTGCTCTTGGGGAACGGCGTCGGATATTCCTTGATCAGGTAGCTCCATATCGCGCCCGCCACCGAATTGCAGATCGCCAGCAGGCCGATGAACACCACGACGATCGACAGCAGCGGCGCGCTGTGCAGCGGTCTCAGGATCACCCGTTCTATGATCACGCCCATGATGAAGGACAGCACCACGGCGGCGGCGAAGGCGACCCAGAAGCTCGCCCCCCACGTCATGAGCTGCCAGCTTATGTAGGTCGAGAACATCGCCATCTCGCCCTGGGCGAAATTGATGTGGTCGGTCGACACGTAGATCATGACCAGCGCCAGGGCGACGCAGGCATAGATCGCACCGTTGGCCAGGCCGGAGGCAATCTGCTGGAGAAACTGTTCCATGATCTCCGACTTCTAGTAGCCGAGGTAGGACTTGCGAACGTTCTCGTCGTTCTTGATCTCATCGGACGGGCCCGACATCACGACCCGTCCGGTTTCCAGCACGTAGGCGTGATCGGCGAGATCGAGGGCGAGCGCCGCGTTCTGCTCGACCAGCAGCATGCTTACCCCTTCCTCCTCGTTGATGCGCCGCATGATGCGGAAGATTTCCACGACGATCAGCGGCGCCAGGCCGAACGACGGCTCGTCGAGGAGCATCAGGCGCGGCTTCAGCATCAGGGCGCGGGCAATTGCCAGCATCTGCTGCTCGCCGCCCGACAACGTGCCGGCCTGCTGCTGGACTCGCTCCTTGAGCCGCGGAAAATAGGTGAACACCCGCTCGAGATCGGTCTGGACGGCCGACTTGTCCTTGCGCGTGTATGCGGCGATGCGAAGATTCTCGTCGACCGTGAGCGTCGTGAAGGTGCCGCGGCCCTCGGGCACGTGGGCGATGCGGAGGCGAACGATCTCCTCGGTCGCCATGTTCTTGAGATCCCTGCCCTCGAAGCGGATCGAGCCGTCGGTGCGCACCATGTTGCAGATCGCGCGTAGAGTCGTCGTCTTGCCGGCGCCGTTGGCGCCCAGCAGGGTCGTGATGCCCCCGCTCTCGATCTCGAAGCCAACGTCGTATAGCGACTGCGTCTGCCCGTAGAATGCCTTGAGGCCTCTTACTTCCAGCAGCGCAGCCATTTACGAGGTCCCCAGATAGGCGCGGATCACTTCCGGATCACGCTGCACCTCGGCCGGCGTGCCATCGGCGATCTTCTTGCCGAAATCGATCGCCACCACCTTGTCCGAGACGGACATGACCAGGCTCATGTGATGCTCGACCAGCAGCACGGTGACGTTCTGCGTATCGCGCACGCGCTTGATCTGGCCCTTCAGCACGTCGATCTCGTCGTGGTTCAGGCCGGCCGCCGGCTCGTCGAGCAGCAGCAGCTTGGGACTCGAGGCCAAGGCTCGCGCAAGCTCGACCCGCTTGCGGATCGGAAACGGTAGCCCGCCCGCCATGGCGTTGGTGAACGGCTCGAGATCCATGAAGGCGATCAGCTCGTGCGCGCGCTCGGCGATGTGCTCCTCCTCCGGCTTCACCTTGGGAAGGCGCAGCGCATTATCGAGGAAGCCGGTCGAGCTCCTGCTGTGGCAGCCGACCTTGACATTGTCGAGCACCGACATGCGATCGAACAGCGCCACGTTCTGGAACGTGCGGCCGATGCCGATCTGCGGGATTGCGTGACGCGGCCGGTCTAGAATGGTCCGGCCCTCGAAACGGATGTCGCCGCTGTTGGGCGTATAGAGCCGACTGAGGCAATTGAAGAGGGTGGTCTTGCCGGCGCCGTTGGGGCCGATCAGGCCCGCCACTTGTCCGGCAAAGACGTCGAACGTGACGCCATCGAGCGCGACGATTCCGCCGAAGCGGACCGACACGTCGTACACGCTGAGTAGCGGTTCGCCGCTGGATGAAGACGGTCCTGCCATGGTCATGCTGGATTCGCAGCCCGGCACATATTACGTCCCGATCACGCGAAATTACCCTTGCCTCCCAATACCTTGCGACCCTTCTTCGGGGTCATGCCTCGAAAACCACGATGGCTCATCCCGGGAACTGGCGCAACCCAAATGGCGGTCCGCCATGCTTTCGGCGTGATTGCGTCGCAGGATCGATCCGCAGCGCGGAGTGTTGACACGCCGCGCGTTGCCATTGATACGAAACGACCCCTCACATTCCGGTTCACCGCCGATGAAGCGATTGCTCCCCCCCATTCTTTTCGCTCTGACCGCCGTCGGCACCCCTGCGTTCGCGCAGACGCCGCCGACGCAAGGCTGGCCCGCGGCGCGCCCTGCCGACCAGACCGCGCCCCAGGCGAAGCCGCCGCAGACGACCCAGAAACCGGCGCCCGCCGCGACGCCGCCCGCCCAGACCGCCACCGGCACTCCGCCGCCGGTGCCGCTGCCGCTGTGGTTCGTCGAGATCGACACCGAGAAGAAGGGCGAGGTGTCTCGGGCCGACTTCCTGAAGTATCGCATGAAGTCGTTCGACCAGCTCGATACCAACAAGGACGGCAAGCTCTCGCTCGAAGAGTTCGTCAAGGTGGCCGAGCCGCCCTTCTCGCACGACGTCGCCAACGGTCCGAGCCTCGATGAGCGCCGCAATCGCGCCAAGGCGGAGTTCGGCAATCTCGACACCAACCGCGACGGCTTCGTCGAGCGCGCCGAGACCGAGGCGCTGATCCATTCCGAGTTCAACCAGTACGACACGGACCGCGACAACAAGGTCACCGAGCCGGAGGTGCGGCTGATCGTGCAGCGTTCGATCGCGCGCGAGCAGCAGGAGCGCCAGCAGATGGAGCAGCGCCGACGCCAGGGCATGGCGGCGGTCAACGACTTCATCGACATGCAACTGCGCGAGGCCGACAAGCTCGACAAGAACAACGACGTCAAGATCAGCCAGCAGGAATACGTGACCCTGGCCGGACCGGCCGACGGCCCGCAGGCCCAGGGGCTGCTGCCCTACGACATCCGCCGCCAGCTCGTGCTGCGCAAGTTCCAGGAGATCGACACCAACAAGGACGGCGTGCTCGACCGCGTCGAGATGACCGCATCGGCGGTCAAGCAGTTCATCGAGATGGACGCCAACAAGGACCGCTTCCTCAACGAGGAGGAATTCAAGAAGGCGCAGGAAGCCGAGACCAAGAAGATGCGCGCCATCATCCAGGCGATGCAGCCCGCCAAGCCGGCGCCCGCGCCCGCCCAGCGACCCGCCCCGGCGCAGCCGCGCCCCCAGCCGCAGCAGGCGCCACCGGGCCTCGCGCCTGGCCTGCCCCAGGGGACGCGGTAAGGCTATTCTCATCCTCCGCCCCGGCGTGGTTCGGCAAAGCCGGGAAGCAATGGCGTTAGGCTACCCGCCTGATCAGCTAACATGAGCGTCTGTGCCTGGGCGGTGCCGATCAGGACCGTAGTGAGGTCGGACGACCTCGCCCACGAGCCTGCCGGCTGATCGAGGGCCTACTCGGCGGCTTCCACAATTCGGATGTCGCGCTCGACCGAATCACCCAGAAGCTCCCGGGCGGCGCGATAGCCGGGGCTGTCGTAGGCCGCCACGGCGCTCGTGACATTGTCGAACTCGATGACGACGGTGCGCAGGTTCAGGCCCGCCTCGAGGGTCTTGGCCGGCATCCCGCGAACCACGATGCGCCCGCCCGCGGCGCCGATCGCCGGGCCGGCGAGCTTCGCGTATGCCTCGAGAGCCGCGGGGTCCTTGATCGAACGATAATTTGCGATCCAGTAGGCCTTTGCCATCAACGCCTCCGTTGCGGGGTCCAGCACGCCATCGTGTCTTGTGCTCCGCAACGCACGGCCGTTCAAGACGTGCCGCTGCTCTCCATCGATTGGCTGACGACCGTGCGCCCTACTCCACCGTCACGCTCTTCGCCAGGTTCCGTGGCTGGTCGACGTCCGTGCCCTTCGCGACCGCCGTGTAGTAGGCGATGAGCTGCACCGGCACGGTATAGAGAATGGGCACGACCAGTGGATCGACCGCGGGCAGCGTCACGGTCGCCGCGGCATGCTCGGCAAGCCGCGCGGCGCCCGCTGCATCGCTCAGCAGGACCAGCTTGCCGCCGCGGGCGTGAACCTGCTCGAAGTTGGAGGCCGTCTTGTCGAACAAGGCGTCGCTCGGGGCAACCACCACCACCGGCACCGATTCGTCGATCAGGGCGATCGGGCCGTGCTTCATCTCGCCGCCGGCATAGCCCTCGGCGTGGATGTAGGAGATTTCCTTCAGCTTCAGTGCGCCTTCGAGGGCAATCGGGAAGGATGGGCCGCGGCCGATATAGAGGACGTCGCGGGCAACCGCGAGTATGTCCTCGGCGATACGCTGGTACTGTGCCTCCAGTGCCAGCGCCTCGTTGAGGGCGGCCGGCAGCTCGATCAGGGCGTGGGCAAGACGGGCTCCGTCCTCTGCCGACAAGGTACCGCGCGCCCGGCCGGCGGCGCTCGCCGCGGCGAGCAGCACCGTGAGCTGCGTGGTGAAGGCCTTCGTCGAGGCGACGCCGATCTCGGGCCCCGCCAGGGTCGGCAGCACGGCGTGGGCTTCGCGGGCGATGGCGCTTTCCGGCACGTTGACCACCGCCACGATGGTCTGGCCGTGACGCTTGGCGTAGCGCAGCGCCTCCAGCGTATCGATGGTTTCGCCCGACTGGGAAATGGCGAGGCAGATGCCCCCCTTCCCGGGCAGCGGCGGCTCGCGATAGCGCAGCTCGGACGCCACCTCGACCTCGACCGGCAGTCGGGCGAGCTTCTCGAACCAGTACTTCGCCACCAGGCCGGCGTAGAAGGCCGTGCCGCAGGCAGTGATGGTGAGCCGGCCCGCACTCGTCCAATCGATCGGCGGCGTCGCGGGAAGCCGGACGGCTCGGGTCGCGGGATCGAGGTAGGTCTGAAGCGTGTCGCCCACCACGGCCGGCTGCTCGTAGATCTCCTTCAGCATGAAATGGCGGTGGTTGCCCTTGCCCATCATGGCGCCGGAGATGCCGCTCTGCTTGATCGGGCGACTCACTTCCTCGCGGCCCGAAAAGATCGTGGCGCCGGCCGGTCGCAGCACCACCCAGTCGTCCTCTTCGAGGTAGGTCACGCGCTTGGTAAAGGGCGCGAGTGCAAGTGCGTCGGTGCCGATATACATCTCGCCGTCGCCATAGCCGACCGCGAGCGAGCTGCCGCGGCGCGCGCCCAGCAGCAGGTCGTGGCGGCCGGCGAACAACGCCACCAGGGCGAAGGCGCCACGCAGGCGCTCCATCGCCGCAGCCATTGCCTCCTGGGGCGTGGCCTGGTGCTCGAGCAGCGACGTCAGGAGCTGCGCCACCACCTCGGTGTCGGTGTCGCTGTCGAAGCGGCGGCCCTCGGCGATCAGCTCGTCCTTGAGCTCCTGGTAATTCTCGATGATGCCGTTGTGGACGACGGCGACACGGTCGGTGGCGATGGGGTGTGCGTTGCGCTCCGACGGCTTTCCATGCGTTGCCCAGCGCGTGTGGCCGATGCCGATGGTGCCGGCGAGCGGCTCGCGGGCAAGCCGCGCCTCGAGGTTCACCAGCTTCCCTTCGGCCCGGCGGCGATCGATGTGGCCGTTGACCAGCGTCGCGACGCCGGCCGAATCGTAGCCGCGATACTCCAGGCGCTTCAGCGCCTCCACCAGCAGCGGGGTGACGGACGCCTTGCCGATGATGCCGATGATGCCGCACATGGGAGGGCTCGCTGGTTGCTATTTGCCGGCGCGGGCTTTCAGCCGTGCCCGAAGCTCGCCCGCCCGGCCCTTCTTTGTCACCTGTCTTGCCCGCCCGAAGGCAAGCGCCCCGGCCGGCACGTCCTCCGTGATGACGCTGCCCGCCGTCACGTTGGCGCCGTTGCCGATTCGGACCGGCGCCACCAGCGAGGAATTGGAGCCGACGAAGGCGTCGCGGCCGATGATGGTGCGGTGCTTGCCGTAGCCATCGTAGTTCACGGCGATGGTGCCGGCGCCGATGTTGCTCGCCTCGCCAATGTCGCTGTCGCCGAGATAGGCCAGGTGGTTGGCCTTGGCGCCGCGCCCCATGCGGGTCGCCTTGAGCTCGACGAAGTTGCCTATATGCACACGATCGGCGACCACCGAGCCCGGCCGGATGCGGGTAAACGGACCGACGATGGTATCGCGGCCGATCCGGACGCCCTCGATGTCGCAGAACGCCCTGATCTCGCTACCCACGCCCACGCTGACGCCCGGGCCGAAGCGCACGCACGGGCCGATCGATACGTCGGCGGCGAGCCGCGTGTCGGCGGCGAGCCACACCGTTTCCGGGTCCTGCATGCCAACGCCTGCATCGAGGGCGGCGCGGCGGAGGCGCTGCTGCAGGGCGCGCTCGGCAGCGGCGAGCTCTTCGCGCGAGTTGATGCCCTGGAACTCGGCTTCCTCGCCGGTCACGGCGATAGTGCGATGGCCGGCGGCGCGGGCGATCGCCACGACGTCGGTGAGATAGAACTCCCGCTTGGCGTTGCGATTGCGGATGGCGCCGAGCAGCCCGGGCAGCAGCTCGCCGGAGATGCACATCACGCCCGAATTGCAGAGTTTCACCTGCTTCTCGGCCGGCGCGGCGTCGCGGCTCTCGACGATCTTCTCCAGCCCGCCGTCGCGCAGGATCAGGCGTCCATAGGGCGCGGGATCGGCCGCCTCGAACCCCAGCACGCCGACGGCGGCCCTCGCGCGCGAGCAAGCCGCCACCAGGCGGCGAAGCGTCGCCGTCGTGATCAGCGGCGCGTCGCCGAACACCACGAGCACCGGCCCGCGATGCCCGGCGAGCGCCGATAGCGCCGCGCGCGCCGCATGCCCCGTGCCCAGCGGCTTGTCCTGCACGACGACCGCGTGCGGCGCGAAGGCGGCGGCCACGCTCTTCGCGCCCGGCGCCACGACGCCCACGATGCGCGGCGCCGGCCGCAGCGCGCAAGCATTCTCGATCACGTGGCGCACCATCGGCCAGCCGGCGAGCGAATGGAGGACCTTGGGAATACGCGACTTCATGCGCGTGCCGGCCCCGGCCGCCAGGACGACGACGGCCACGGGGTCCGCGGCGCGAGCCGCAGCGCGGGACGATTTCATGCCCGTCCGATGCCACGACACTGGCGGTCCTGCAAGGCGAGTGTGCTAAGGAGGGTGTGCATGCACCCGAACGCCGACAATCTCATCGCCGCCCGGTTCGACACGATCATCTACGACCTCGACGGCACCCTGATCGACAGCGCGCGCGACATGTGCGTGGCGGTGAGCCGGCTGATGGCCGATCACAACCTGCCGCCGATCAGCGACGACGACGCCCGCCTGTTCATGGGCGAAGGCAGCAAAGTCACCATCAAGCGCGCCTTCGCCAAGAACGGAATCACGCTGGACGATGCGGCGCTGAGCGCCGCGACGCGGCAGTTCGTGCAGTACTACGAGGAGTTTCCCGTGCGCTACACCGTGGCCTTCGACGGCGTCGCCGAGGTGGTGGCGCGGCTCGACCAGCTGGGTCTGAGGCAGGGCGTCGCCACCAACAAGTTCGAGAACCCGGCGCGCACGATCCTGCGCGACCTGAAGCTGATGCCGCCGATTGCCGACGTCGCCGGGGCCGACACCTTCACGGTGCGCAAGCCTGACCCCGGCCATGTCCTGAAGCTCATCGACAGGCTCGGCGGTCGGCGCGACCGCGCCATCATGATCGGCGATTCGATCCACGATGTCGCCGCCGCTCATGCGGGCGGCCTGCCGGCGGTGCTGGTGAGCTGGGGCTACACGGCACGGCCGGCGAAGGAGCTTGGCGCCGAAGCGGTGATCGATCACTTCGCCCGCCTGCCCCAGGCGTTGGAGCAGATCGCCGCGCGCGGCTGACCCGCCCGGCGAAGCAGCCCTGGTCTTTGTCTAGCCCCGTGAATCCCTGCCGTCGCCGGGCGACGCCGCCGGCGGCGGCCGCGTGCAATCGAAGGTGATCAGTCGCGGCTCGATGGCGAAGGCCGGATGGCTGTCAGGCTGGGCGGGCGGCGGCGACCTGGGCCAGGCGCCGCTCGCCAGGCGCGCCTCGATGATCGGCACGAGTTGCTGCAGCACGATCCAGGCTCGCAGATTGATGCCGGGCTGGGTGTTATGGATGGCGTCGGCGAACAGGTCGGGATCGAACGGCATGTAGCGCACGATGTCGATGAACGGCACTCCGCGCGTGGCGGCGTACTTGGCGAAGACGCGATTCTGGAAGGCCGCCAGCCGCGCAATGTCGCGATAGCGGAACGGGAAGTGGTTGACGTTGAGGTAGTCGTAGATCAGCCGGTTGCGCAGCGGGTTCAGGACCATGCCCTCGCGCACCAGCCACATGAAGGACGCGACCGCGAACTCGCTGCCCACCTCAGCGAGCTCTTTGCGCATCCGGTCGAGATCGGCGACGATGACGGGAAGGTTGACCGGCAAATCCGGGCTCGCGATGTCAGGATCGGCCTCGTCGACGCCGCGCGGCCATTCGAGTTTGTAGTCGGGCTTCGGCGGCTCGCCCCCGCCCTCCGTGATCTCCGTCATGCCGAACAGCGCGCGCCCCCGTCGCGCCAGGGCCGACCAGCCTGACGCCTCGCGCAACCAGTCGGCCACAGTGCCCTCCCGGCCCTGCTGATCGCCCGGCGGGCGGGCAGGCAGATTCTTGACCAGCGGCGCCAGCTCGAACTGGTTGGCGCCTTCGTAGTAAAGGACCAGGTCGGGGCGGAGCGGCAGGACCTCCTGCCGCACGATCGCTTCGATATCAGGCGACTTCACAGCCTCGCGCCCGGCGTTGATGACTTCGAACCTGAGGCCGGGATGGTTGGCGGCGGCCCATAGGCCGAGCCAGTAGTGAAGCATCTCCGAGCCGGAGTACGCTGTGGCGTGCGCCTCCGCCGTCGTCGAGGCGCCGATAAGGACGATGCGCACGGTGTCGGGCCGGCGCCTGTAGTCGACCGGCGGGCCGCGGAAGCCAAATTGATTGGTGACCAGCCCGAGCGGCGTGGTGGTATTGGGCAGGTAGCGATAGAACGGCTGGCGCTCCCCCGAAGGCGGATCGAACACGATCAGCCGACCGGGTGCGCCGCTGAAAAACGGGCTGGCGCACGGATCGCCGACGAAGGCAGCGTTCCATGCCTTGAAGAAGTCCGGCGGCCTGAAGTCGGTGCGAAAGTCGGCCCTCGCCAAGGGGTCGGCAGGCGCCGCGCCCTCCGTCCAGGGCGAGTGCTGGCCGCGGTTGGGCAACGGGGGCGGCGGGCGGTAGAACCACGTGCGATCGACCCCGCGCGCGAGCGGCACCGAGTCGATATGCTGCGCCGTGGTGTCAAGCCCCATCGAGCCCCTGGCTTCGGGCAGCCGCAACTCCAAGAACGAATGTCCATCGATCCAGCGTGTCGCCGCCTCCGCCACCGCGAGGCAGAGCACGACCGACACCGCTACCAGGAATCCGTTTGCCAACACTCGCCGCATCAGGCCCCGTGATCTTCCGACCCTCGGCCCGATGTCAAGGGGCGGCACGGTGTGGATTGTTCCGGGGGGATGGATGGTGGGCGCTGTAGGGATTGAACCTAGGACCCCACCCGCGTGAAGGCCCCCGCCTCGTTAACCCATTGAATAATTTACATCTTCTCAATCACCAGACTGCACCAAACATCACGAATCGGCGGGGAAGCAAAGCACCCATCTGCCTTCACACGGCGTTTGCGTAATTCTTCGACTCATCGTGGATGTGGTGACCATACACCTTGGTGATCGTGGCGACACTGGTGGCAGTGAGACCCGACACCTGCCACACGGGCACGCAGTAGCCACGTGATCCGTGTGTGCTTCATGATGTGGGGCGTGATCTCGCCGGGGTTCAGAATCTTCACCTTGCCCGCGGCGTTGGTCTGCGTCCTGATCAGGCCGGCCCGAAGGGCCGCGTTCTGGAAGGCATCCTTGACGGACAGCAACGGGCCACCCCGGTGATGCACTACGTACTCGCCGACTGGCCGACCCTGTTCTCTGGCCAACCTTGTTCCCTGGCCCAGGCGTAACGCAAGAAGCGCATCAACCTGTCGGACTGCGGTGCATTCGGTCGCTTCTTCTTCGTCTGCGGTAGCAGCTTGCCCTTTGCATCCCTACGCCGGAATTCCACCGACCCACCTTGAAAATTCACCTGGGTCCACTTGAGGGACAAGATGGCCTCATGCCGGGCTGCCGTGTACAGCCCGATCAGAGCAGAAAATCCCCCGAACTAAGCTGGGAGATGTGCACGCCCGACAACGTCACCGTGTCGGAAGCGTCCAACGTGATTACCGTGTTGGCGCCGACGTCGGAGGCCAACGTCATGACTTCCGCGAAGGAGGCGAAATCATAGGCCGTGAGATCGATCTTGTCGGTGCCCGACGTGAAATCACCAACCTTGTCGTGGCCTGACGCGAGACCAAAGACAAGGATATCGTTGCCGGTGCCGCCGACAAGGAGGTCATTGCCCGCTCCCCCGTTCAGCGTGTCGACACCCCCGCCGCCGTTGAGCGTGTCGTCGCCGACATTGCCGTACAGGTTCATCGCGAACTCATTGCCCGTTAGCCGGAGGCCATTGACCCCGGTGGCGTACATATGTTCGATCTCCTGGCCCGCCGCCACCGTGTAGTCGACGCTGGTGAAGATGATGTCGCTTCTTGGCGGGTCGCCGGAGAACCCCGTGCCGTCGTTCTGCGCCGCATCGATCACCTGATCACCGATGTTGTCGACGTAGTAGGTGTTGCGACCTGTTCCACCTGTCATGATGTCCGCTCCGGCGCCGCCGTCGAGGGCGACGGTGGACCCTACAGCCGTCAGCGTATCGTCGCCGGCACCGCCGATGAGAGCGTATTTGATGCCGCCAGCCGTCAGATGAAGGCCGGCCGACCCGACAACGCGCACCGTAGCGCCCGACACATTGCCGGTCGCCGTCCAGTCGGTGCTGACATAGATGGTCGAGGTCCAGGTGCTGCCGAAGACCTGGTCGCCGGCGTTGTCGACATAGATCGTATCGGAGGACGGGATGCCCATGATGCTGCCATCGATCGAGCTGCCAAAGTACTCGCTACCGGTATCCATGATATCGGCGCCGGCGCCGCCGTCGATGATGTCGCTTCCAGCTCCGCCGAAAATGTGGTCGTCACCCGCTCCACCGCGCAGCGTATCGCCCGGCGGAGGATCAAACGGGCCGCTTAGCTGAGCGCCGCCTTTGATGGTGTCGTTGCCCGCTCCGCCTGTCAGGGTATCAGAGCCTTCAGCGCCGACCAGCTCCATCCCGAAGTCGTTGCCCGTCAGACGCAGGCCATTCACCCCTGCGACGCGCAGGTACTCGACCTCCTGCCCCGCCGCCAGGGGGTAGTCGATGCTGGCATAGATCGTGTCGAACTTGCCGATGATGTTGTCGCTCTCCGCCTCGATCACCTGATCCCCGGCGTTGTCGACATAGTAGTAGTCGGCGTCTGCTCCGCCGATCATGATGTCCGCGCCTGCGCCGCCGTCGAGGCTGTTGACAAACGCCCCGCCCGTCAACGTGTCGTCGCCGTCAGCGCCGACCAGGGTGTTGATGCCGCTGCCGCCCGTCAGATGAAGGCCGGTTGGCCCTACAGCGTACACGGTAGCGCTGTCCACACCACCGCTCACCGTAAAGTCGACACTGGTATAGATGGTTGAAGAAAAGACGTGTCCCACGACCTGGTCGCCGACGTTGTCGACGTGAAAGGTATCCCCTACGCTGAAGTCGCCGCCGTCCATGACGTCGGCTCCGGCGCCGCCAAAAATGACGTCGCTGCCGGCTCCGCCCGTCAGGGTATCGGCACCTTCGCCGCCGACCAGTTCCATCCCGAAGTCGTTGGCCGTCAGATGAAGGCCGTTCTCCCCGTCGACACGCAGAGATTCGATCTCCTGGCCCGCCGCCAGCGTGTAGTCGACGCTGGCGTAGATCGTGTCGTTGCCGCCCCCGCCCGCTTCGATCCCGAGGTCGCCGGCGTTATCGATATGGTAGCTGTCGTCGCCGCCGCCGCCGGCCATCGTGTCAGCGCCGCTGCCGCCATTGAGCGTATCGTTGCCGTCACCGCCGACTAGGTGGTTGGCTAACTGGTTGCCGATAAGCGCAAGGCCAGCCGATCCGTTGTTCCGCAGGAACTCGACCTCCTGGCCGGCCGCCAGCGTGTAGTCGACGCTAGCGTAGATGGTGTCGCTGCCGCCGCCCGCCGCCTCGGTGACCTGGTCGCCGGCATTGTCGACGTAGTATCTGTCGTTGCCGGTGCCGCCCGCCATGAAGTCGGCGCCGGCACCGCCGTTCAGCCCATCATCGCCACCTTCGCCGTTCAGCGTATCGCTGCCCGCGTCTCCGACGAGATAGTTGCCGAACTCGTTGCCCGTCAGGACCAGCCCCGTCGCGATGCCGTAGGCCCGCAGGGACTCGATCTCCTGACCGGCAGCCAGGGTGTAATCGACAGTGCTGTAGACATGGTCGGCGCCTTGTCCGATGGCCTCGGTGATCTTGTCGCCGGCATTGTCGACGTAGTATCTGTCGTTGCCGGTAAGACCGATCATCATGTCGACGCCACCGCCGCCATCGATAACGTCGTCGCCGGACGTGCCGGTCAGCGTCTCGGCGCCCAATC
>NZ_JBFWZI010000022.1:0-66630 GCF_050185545.1 Reyranella sp. | reverse complement strand
TGCCGGGCGACAACGCGCGCATGGTGGTCGAGCTGATCCAGCCGATCGCGATGGACGAGGGCCTGCGCTTCGCCATCCGCGAGGGCGGCCGCACGGTCGGCGCCGGCGTCGTCACCAAAATCGTAAAGTAATCCAGGCCAACGGGCGGCGGGCACCTCACCATGGACAACACCAATATCCGGATCCGGCTGAAGGCATTCGATCATCGCGTGCTCGACACGTCGACCAGCGAGATCGTCAGCACGGCCAAGCGTACCGGCGCCCAGGTGCGCGGTCCCATTCCGCTGCCGACGGAGATCGAGAAGTTCACGGTGAACCGCTCGCCGCACATCGACAAGAAGTCGCGCGAGCAGTTCGAGATCCGCACCCACAAGCGCGTGCTCGACATCGTCGATCCGACGCCGCAGACGGTGGACGCGCTGATGAAGCTCGACCTCGCCTCCGGCGTCGACGTCGAAATCAAGCTCGGCGCCTGATCGGACGACGAGCCGGAAGAACAAGGGAAGAAGGAACAGGACCATGCGTTGCGGTCTCGTCGCCCAGAAGGTCGGCATGACCCGCGTCTTCAACGACGCGGGAGAGCACGTGCCCGTCACCGTTCTGAAGGTGGACAATCTGCAGGTGGTTGCGGTGCGCTCCGAGGAGAAGGATCGCTACACCGCCGTCCAGCTCGGCTACGGCAAGGCCAAGGTGAAGAACGTCAGCCAGCCGATGCGCGGCCACTTCGCCAAGGCCAAGGTCGAGCCGAAGAAGAAGCTCGTCGAGTTCCGCGTCGCCAGGGATGCCGTGCTCGAGGTCGGCGCCGAGCTGGTGCCGAGCCACTTCGTGGCCGGCCAGTTCGTCGATGTCGTCGGCACCACCATCGGCCGCGGCTTCACCGGCTCGATGGTGCGCTGGAACTTCGGCGGCCTGGAAGCCAGCCACGGCGTGTCGGTGTCGCATCGCAGCCACGGCTCGACCGGCAACCGCCAGGATCCGGGCCGCACCTTCCCGGGCAAGAAGATGGCCGGCCACTACGGCCACGAGCGCGTGACGACGCAGAACCTCAAGGTGATCGCCGCCGACGACGAGAAGGGCCTTCTGCTGGTGGCGGGCGCCGTGCCCGGCCCGCGCGGTGGCTACATCATCGTCAAGGACGCTTCCAAGCGCGCCCGGCCGAAGGACGCGCCGTACCCGGCCGGCCTGCGCAAGGCCGCCGAGGCGCCCGCCCCGGCCGATGCCGGTCCAGCGGCCTGAGCGAGCATGCGGGGATAGAAGATGAAGATCGCGGTCAAAACCATCGAGGGCGGTAGCGCCGGCGAGATCGATCTCGCCGACGCCGTGTTCGCCGTTCCCGTCCGCAAGGACATCCTGCAGCGCTGCGTGGTGTGGCAGCTGTCGCGCCGCCAGCAGGGCACCCACAAGACCAAGGGCCGGTCCGAGGTGACGGCCACGGCCAAGAAGATGTACGCCCAGAAGGGCACCGGCCGGGCGCGCCACGGCAACGAGGCGGCGCCGCAGTTCCGCGGCGGCGGCAAGGCATTCGGCCCGGTCGTGCGCAGCCATGCGTCCGACCTGCCGAAGAAGGTGCGCAAGCTCGCCCTGCGCACGGCACTGTCGGCCAAGGCGGCCGAGGGCAAGCTGGTGGTGGTCGAGGCGGCGGCGCTGAGCGAGCCCAAGACCGCGAGCTTGATCGCTCATTTCGGCAGCCTGGGCATCGCCAACGCGCTGGTCATCGCTGGCGCCGAGGTCGACGTCAACTTCGCGCGGGCGGCGGCCAACATTGCCCATGTCGACGTCCTTCCGCAGCAGGGCGCCAACGTCTACGACATCCTGCGTCGCGACACGCTCGTGCTGACGAAGGACGCGGTCAAGCATCTCGAGGAGCGCCTGCAATGAGCGCCAAGCCGACTGTCGTGTCGCGCGCACGCATGTACGAGGTGATCCGCTCGCCGCTGATCACAGAGAAGACCACCAACGGCTCCGAGCATGGCCAGGTGACGTTCCGCGTCGCCCGCGATGCCACCAAGCCGGAGATCAAGCAGGCCGTCGAGGGCCTGTTCAAGGTCAAGGTCAAGGCGGTCAATACCGTCACGGTGAAGGGCAAGAGCAAGGTTTTCCGCGGCCGTCCCGGCGTGCGGAGCGACTGGAAGAAGGCGATCGTCTCGCTGGTCGATGGTCACAAGATCGACGTGACCACGGGCCTGTAGGACGGGGGATAGAGACATGGCTCTGAAGAGTTTCAAACCGATCACGCCGTCGATGCGGCAGCTGGTCATCGTCGATCGGGACGGCCTGTGGAAGGGCAAGCCGGTCAAGGCGCTGACCCGCGGCAAGTCGAACACCGGCGGCCGCAACAACCATGGCCACATCACCAGCCACCACATGGGCGGCGGTCACAAGCGTCGCCTGCGCACGATCGATTTCAAGCGCCGGGGCAAGTTCGGCGTCGCGGCGACGATCGAGCGGCTGGAGTACGACCCCAACCGGTCGGCCTTCATCGCCCTGATCAAGTACGCCGACGGCGAGCTCGCCTACATCCTGGCGCCGCAGCGCGTGAAAGCGGGCGACGAGGTGGTGGCCGGCGAGCGCGTCGACATCAAGCCGGGCAACGCCATGCCGCTCGGCAACATGCCGGTCGGCACGATCGTACACAATATCGAGCTGAAGAAGGGTGCCGGCGGCAAGCTCGCACGCTCGGCCGGCAACTACGCCCAGCTGGTCGGCAAGGATTCGGGCTACGCACAGATCAAGCTGAGCTCCGGTGAGTTGCGCGTCGTGCCGAGCGAGTGCCTGGCGACGGTCGGCGCGGTGTCCAACCCGGACAACCAGAACACGGTGATCGGCAAGGCCGGTCGCAGCCGCTGGCTGGGCCGCCGGCCGGTGGTGCGCGGCGTCGCCATGAACCCGGTCGATCATCCGCACGGCGGCGGTGAAGGCCGCAGCTCGGGCGGCCGTCACCCGGTGACTCCGTGGGGCAAGCCGACCAAGGGCAAGAAGACGCGCAAGAACAAGGCGACGGACCAGTACATCATCCGCCGTCGCCACGCGACGCGCTGACGGGATTGAGGAGACAGGACAGTGGCACGTTCCGTTTGGAAGGGTCCCTTCGTCGAGGGCAGCCTGATCAGGAAGGCCGAGAAGGCGCGTCAGTCGATCCGCAGCGAGGTGATCAGGACCTGGTCGCGTCGCTCGACGATCCTGCCGCAGTTCGTCGGCCTGACGTTCGGCGTCTACAACGGCAAGAAGTTCATCCCGGTGAACGTCACCGAGGAGATGGTCGGTCACAAGCTCGGCGAGTTCTCGCCGACCCGCACCTTCCATTCCCATGCGGGCGACAAGAAGGTCTCGAAGGATTAACGCGATGAGCAAGCCATCCGCTCCCCGCCGCGAGGCGGACAACGAGGCCAAGGCCGTGCTGCGCACCATCCGCGTCAGCCCGCGCAAGCTCGACCTCGTGGCCGCCACCATCCGCGGCAAGAAGGCGGCGTCGGCCGTCAACGAGCTCACCTTCTCGAAGAAGCGCATCGCCCAGGATGTGAAGAAGGCGCTCAACTCGGCCATTGCCAACGCCGAGAACAACCACAATCTCGACGTCGATCGCCTGATCGTCGCCGAGGCGTCGGTCGGCAAGAGCCTGGCGATGAAGCGCTTTCATACGCGTGGCCGCGGTCGCGCGGCCAGCGTCGTCAAGCCATTCAGCCATCTCACGATCGTGGTGCGCGAGCGCGCCGAGGCGGAGGACAAGTAATGGGTCAGAAGGTCAATCCCATCGGCCTGCGGCTCGGCATCAACCGGACGTGGGACTCGCGGTGGTACGCCGAGGGCGGCGAATACTCCAAGATGCTCCATGAGGACATCCACATCCGCAAGATGCTGCGCGAGCGGCTCTCCCAGGCGGGTGTGGCCAAGATCGTCATCGAGCGTCCGGCCAAGCGCGCCCGCGTCACCATTCATACCGCCCGCCCGGGCGTGGTGATCGGCAAGAAGGGCGCCGATATCGAGAAGCTGCGCTCCGACCTCGCCAGGATGACCAAGGGCGAGGTGGCGCTGAACATCGTCGAGATCCGCAAGCCCGAGATCGACGCCACGCTGATCGCCGAGAACATCGCCCAGCAGCTCGAGCGCCGCGTCGCCTTCCGTCGCGCCATGAAGCGCGCCGTGCAGTCGGCCATGCGGCTGGGCGCCCAGGGCATCCGCATCAACTGCTCGGGCCGCCTGGGCGGCGCCGAGATCGCCCGCATGGAATGGTACCGCGAGGGTCGCGTGCCGCTGCACACGTTGCGCGCCGACATCGACTACGGCACTGCGACCGCCTTCACCACCTTCGGCACCTGCGGCGTCAAGGTCTGGGTGTTCAAGGGCGAGATCATGGCGCACGACCCCATGGCGCACGACAAGCGCGCCGAGGAGGCTGCGCCGCAGCGTACGCCGACGCGTGTCGAGCGCGGCGAGCAGAGGGACGCGTAATTCGCCATGCTGCAACCGAAACGCACCAAGTACCGCAAAGCCTTCAAGGGCCGCATCCATGGCGCCGCCAAGGGTGGCTTCAACCTCGACTTCGGCTCCTTCGGGCTGAAGGCGATGGAGCCCGACCGCCTGACCGCACGCCAGATCGAGGCCGCCCGCCGTGCCATCACGCGCCACATGAAGCGCGCCGGCCGCGTGTGGATCCGGGTGTTCCCGGACGTGCCGATCAGCAAGAAGCCGGCCGAGGTCCGCATGGGATCCGGCAAGGGTGCCCCGGAGTTCTGGGCGGCGCGCGTCAAGCCCGGCCGCGTGCTGTTCGAGCTCGACGGCGTGACGCCGACGGTGGCGCGCGAGGCGCTCGAGCTGGCCGCCGCCAAGCTGCCGATCAAGACGCGCTTCGTGGCGCGCACCGGCGCCTAGGGGAGAGGAGGGAGCCATGAAGGCCAGCGATCTGCGTCCCCGCACCAACGACCAGCTCAAGGAAGAGCTGGGCAACCTGCGCAAGGAAGCATTCAACCTGCGTTTCCAGAAGGCCAGCGGCCAGCTGCAGAAGACCGCCCGCGCGCGCCATATCCGGCGCGACATCGCCCGCATCAAGACGGTGCTTGGCGAGAAGGCCGCAGGTTAAGGAGCCGTAAATGCCGAAGCGAATTCTCGAAGGCGTCGTCGTCAGCGACAAGATGGACAAGACCATCGTCGTCAAGGTCGAGCGCCGCGTCCAGCATCCGATCTACAAGAAGTTCATCCGGCGGTCGAAGAAGTACCACGCCCATGACGAGACCAACGCCTTCAAGGGCAAGGTCGGTCAGAAGGTGCGCATCTGCGAGTGCCGGCCCCTGTCTCGCACCAAGAACTGGGAAGTTCTGGTCGAAGGCGCAAACGCCTAGCGCGACGGAGCGACGATCATGATCCAGATGCGAACCAATCTCGAGGTCGCCGACAATTCGGGCGCCCGTCGAGTCCAGTGCATCAAGGTGCTGGGCGGCTCGCGCCGCAAGTACGCCGGCGTCGGCGATGTCATCGTCGTCTCCATCAAGGAGGCGATCCCGCGCGGCCGCGTCAAGAAGGGCGAGGTCCACCGCGCCGTCGTGGTCCGCACCTCGTTCCCGCTGCGCCGCGTCGACGGCAGCGCCATTCGCTTCGACCGCAATGCCGCGGTCCTCATCAGCAAGCAGGACGAGCCGATCGGCACCCGCATCTTTGGACCGGTGACGCGCGAGCTGCGCGCCAAGAAGTTCATGAAGATCATCTCGCTCGCGCCGGAAGTCCTCTAGGAGCCGCCATGTCCGTCAAGCTCAAGATCAGGAAGGGCGACCGGGTGAAGGTCATCGCCGGTCGCAGCAAGGGCCGGGTGGGCGACGTGCTGCGCGTGCTGCCGTCCGAGCAGCGGGTGGTCGTCTCCGGCGTGAACGTCATCAAGCGCCATACCAAGCCGAGCCGGACCGACGCCGGCGGCATCATCGAACGCGAGGCCGCGATCCACGTCTCCAACGTGGCCCTGCTGGATCCCAAATCGGACAAGCCGACGAAGATCGGTTTCCGCTTCCTGGAAGACGGCCGCAAGGTGCGCATCGCGCGCGCCTCCGGCGAGACCATCGACCGCTAGGAGA
Source organism: Reyranella sp. (assembly GCF_050185545.1). GTDB lineage: Bacteria > Pseudomonadota > Alphaproteobacteria > Reyranellales > Reyranellaceae > Reyranella. The sequence continues at coordinate 60,571 of NZ_JBFWZI010000022.1, read as the reverse complement.
ACGGGCCATGCCCGCGCGACTGCAAGAACGCTACACCACCACCATCCGCGAAGCGCTGATCAAGGAGTTCTCCTACGGGAACGCCTTCGAGGTGCCGAAGCTCGACAAGATCGTCGTCAACATGGGCGTCGGCGAGGCGGTCAACGACCGCAAGGCCGTCGATGGCGCGGTCGCCGACCTGACGGCGATCACCGGCCAGAAGCCGGTGATCACCAAGTCGCGCAAGTCGATCGCCACCTTCAAGCTGCGTGAAGGCATGGCGATCGGCGCCAAGGTCACGCTGCGCCGCGACCGCATGTACGAGTTCGTCGACCGGCTGGTGAACATCGCCCTGCCGCGCGTCCGCGACTTCCGCGGCCTGAACGGCAGGTCGTTCGACGGCAACGGCAATTACGCCATGGGCCTGAAGGAGCAGATCGTGTTCCCCGAGATCGATTACGACAAGGTCGACATGGTGCGCGGCATGGACATCATCATCTGCACGACGGCGAAGACCGACGCGGAGGCCAGGGCGCTTCTGCGGGGCTTCGACTTCCCGTTCGTGAACTGAGGCCGGAGAATCACATGGCCAAGACGAGCTCTGTCGAGAAGAACAACCGGCGCGCCAAGATGGCGAAGCAGTACGCTGCCAAGCGCGCCAAGCTCAAGGAGATGGCGGTCGACGACACGCTGTCGCCCGAGGAGCGCTTCGGCGCGCGGCTCAAGCTCGCCGAGCTGCCGCGCAATTCGTCGCCGACGCGAATTCGCAACCGATGCGAGATCACCGGCCGCCCGCGCGCCGTGTATCGCAAATTCAAGCTGTCGCGCGTGGCGCTGCGGCAGCTCGCGTCGCTGGGTGCGCTGCCCGGCGTCGTGAAGTCGAGCTGGTAACGGGGGACCGTAGATCATGGCGATGACAGATCCCGTCGGTGATTTGCTGACCCGCATTCGCAACGGCCAGTCGGCACGCCTCGACAGCGTGACCGTTCCGGCCTCGCGCCTGCGGTCGAACGTTCTCGATGTGCTGCAGCGCGAGGGCTACATCCGCGGCTGGTTCGAGGAGGAGCTGCGGCCGGGCGTCAAGGAGCTTCGCGTCGAGCTCAAGTACGACAACGGCCGGCCGGTGATCCGCGAGATCAAGCGCGTCTCGACCCCGGGCCGCCGCGTCTATTCCAAGATCCGCGAGCTGCCGCGCCACTTCAACGGGCTCGGCATCTCGATCCTGTCCACGCCGCGCGGCGTCATGTCCGACGCCGAGGCGCGTGCCGCCAATGTCGGCGGCGAAGTCATCTGCAAGGTGTTCTGACCATGTCGCGAGTCGGCAAGAATCCCGTCTTGGTCCCCGCAGGCGTCACCGTCGACCTCAAGGGCCAGCATCTCAAGGCCAAGGGCAAGCGCGGCGAGCTCGAACTCATGGTGCACGACGACGTGTCGGTCGTCCGCGACGGCGACAAGCTCGTCTTCAAGCCGCGCACCGACAGCCGCCGCGCCCGCACCCAGTGGGGCACCGCCCGCAACCTCGCCAGCAACCTGGTGAAGGGCGTGTCGGACGGCTTCACCATCAATCTCGAGATCAACGGCGTCGGCTATCGTGCCCAGGCCGACGCCAAGATGCTGAAGCTGCAGCTGGGCTACAGCCACGACGTCGAGGTCGCCATCCCGGCCGGCATCCAGATCAAGGCGGTGAAGCCAACCGAGGTGGAGATCACCGGGTCGGATCGCCAGAAGGTCGGTCAGCTCGCGGCGGAGATCCGCAGCCTGCGTCCGCCCGAGCCCTACAAGGGCAAGGGCATCAAGTACTCGACCGAGAAGATCCGCCGCAAGGAAGGCAAGAAGAAGTAAGCGAGACCACCATGTCCGATCGCAACGCCCTTTTCGCCCGCCGTCAGCGGCGCACGCGCCACGCGCTGCGCCAGGCCGCCGGCGGCCGTCCGCGCCTCAGCGTGTTCCGCTCGGGCAAGCACATCTATGCCCAGGTCATCGACGACCTGAAGGGCGCCACCTTGGCATCCGCCTCGTCGCTGGACGAAGGGGTCAAGGGCCGGATCAAGACCGGCGCCGACAAGAATGCGGCGACCGAGGTCGGCAAGCTGATCGCCGAGCGCGCGCTTGCCGCCGGCGTCAAGGAAGTCGTCTTCGATCGCGGCGGTTACATGTTCCATGGTCGCGTCGCGGCGCTGGCCAATGCCGCCCGTGAGGGCGGTCTGTCCTTCTGAGGAGTTAGCACATGGCTCGTTCACCCGGTGGTTCCGGCCGTGGCCCGCGCGATCGTGATCGTGGCCGCGATCGTGATCGCGACGAAGAAAACGAACTGACCGACAAGCTGGTCACCATCAACCGCGTGGCCAAGGTCGTGAAGGGCGGCCGGCGCTTCGCCTTCGCGGCGATCGTCGTCGTCGGCGACCAGCGCGGCCGGGTCGGCCACGGCGCTGGCAAGGCGCGCGAGGTGCCCGAGGCGATTCGCAAGGCGACCGAGGCGGCCAAACGCGGCCTGGTTCGCGTTCCGTTGCGCGACGGTCGCACGCTGCATCACGACGTCAAGGGCCGCTTCGGCGCCGGCAAGGTGACGCTGCGCGCCGCCCCGGCCGGCACCGGCATCATCGCCGGCGGCCCGATGCGCGCCGTGTTCGAGACGCTCGGCGTCAAGGATATCGTCGCCAAGTCGGTCGGCACGTCCAACCCGCACAACATGATCAAGGCGACGTTTGCCGCCCTGCAGCTGCTCAACTCGCCCCGCATGGTCGCCACGCGTCGCGGCAAGAAGGTGGGCGACCTGCTCGGCCGGCGCGACGATACCGTGGTCGAGGCAGCCGCCTGACGGCGGATCGAGGGAACAGGCACATGGCCAGCGAGAAGAAGATCAGGATCACCCAGACCGGCAGCCCGATCGGCCGCACGGACGATCAGCGTGCGACGCTGGTCGGCCTGGGGCTGAACAAGCGCCATCGCAGCCGCGAGCTCGTCGATACGCCCGAGGTGCGCGGCATGATCAACAAGGTGCGCCATCTGGTGCGCATCGACGAAGAGGCGAAGTGACCGGCCGGGCGCCGGCGCACGCGCAGGGGACAGGAAGATGAGACTGAACGAGATTGCCGACAATCCGGGCGCCCGCAAGCGGCGCATGCGCGTCGGCCGCGGCATCGGCTCGGGCAAGGGCAAGACCTCGGGCCGCGGCGTCAAGGGCCAGAAATCGCGCACCGGCGTCGCCATCAAGGGCTTCGAAGGCGGCCAGATGCCGCTTTACCGGCGCATTCCCAAGCGCGGCTTCCTGCCGCCGCACCAGAAGCAGTGGCAGGAGGTCAATCTCGGCCAGCTGCAGAAGGCGATCGACGACAACCGCCTGGACGCCGGCAAGACGATCGACGCCGCCGCCATGCAGGCTGCCGGCCTGTTCAAGAATGCGTTGGACGGGGTTCGCCTCCTTGGCAAAGGCGAGATCAAGACCAAGATCGAAGTGAAGGTCGCGGGCGCCTCGGCGTCGGCGATCGCCGCGGTCGAAAAGGCCGGCGGTAAGGTCGAATTGCCGCCCAAGCCCGTGGCCGAGGCGGCCTGAGCCCGACAGCGCAGGAGGGGCCGCCCGGCGGTCCCTGTCGTGTCGTTGTCGTCCACGCGTGAGGGGCCATGGCATCCGCCGCCGAACAACTTGCATCCAACCTGAACTGGGGCGCAATCGGCAAGGCGACCGAGCTGAAGAAGCGCCTGTGGTTCACCGTGGCCGCCTTGGTGGTGTTCCGCATCGGCGCCTACATCCCGGTGCCCGGCGTCGACCCGCACGCCCTGGCTGAGATCTTCGCCCAGAACGCCGGCGGCATCGCCGGCCTGCTCGACGTGTTCTCCGGCGGCTCGATCGGCCGCATGTCGGTGCTGGCGCTGTCGATCATGCCGTACATCTCGGCCTCCATCATCATGCAGATCCTGACGACGGTCGTGCCGTCGCTCGAGGCGCTGAAGAAGGAGGGCGAGGCCGGCCGCAAGAAGATCAACCAGTACACGCGCTACGGCACGGTGGTCCTGGCGGCCTTCCAGGCCTATGGCATTGCCGTCGGGCTGGAGAGCCAGGTCGCCTCGGCCGGACCGGTCGTGATCGACCCGGGCCTGTTCTTCCGTTTCGTGACCGTGGTCACCCTAGTCGGCGGTACGCTGTTCCTGATGTGGCTCGGCGAGCAGATCACCGCCCGCGGCGTCGGCAACGGCGTCTCCCTGATCATCTTCGCCGGCATCGTGGCGGCGCTGCCCAGCGCCCTGATCCAGACCCTCGAACTCGGCCGCACCGGCGCCCTGTCGGCGCTGTTCATCATCGCGCTGGCGATCGGCGTGGTCGCGGTGGTGGCGGTCGTGGTGTTTGTCGAAACGGCGCAGCGGCGCATCGTGGTGCAGTATCCCAAGCGCCAGGTCGGCAACCGCATGTACGGCGGCGAGGCCTCCCACCTGCCGCTCAAGATCAACACGTCGGGCGTCATCCCGCCGATCTTCGCCTCCTCGCTGCTGCTGTTCCCGGCGACCATCGCCTCCTTCCAGGGCAGCGCCGGCGAGCCGGGCTGGGTGCAGTGGATATCGACCTGGCTGGGTCACGGCCAGCCGCTCTACCTGCTGTCCTATGTCGGCCTGATCGTCTTCTTCTGCTTCTTCTACACGACCGTCGTGTTCAATCCGAACGACACGGCCGACAACCTCAAGAAGAATGGCGGGTTCGTGCCGGGCATACGGCCGGGCAAGAACACCGCAGAGTACCTCGAATACATCCTGAACCGGCTCACCGTGGTCGGCGCAATCTACCTGTCGGCGGTCTGCATCCTGCCCGAGATCCTGATCGCCCGCGGTGGCGTGCCGTTCTATTTCGGCGGCACCAGCCTGCTGATCGTGGTCTCCGTGACCCTCGATACGGTCACCCAGATCCAGGCGCACCTGCTCGCCCACCAGTACGAGGGTCTCATCAAGAAGGCCCGTTTGAGGGGACGGCGATGAATATCATCCTGCTCGGGCCACCGGGCGCCGGAAAGGGGACCCAGGCCCAGCGCCTGCAGAGCGAGCGCGGCATGATCCAGCTGTCGACCGGCGACATGCTGCGCGCCGCCGTGGCGTCGGGCAGCGAGCTCGGCCGCAAGGCCAAGGGCATCATGGAGAAGGGCGAACTGGTGCCCGACGAGCTGATGGTCGGCCTGATCGAGGACCGCATTGCCCAGCCGGACTGCCTCAAGGGCTTCATCCTGGACGGCTTCCCGCGCACGGAGGCGCAGGCCGAGGCGCTCGACCGCATGCTCGACAAGAAGGGCAAGACCCTCGATCGGGTGGTCGAGATGGAGGTCGACGAGCAGGCCCTGACCGAGCGCATCGTCGGCCGTTTCAGCTGCGCCAAGTGCGGCACCGGCTACCACGACAAGTTCAAGCGTCCCAAGGTCGAGGGCGTGTGCGACGTCTGCGGTTCCAAGGAGTTCGTCCGGCGCAAGGACGACAATGCCGAGACCATGAAGACGCGCATGGCGGCCTATCGGGCCCAGACCGAGCCGCTGCGGCCGTACTACGCCCGGCGGGGGGTGCTGCGGAAGGTCGACGGCATGGCCGCCATGGACGAGGTTTACCGTCAAATCACTGGAGTTTTATCAGGGGCTTGACAAGTCGAAGTTCCGTTGACTCGGGAGCGCCACTCCCTATAATCGCGCGCTTTTCCGGGGCCAGCGAACAAGTTACGGGCGCGCACTGTCGCGCCATAAGTCTTTGAAGGAGTTGGGAAATTGGCTCGTATTGCCGGCGTGAACATTCCGACCGCCAAGCGTGTCGTGGTCGGGTTGCAGTATATCCACGGGATCGGCCAGGCGAAGGCCAAGGAAATCCTGGGGAAAGTGGGGATCGACCAGTCGCGGCGCGTCAACACGCTGACCGACGATGAGGTGATTCGCATCCGCGAGACCATCGACCGTGACTACTCGGTCGAGGGTGACCTGCGGCGCGAAGTCGCGATGAACATCAAGCGCCTGATGGATCTCGCCTGCTATCGCGGCCTGCGGCACCGCCGCGGCCTGCCGGTGCGCGGCCAGCGTACGCATACCAATGCGCGCACCCGCAAGGGTCCCGCCAAGCCGATCGCCGGCAAGAAGAAAGTCACGAAGTAAGCCCGAGGGAAGTCGCACTATGGCCAAGCCTGCTGCCGCCGCGAGCGGCGCCGCTACCGGCGCTCGTCCGCGCCGCAAGGAACGCAAGAACATCATCGCCGGCGTGGCGCATGTGAACGCGTCGTTCAACAACACGATCGTCACCATCACCGACGCCCAGGGCAACACCATCTCGTGGTCGTCGTCGGGCCAGCAGGGCTTCAAGGGCTCGCGCAAGTCGACGCCGTTCGCCGCCCAGATGGCGGCGGAGAATGCCGGCCGCAAGGCCATGGAGCATGGCATGCGCACCCTTGAGATCGAGGTGCGCGGTCCCGGCTCCGGCCGCGAGTCGGCGCTGCGCGCCCTGCAGGCGGTCGGGCTCGCCGTCACGGCGATCCGCGACGTAACGCCGATCCCGCACAACGGCTGTCGCCCGCCGAAGCGTCGTCGCGTCTGATTTCAGCTGGGCGACGCCCGAGTACGCGTCGCCCGCCCCACTCGATGTACTCACGGGTCCCCGTCGTGCCGTGGCGCGGGATTCCCTGAACCAACCGGTCTAGAGAGGTAGCCCACGTGCTTCAGAAGAACTGGCAGGACCTGATCAAGCCGGAGAAGCTTGTCACCGAAGCCGGCGTCGATTCCGGTCGCACCGCGACCATCGTCGCCGAGCCGCTCGAGCGCGGCTTCGGTCTCACGCTCGGCAATGCGCTGCGGCGCGTCCTGCTGTCGTCGCTCCAGGGTGCCGCCGTCACGTCGATCAAGATCGACAACGTGCTGCACGAATTCTCGTCGATCCCGGGCGTCCGCGAGGACGTGGTCGACATCGTCCTCAACATCAAGGCGATGGCCGTCAAGATGCAGGGCGATCGCGAGCAGCGCCTCTACCTGCGCGCCGTCGGTCCCGGCGAGGTCACGGCCGGCATGATCGAGCTGCCGGGCGACGTCCAGATCATGGATCCCAAGCATCTCATCTGCACGCTCGACGACGGCGCCTCGATCTCGATGGAGCTGATGGTCGCCACCGGCAAGGGCTACGTGCCGGCCGCGGCCAACCGCGCCGAGGATGCGCCGATCGGCCTGATCCCGGTCGATTCGGTGTTCAGCCCGGTCAAGCGCGTCTCCTACAAGATCGAGAACAGCCGCGTCGGCCAGGTCACCGACTACGACAAGCTGTCGATGACGGTCGAGACCAACGGCACGACGCGTCCGGACGACGCGGTGGCGCTCGCCGCCCGCATCCTGCAGGACCAGCTCCAGCTCTTCATCAACTTCGAGGAGCCGCGCGAGGTCCGCAAGGAGGAGCAGCAGGACGACTTCCCGTTCAACCGCAACCTGTTGCGCAAGGTCGACGAGCTCGAGCTCTCGGTTCGCTCGGCCAACTGCCTGAAGAACGACAACATCATCTACATCGGCGATCTGGTGCAGAAGACAGAGGCGGAGATGCTGCGCACGCCGAACTTCGGGCGCAAGTCGCTGAACGAGATCAAGGAAGTCCTGGCCGGCATGGGCCTTCACCTGGGCATGGAAATCCCGGGCTGGCCGCCGGACAACATCGAGGAAATGGCCAAGCGGCTGGAAGAGCCCTACTAGGCCGGTGGAAGGGATTTAGCTCATGCGTCACGGAAATCGCGGTCGGAAGTTCCACCGCACCGCGGAGCATCGCAAGGCGATGTTCTCCAATCTCGCCGGTGCTCTCATCAAGCACGAGCAGATCACGACCACGCTGCACAAGGCGAAGGACCTGCGGCCGATCGTCGAGAAGCTCGTCACGCTCGGCAAGCGCGGCGGCCTGCACGCCCGCCGCCAGGCGATCGGCTTCCTGCGCGACCCCTATGTCGCCGACAAGTTGTTCACCACGCTGGGCCCGCGCTACTCGCAGCGCGCCGGTGGCTACCTGCGGGTGCTGAAGGCGGGCTTCCGCTACGGCGACGCCGCGCCGATGGCCGTCATCGAGTTCGTCGAGCGCGACACTGCCGCCAAGGGCCAGGATTCCGGCCCCTCGGCCGAGAAGGCCGAGCAGCAGGAAGCGGCGTAGACGTCTTTCGCCTTCACGATTGCGGAACGCCCGGTCGTCGACCGGGCGTTTTCGTTTTGGGGCCGACCTAAAGGACGCTCATGGCCGTGAGCGCGCCACTGCATGGGCGCCAACTTTCCTCCCCAGCTTCGCTGGGGAGGTGTCGCCGTCTTACGGCGACGGAGGGGTCATGATCCTCATGATTCATGACCCCTCCGTCCGCGAAGACGAGGACACCAGCGAAGCTGGGGAGGAGGCCGAAAGTCAGCGCCCATGAGTGGCGCGCTCCAGCCATGAGAGACCTTTCGCTCGTGGGTGGTTGCCGGCCAGGGCTGCCTTGTTCATAGAGTGCACCCATGGTCCGTTCGCAAGCCCCGGTGCCCGAGGAGATTTCGCGCAGCATCGTCGCTGGCCGGTATGGGGAAGCGGCCGACGCCCTGCGCATCCTGGTGCGGTCGGAACCTTCGGTAGCCGCTCTCGTGGCCCTGGCATCCATGACCCTCCAGCTGGGAGAGCTCACGGAAGCCAGGGAGAGCGCGCTCGCGGCGGTCGCGGCTGGCCCGCAGGATCACGCCGCGCGCGTGATGCTGGCGCGCGTGCGGGCGGCGCTGAACGAGCCGGAGGCGGCGCTGGCGGACTTCCGTGCGGCGCTCGGGCTCGCCCGGCTCGGCACGACCCCTGTCGGAGCCGGGCCGATCGCCGTTCATGCGCACCAGGCGCTGCACAATCTCGAGCAGCTCGTCTATCTGGAACAGGCCGACTATCTTGCGCCCGGCACGTTGCTGCCCGTCCCCGCCGGTGTGAGAGAAGCCGCGCAGCACAAGCTCAATCAGGTGCTGGATGGCGCCGGCAGCGAGATCCCGACGCTTCCGATGGGCGGCCAATATGGCCGCGTGCTGGCCGATCCGCCGCTCGTGATACACGACGAGGCGCCGCCCGCCCGCTGCCTCAACCCGCGAAATGACTGGAGCCAGGTCGTGCAAGCCTTCGGCGGTGAGGGCAAAGGGGTCGCCTGCGTCGACGATCTGCTGACACAAGAGGCACTCCGCCAGCTGCAGCGATTCTGCTTGCGGTCGACTGTCTGGCGCCGGCCGTACCCGGCTGGCTATCTCGGGGCAAATCCCGAATCCGGCTTCTTCAGCCCGCTTCTGCTGCAGATCGCGGCGGAGCTGCGGCAGGCCGTGCCCGAGCTGCTGGACGGCCTTCATCTCAACTACTGGTGGTCGTTCGTTTGCCAGCATCAGCGGCCCGGCACCGACGTTCACGCCGACCAGTCCGACATCAGCCTCAATTTCTGGATCACGCCGGACTCCGCCAACCTGGAGCCCGGTACCGGAGGCCTGGACGTCTGGGACGTCGCCGCTCCCGACGACTGGACCTTCGAGGACTACAACGTCGGCAGCCGGGACATCCACGCCTTCCTCCGGCAACAGGGCGCGCGACAGACCTCGTTCGCCTACGGCGAAAACCGGGCGCTGCTGTTCAGGGGCACGATCTTCCACCAGACCGCGGCCACCCGGTTCGCCGAGGGTTTCGAGAATCGCCGGCGCAACGTGACCATGCTGTTCCGGCGGACGCACGGTTAGGAGCGGTATCCTCGCAAATTGCTCATGCTCTTCCGGACTGCGAGCGTCTCGCTCGCTCAGATTCATGAGCGAGCGAGACGCTCGCAGTCCAGAAGAGCATGAGCGCTTCCTACCTGCGCCAGGCAATCGGGTAGCGGTTGAACCCGCGGAAGCGGGCGCGGCCGCCGCGCTCGGGAGCGCCATCGTGCGCGAGGCCGTCGAAGCGTTCGACCAGGCGGCCGATGGCGATGGTGCCTTCGAGGCGGGCCAGCACCGCGCCCAGGCACATGTGCACGCCCGAGCCGAAGGCGAAGTGTCGGTTGGGCTCGCGAGCGGCGTCGAAGCGGTCCGGCTCGGGGAACTGGTCGGGGTCGCGGTTGGCGGCGCCAATGCCGATGTGCAGGTAGGTTCCGGCGGCCAGCAGCTCGCCGCCGATCTCGAGATCCTCGGCCAGCCGGCGGTTGCCGAGCTGGTTGGAGCTTTCGTAGCGCAGGCCTTCCTCGATGCAGCTCTTCAGTAGGCCCGGGTCCTCGCGCAGCCGTGCCAGCTCGTCGGGAAAGCGCAGCAGGGCGTCGACAGTGTTGCCGATCAGGTTGGTCGTCGTCTCGTGGCCGGCGTTGAGCAGAAAGATGCAGTTCTGCACCAGTTCGTCGTGGCTCAGCCGCTCGCCGTCGATCTCGCCGTGGATCAGCGTGCCCAGGATGTCGCGATCGTCGGCCGGCCGGCGCCGCCGCTCGGCCACCAGCGCGTCGAGATAGGCCGAGAACTCGGCCACCGCCGCGTTGCCGCTTTGCTGGCGCTGCGGGCCGGCGACCGGCTCGAGGGCGCCCAGGATGGCGAGCGAATAGCGCCGGAACGGCGCGCGGTCGCCCGGCGGCACGCCCAGCATGTCGCAGATCACCTCGACGGGCAGGCGGAAGGCGAAATCCTCGACCAGGTCCATGCGGCCCCGCTCGGCATGCTCGGCGAGCAGCCCATCGACCACCGCCTCGATGCGAGGCTGCAGGGCGGCCAGCGCGCGCGGCGTGAAGGCCGCCGCCAGGAGCTTGCGCACCCGGGTGTGCAGGGGCGGATCGTTGAACACCAGGCTGGTCGTATGGTGCTTGTAGAGCGGCGTGCCGACGCCGAACTTGGGGCCGAACTCGGTCTTCTTGTCCGACCGCATGCGGGCGTCGCGGTAGCACACCGCGACGTCGGCATAGCGCGAGACGAAGACGCTGCCGTCGGGCAGGCGCTTCAGCGGCGCGAAGCGGCGCAGCGCGTGATAATAGGGGAAAGGATCGGCGAGGAAGGCGGGCTCGAGCGCCGCCAGGTCGAAGCGCCCGGCGAAGGCTTCCGCCTCGTCCGCCGGCAGCTCGATCAGCCCGCGGTTCAGAGCTGCGCCTCCGTGAGCGCGAACACGGTGCGGCCGGCGGCCTTGAGCGGGCCGAGCTGAGCCAGCGCCGGCGGCAGGACCACTTCGGCATAGAAGCGCGCCGTTACCAGCTTGGCCTCCAGGAAGGCCGGATCCCCGTCGCGGGCGGCCAGCCTGGCTTGGGCGGCAAGCGCGCTCCTGGCCAGCAGCCAGCCGCCCAGCGCCGTGCCGGCCAGGCGCAAGAACGGCACCGAGCCCGCCAGCGCGGCCACCAGCTCGCCCTTGACCGACTGGGCCACCCACTTCGTGGCATCCTCCAGCGCGTCAGCGGAGGCCGAGAGGGCACTGCGGATCGCCGCCAGATCGTCGCCCGGCGGGGCCGCCATCTCCTCGGCAAGCGCACGCATCTCGGCCACCAGCTCCAGCATCGCCTCGCCGCCGTCCTTGGCGATCTTGCGACCCACCAGGTCGCGCGCTTGGATGCCATTGGTGCCTTCGTAGATCGGCAGGATGCGCGCATCGCGCAGGTGCTGGGCGGCGCCGGTCTCCTCGATGAAGCCCATGCCGCCATGGACCTGCACGCCGATCGAGGCGATCTCGTTCCCGAGGTCGGTGAACCACGCCTTGACGATCGGGATCAGCAGGTCGACGCGGTCCTGGGTGCGGCGCGCCTGCTCGCGGTCGGGATGCTTCAGTGCGCCGTCGATCCCGGCGGCGGTGTAGTAGCCCAGCGCCCGCATGGCCTCGATCTGGGCGCGCATGGTCATGAGCATGCGCCTGATGTCGGCATGATGGATGATCGACACCGGCTCTGGCCGGGCGCTGCCGTCGTCCTTCGACTGCACCCGCGTCTTGGCGAAGGCCGAGGCCTGCTGGTAGGCGCGCTCGGCGATCGCCAGGCCCTGGATGCCGACCGACAGGCGGGCGTTGTTCATCATGGTGAACATGTAGGAGAGGCCACGGCCTTCCTCGCCGACCAGGGTGCCGATCGCGCCGCCGTCGTCGCCGAACGACATGACGCAGGTCGGGCTGGCATGGATGCCGAGCTTGTGCTCGAGCGACACGCAGCGCAGGTCGTTGCGCTTGCCCGGCCTGCCGTCGGCCTCGGGCAGGAACTTCGGCACGATGAACAGCGAGATGCCGCGCACCCCGGCGGGCGCCTCCGGTGTACGCGCCAGCACGAGATGGACGATGTTCTCGGCCATATCGTGCTCGCCGTAGGTGATGAAGATCTTCTGGCCGGTGATGCGGTAATGGTCGCCTTCTTTCACCGCTTTGCACTTGAGCTGCGCCAGGTCCGAGCCGGCCTGGGGCTCGGTCAGGTTCATCGTGCCGGTCCACTCGCCGGCGATCATCTTCGGCAGGTAGCGGGCCTTCTGCTCGGTCGAGCCGTGATGATGGATGGCGTCGATCGCCCCCTGGTTCAGGAGCAGCACCAGCCCGAAGCCCATGTTGGCGGCCTGCCACATCTCCTGCACGGTGGCGGCGAGCAGCCACGGCATGCCCTGGCCGCCGAACTCCGGATCGAACGGGAGCGAATTCCAGCCGCCGTCGACGAATTCCTTGTAGATGCCGGCGAAGCCCGGCGCCGTTCGCACCACGCCGTTCTCCAGCCGGGCGCCGACCTTGTCGCCGTCGCGGTTGAGCGGGGCGAGCCCGTTGCCGGCGAGCTTGGCAGCCTCCTCGAGCACCGCGTCGACCGTATCGTCGGTCGCATGCTCGTAGCCCGGCAGGCTGGCGACCTGTTGCAATCCGGCCACTTCGCGCAGCGCGAAACGCATGTCGGCCAACGGGGCGGTATAGGTCATGACTTCCCTCCGGGGCCGCAATATGCCGCGCTCGGTCGCTTTTGGCGACCGGCTCGGCTATTTTCGCGCCATGACCGACCCTGTTCCGCTCGCCCCGGTTCTGCTTGCCATCGACGGCCCGCGAGCCACCATCACGCTCAACGATCCAGCCAAGCACAACCGCCTCGATCCGGCCGGCCTCGGCCTGCTGCGGCAGGCGATCGAGACGGCCGATGCGGATCCCGCCGTACGGGTCACCGTGCTGACCGGCGCCGGAGAGAAGACGTTCTGCTCGGGCTACGATCTCGGCTCGATCCCGTCGGGCAACGGCGCCCGGCCGGCCGATGGCGAGAACAGCTTCGAGAAGGTCATGGACCGGCTCGAGGCGATGCGGATGCCTACCCTGTGCGCCCTGAACGGCGGCGTCTATGGCGGCGCGACCGACATGGCGCTAGCCTGTGACTTCCGCCTCGGCGTTCGGGGCATGCGCTTCTTCATGCCGGCGGCGCGCTTCGGCCTGCACTACTACCCGAGCGGGCTGCGCCGCTACACCCAGAAGGTCAGCCCGAGCTTCGCCAAGCGCGCCTTCCTGCTGTCGGAGGATTTCACCGACGAGGACCTGCTGCGGGTCGGCTATCTCGACTGGCTGGTCGATCGCGCCGACTTCGCCATCCGGGTCGACGAGACTGCCGCAAAGCTCGCGGGCCTGGCGCCACTGTCGATGTCCAACATGAAGCGGGCGATCGAGCAGTTCGCCCAAGCCGAGCCGGATATCCCCAGGATTCGCGACGGCATCCGCGAATGCCAGACTTCGGAGGACCTGCGCGAGGGGCTGAGCGCCCTGCGCGAGCGCCGGGCGCCCGCCTTCAAGGGGCGCTGAGACATGACGGCAGACGCAAAATCGCCACGAGACTGGTAGACTAAATAGGTCATGCAGCGCCGTCTGGCCGCCATCATCCATGCCGACCTCGCCGGGTTCACCCGGATGATGGAAGGCGCGGAGACGCGCACCTTCCGCCATCTGAAGTCGGCCCAGATCGAGGTCTGGCGGCCGGCGATCGATGCCGCCAAGGGCCGGCTGGTGGGCACGGCGGGCGATGCCATGCTCGCGGAGTTCACCTCGGCCGTGACCGCGGTGGGGGCAGCGATCGACATCCAGGAACGCATGGCACGCTTCAACGAGGCGCTGAGTGCGGAGCAGCGCATGCTGTTCCGGGTCGGCGTCCATCTCGGCGAGGTTATCGTCGACGACGAGGATCAGAACATCTTCGGCGACGGCGTCAACCTCGCGGCCCGCATCCAGGCTCTGGCCGAGCCCGGTGGCATCGCCGTATCGCGCGCCGTGCGCGACCTCGCCGAGCTGCGTGTCGAATACATCTTCGTCGACGGCGGCGAGCATCAGCTGAAGAATGTCAGCCGCGCCGTGCAGGTTTTCCACGTCCGCCCGGCCAAGGCGCCGGCAACGGTCGGCACGACGACCCGCATCATGCCGGTGGTCACGTTGCGCTTCGAAGGCACCGATTCGACCAAGCAGCGCCATTCGTTCGAGGTCACGCTCGACAAGCTGATGAGCCGCAACGGCGGCATGGTGATCGGTCGCGCCTCAGACCAGTGCGATCTCGTGGTCGCCCATCCGACCGTATCGCGCCGGCACGCTAAGCTCAGCCTGACCGGCGACTCGCTGACGCTCGAGGATCTCGGGTCGACCAACGGCACCTCGATCGATGGCAAGGCGCTGAAGCAAACCGAGCCGGTGACGTTGCGCGCCGGCACCAAGGTGCGGCTGGGCGACGTCGACATGCTCGTGCGTCAACTCTAGGGCCGTGCGCCGATGACCGGACCCGACAGCCAATCGGACGACCCGTCGTCGCAGACGATCGTTGCCGGACAGCAGGCTCCGGACGACGTCGATTACGTGGCGCTGAAGGCCGGCCAGACGATCGGACGCTATCAGATCGTCTCGGTTCTGGGGCAGGGCGGCTTCGGCATCACCTATCGCGCCCGCGACGTCCAGCTCGGCCGCGAGGTGGCCATCAAGGAGTACCTGCCATCGGCACTGGCGATCCGGCAGGACAACATCACCGTGCTGCCACGCACGACCAAGATGGCCGAGGATTTCAGCTGGGGGCGCGAGCGCTTCGTCACCGAAGGCCGCACGCTCGCCAGCCTGCATCGCGTGCCCGCGATCGTCCAGGTCTTCGACTTCCTCGAGGCCAACGGAACGGCCTACATCGTCATGGAGCTGCTCCATGGCGAGACCCTGGAAGACCGTATCAAGCGCAACGGCAAGCTCGGCCCCGAGGAGGTCGACCGCATCCTGTGGCCGCTGCTCGACGGGCTGGAGCAGGTCCATAGCGCGGGCTTCCTGCATCGCGACATCAAGCCGGCCAACATCCTGCTCGATGCCGGCGGCAATCCGACCCTGATCGACTTCGGCGCCTCGCGTGCGGCGATGGCCGGCCGCAGCACGGCGCTGACCGCGATCTTCACGCCGGGCTATGCCGCAGCCGAGCAGATGACGTCGGCCAAGCAGGGCCCATGGACCGACATCTACGGGCTGTCGGCCACGCTCTATCACGCCATCGCCGGCAGGGTGCCGCCGAGCGCCTTCGACCGCATGCTCGACGATGCCTGCGAGCCGCTGGCGCAGATCAAGCCGGCGGGCTTCAAGCCGGGCGTGCTGGCCGGCGTCGATGCCGGCCTTTCGGTGGCGGCACGCGAGCGGCCGCAGTCGAT
Source organism: Reyranella sp. (assembly GCF_050185545.1). Lineage (GTDB taxonomy): Bacteria > Pseudomonadota > Alphaproteobacteria > Reyranellales > Reyranellaceae > Reyranella. Next base: position 45,047 of record NZ_JBFWZI010000022.1, on the reverse strand, counting down.
CGCCGGCTGGCGGCCCATTCTCGCGATGACCGCGGCGCCGGCGGGCGATTCGACGGTCGTAATGGGCAAGGACTCCGAGCCGACGCCGGAGGCAAAGCCTGCACCCAAGCCTCCGGCGAAGTCCGAGGGACGGCATGTCCCGATCCTGGCGGGGGCGCAAGGTGACTCCTCCGCCGCGCCGCGGCGCACCGGCTTGTGGATCGCCATCGCCGCGGTCGTGCTCATTCTGCTGGGAGGCGGTGGGTACTTTGCCTTCGTGCCGCGCGGCCCCGATCCGGCCGCGCTCGAGGCCAACCGACTGGCCGAGGAGGCGGCTGCCAGGCAGAAGCAGGCCGAGGAGGAAGCGGCCAGACTGCGCGCGGAGAACGAGCAGCGTCTCAAGACCGAGCAGGAGGCCGCCGAACAGGCGCGCCAGAAGGCCGAGCAGGAGGCGGCAGAGCGCACCCAGAAGGCCGAGCAGGATCGCATCAAGGCCGAGGAGGAAGAGGCCGAGCGCCGCCAGAAAGCCGAGCAGGATCGTATCAAGGGGGAGCAGGAGGCGGCGGAGCAGCGCCGGCTGAAGGCCGAGCAGGACGCCGCCGAACAGCAGCGCCGGGCCGCCGCCGAGGAAGAGCAGCGCAAGCGGTTCGAGGCCGAGGCTCGCCAGAAGATCGTGGCCGAGATGGCCGCTCAGAAGCGCGCCGAGGAAGAGGCGAGGCGCAAGGCCGAGGAGGAGGCCGAGGCGCGCCGCAAGGCGATCGAGGACGCTCGCAAGGCGATCGAGTTCGTCGCCGGCGCGTTCGACCATTTCGGCAAGACGCTGATGATGATCGGGCTCAAGGACCGGTCCGACGAGGTTCGCCTGCAGGGCGTCGACATCGTCGCCGATCCCGACCTGCACCAGCTCGCGGTCAAGGCCCTGGCTGCCAAGCCGCGCCATCTGCGCTGCCGCCAGACCGACCGGCTGACCGACGGCACGCCGCTCTATCGCTGCCTGATCACCAAGCTGACGGCCAAGGAACCGCTGGCCGATGTGCCCGACGCCGAGCGCGACGACCTGGCGCTGGCCCTGGTGCGCAACGGTCTGGTGCTGGCGTCGTGCGATGCGCCGCGCTCCTATGCCGACGTCGAGGACGAGGCCCGTGGCGGCAAGCGATCCCTTTGGGGTAGAGTGTCTGTTTCCGATTACAAGAAAAGGTGTTCAAAATGACTGTACTGGCAGCCGAGTCCCCCGTGCGTGCGTCGTGGCGTAGGATCGCGGTGGCGATGGTGGGCATGGTCGCGGCGCTCGGACTTGCCACCGCCTGCACCACCAGCAGCGACGGCGGGCCTTCCAACCAGGCGATGGGGACCGTCCTGGGCGCGGCGGTCGGCGGCGCCGTCGGCGGTCTTGCCTTCGGCACGGCGGGCGGCGTCGTGGGCGGCGCCCTGGTCGGCGCGATTGCCGGAAACCTGGTCGGCCGCGCGCTCGACCAGCAGGAGCGGGCGCGCCTCGCCCAGGCGACCCAGGTCGCCTTCGACTCGCCGACCAACGTGCAGACGACATACACCGTCGATCCGGCGCAGCGCTCGAGCACCGCGCCGCCGACGGTGGTCGCGGCCAAGGCGGTCGGGCCGGCCAGCAATCGTGCCGACGGCAGCACCTGCCGGCCAATCGAGATGTCGGCCACCAAGAACGGCCAGACGACGACCGAGACGACGACCTTCTGCAAGTCGGCCGGCTCGAGCGAGCTGAAGCCGGTCTCGGTCTGATTAATGTTCTTTCCCGGCTTCGCAGAGCAGGGGATGGATCGCATCTCCAGTCCTCACCCGTAATCGGGGGAGGTGCCCCGTCATACGGGGCGGAGGGGGAGAGCCTCACGCGAAGCTTATGAAGTTCCTACGTCGGAATCTCATGAACCTCGTCTGAGGCTATCCCCCTCCAGTCCTGCGGACCACCTCCCCCGTATGACGGAGGGAGGAACATGAGATGGTCCGCTCCCCGGCAGCTCCGCGGGGGGGGAGGAATCTCGAACGAAAGGATCGGGTATGGCGGGCAATCCCAAGGCGCGGGCGCTGCGCGATCGGCTGGCGAGGGACGAGTTCATCCTCGCTCCCGGCATCTACGACGGCATATCGGCCCGCGTCGCCGATGGCATGGGATTTCCGGCGCTCTACATGACGGGCTACGGCGCCACGGCGTCGATGCTGGGCCTGCCCGACGCCGGCCTGGCGACCTACTCCGACATGGTGGGACGGGCCGAGATGATCTGCTCGGTCGTGGCGACGCCGCTGATCGCCGACGCCGACACGGGCTATGGCGGCCTCCTGAACGTGCAGCGCACCGTGCGCGGCTACGAGGCCGCGGGCGTCGCCGCCATCCAGATCGAGGACCAGGAGATGCCCAAGAAGTGCGGTCACACGCCGGGCCGCCGCGTCGTGCCGGCCGAGGACATGGTGCTCAAGATCAAGGTCGCCGTCGAGGCGCGCCGCCATGGCGAAACCATGATCGTGGCGCGCACGGATGCCCGCACGGCGCACGGCCTCGAGGAGGCGCTGCGTCGCGCCCGGCTCTACGAGGAAGCCGGCGCCGATGTCATCTTCGTCGAATCGCCGGAGAGCGAGGCCGAGCTGGAACGGATCGGCAAGGAGGTAAGCAAGCCGCTGCTCGCCAACATGGTCGAGTTCGGCAAGACGCCGCGCGTCGAGGCGGCGCGGCTCAAGCAGTGGGGCTTCGATCTCGCGATCTATCCCGGCCTGGGCTTCAGCGTCGCCGCCGAGGCGATGCGCATGGCCTGGTCCCATCTCAAGGAACAAGGGACCAGCATCGGGGTTAACGTCCCGCAGTACCGCAACATGCACGAATTGATGGGCTTCCCCGAGGTCTGGGACTTCGAGAAGCGCTGGGCGCAGTGAGAGAGATGCCGTGAACGGCAAGCAATTCCTCGAGATGCTGTCCCGCCTGCCGCTGCGCGTCTGGCTGCAGGCGATCGCCGGCCTGATCGGCTTCGTCGTGCTGGCGGTGCTGGGCTTCGCCGTGATCGCGGGCGTTGCCGCCGTCGTGCTGATCGCCATCCTGGGCTTCAAGGCGCGCGACTGGATCCGCCGTCTGTTCACCGGCAAACCGCCGGCGGGGCCGCCCGCCCATCCCGACCGCAAGGTGATCGACGTCCAGTACGAGATCGTGGAGCGCAAGGACAACGGGACCAGAAGCTGACGTCACAGCCAGCGCCGGACGCGCGAGCGGTAGCTGCGGTAGACGTCGCCGAACTTGCGCTCGAGATAGGCTTCCTCGCGGGCCACGACGCCGTAGCGGATGACCAGCGCGAAGGGCACCAGCATCAGCAGCAGCCAGAGGCTGTCGAAGGCGAGGGCGAGGCCGATCTGGCCGCCGAACATGCCGAGGTAGATGGGGTTGCGCGTGAAGCGGTACGGGCCGCTCTCGACGATGGTGGTGGTTGGCCGGTTGGTGGGCACGTTCGAGCCGGCCCTGGTCATGGTGGCGATGGCCCAGACCGCCAGCGCCAGGGCGAGGAGGAACACCACCACCCCCAGCCAGAGATCGGGCCAGCCGGCCGGCAGGCCCAGGAGCAGGAACGGCAAGGGCTCGAGCCACTGAAGCGCCAGCCCGGCAAGGACGGCTAGCCCCCAGCCGAGCGGCGGGCGGATGATGACCTGAGCGGTGGCTGGCGTGTCGTTCATGGCGGAGCTCCCGGGTCGCAATCTTCGTCGTTGTCATGCGGCAGCCCGCTCCGCGTCCCCCGCCAGGTCGCGCCGTGCCGGTTTGACGTGCGCGAGAGTGCTGAGGCCGAGCCACTGCCGGAACACGCGGCGCAACCGGCCGCTGCCTTGCACATCCAAACGCCCTGATGCCATTGCGGACGAGAGCGACACGTCGCCCCGCCAGATGCGAATGAGATCGGGCAGCGAGACGGTGACGTAAATCTGGGCCTCGCGGTCCGGCTGCTTCAGGCAGAGCTCGCAATGTCCGTCCTCGTTGAGGAACCACCAGCGACGCTTGTGCTGCGGCTGATCGGTCAGCTCGATCTCGATGATCGTTCGCTCCTCGCCGAAGCATTCGGGATGGGCGCCCTGCTCGAGCGCCCACAACAGCAGGCCGAGATCGATCTCGTGCTCGGCGAGCGCGCGGCGCGTCCAGCGCTGCCCCCAGATGCCGAGCGCCATGACGATGGGCACGAATTCCTCTCCGGCCTTGGTAAGGCGATAGGTCGAGCCGCGACCGCCGGCGCGGCGATGGCTCACGATGCCCTCGGCCTCGAGCTGCTTGAGCCGCTGCGACAGCAACGTCGGCGATACCAGGGGAACGCCGCGCTGCAGATCGGAGAAGCGCCGATCGCCGGCCGACAGATCGCGAACGATCAGCGCGGTCCAGCGTTCGCAGAACAGCTCGGCGGCTTTGGCGACTGGGCAGAACTGGTTGTAGCTTCTCACGGCGTTTTCTCCTTTCGCGGCCCGATCTTACGCCCCCGCCCATCACGGCCAACTACAGATCCTGGACTAGTCGCGCGAGCCGTCCGGTGCTGGCATCAGGGCCGCTAACGGAAAGGAGGAAGGGATGCCGGACGACCAGATCATCGACCATAACCGGTCGGCAGCCGCGACGTGGGGCGCCGGTGGCATGGCGTACAACGACGTGAGCTTTGTCCTCTCCGACGCTCTGGCACACGCCGCGCAGCGGCTGGCACCCATGGCCGGCGAGCAAGTCCTCGACGTGGCGACGGGCACGGGATGGAGCGCCCGCAATGTCGCCCGGGCGGGCGCCCAGGTGACGGCCGTCGACATTGCGCCCGAGCTTCTGCAGGCCGCACGCGAGCTGTCCGGACACTGCAAGCCGCCGATCGACTATCGCCTGGCCGACGCCGAAAATCTGCCCTTCGGCGAGGGGCAGTTCGACAAGATCATCTCGACGTTCGGCGTGATGTTCGCTGCCGACCAAGCGCGCGCCGCGCGCGAGCTCGGCCGGGTCTGCCGGAAGGGCGGAAGGCTTTGCCTGGCGACCTGGACGCCCGACGGTGGCGTCGCTCACTTCCTGGCAATGATCGCCGCGCATAGCCCGGCGCCGGCGCCGGCGGCATCGCCCCTGCTGTGGGGGGATCCGGATCACCTCCAGGTGCTCCTCGGGAGGGACTTCGTGCTCGCCTTCGAGCACGGCGTCAGCAACTGCTACTTCGACGATGTCGACGCCATCTGGGACTGGTACCTGCAGGGCTTCGGGCCCTTGCGCGCGCTCCACTACAGCCTCGACGAAGCCGGCCGAAGCGCCTTGAAGAAGGACGTCGATGCCTATCACGTCCACTATCGCGTCGGCGCCGGGCTTCACGTCCGCCGGGAATACCTCGTCACCATCGGGCGGCGGCGCTAGAGCGCGAGCTCAACACGACCACTGGAAGCCGTCGATCACGAAGTGCTGGCCGGTGATGAAGCAGGGCTCGCAGGTGGCCAGGAAGGCGACCAGCTGCGCCACGTCGGCTGGCGTGCCGAGCCGGCCGAGCACGATGCCTTTCGTGAGCTCCGGCCCGCGCGCCTTGGTCAGACTGTTGCCGAGCTCGGTCTCGATCACGCCGGGGCATATGGCGTTGATCGCGATCCTGGGGCCGAGCTCCTTGGCGAGCGCACGCGTCAGCCCGAGGATGCCGGCCTTGGCCGCCGCGTAGGAATGCTTGCTGACGGCGCTGGTGACGCCGCCGCTCAGCGCATTCAGTGACGACATGCTGGCGATGCGGCCGCCGGTTTCCTGCGCCAGCATGACCGGCGCGATGGCGTGGATGTAGTTGAAGCAGCTCTTGAGGTTGACCGCGATGGTGCGGTCGAACTCCTCCTCGCGGATTTCGAGGATGCCCTTGGCGTTGGAGGCGCCGGCATCGTTCAGCAGGAAGTCGATGCGGCCCCACTGGTGGACGACGTCGGCCACCACCTCGTGGGCGCGGGTGAACGAGGCGACGTCGGCCTGGCAGGCCAGCGCGCGGCGGCCCAGCGCCTCGATCTCGCCCGCCGTGCGCTTCATCTCGGGCTCGAGCAGGTCGACCAGCGCGATGTCGTAGCCGCGCCGCGCGAGCTCGAGGGCGCAGCCGCGACCGATGCCGCGTGCGCCGCCGGTCACGATGGCGACCTTCGCGCCGGCGCTCATACCGCAGGCTCCCTGGCCGCGTGCGCCCTGGCGTAGCGCGCGACTTCTTCATGGGTGGCGAACCACACCTTGCCCTTGGCCTTGGCGTGGCGGATCAGCTCGTCGACGATCCAGATGCGCGAGCGGTAGCCGATGATGTGCGGATGCATGGTGAGCTGGAAGATGCCGCCGTCCTCCCACGCCGCATCGAGCTCACGGCGGAAGATCTCCAGCACGTCGGTCGGCGGCGTGTAGGGGCGCAGCGAGGAGAAGCGGTGCATGGCGAAGTAGACGGCGTCGTCGCGCACCCATTCGACGGGCAGCTCGAGCACGCCGCTGGGCTCGCCGTGCAGCAGCAACTCGTAGCAATCCTCGTCGGCCATCAGCGACGAGTCGTAGAGCAGCCCCATCTCCTTCTCGATGGCGAGCGTGTTGGGGCTGAAGTCCCACGACGGGGTGCGCAAGCCGACGGCGCGCCGGCCGGTGATCTTCTCCAGCGTGTCGGCGGAGCGCAGCATCAGGTCGCGCTCGGCCTCGTAGGGCAGCACCGAGTTGAGCTCGTGGATCCAGCCATGGATGCCGATCTCGTGGCCCTCGGCGACCAGCCTGCGCTGTTCCTCGGGATGGAGCAGGGCGGCGACCGCGGGCACGTAGAACGTCGCCTTGACGCCGTGCCTGTCGAGCAGTCGCGCGATGCGGGGGACACCCACGCGGGCGCCATATTCGCCCCAGCACAGCCGGCCGATCGACTTGCCGCCATCGCGCAGCTCGTTGGTTTCATGGTCGGAGTCGAACGACAGCGCGACGGCGCAGCGCGCCCCGTCCTTCCACGTCTCGGGGCGATAGGCTCGGCCGGCGCGCACCTGGCCGACCAGCTTGCGCCACTGAGCTTCGCTCCATTGCCACGGTTCGAGCTGCGGGGTGCTGTGAGTATCGGGCATGACGGTCTCCCTCCGGTTCGAGCATCGCCGAAAGGTCCCTCGCTGCGCTCGCGATGACAAGGGCGCGCCGGGTGCGCGACCGATGGCCGGGTATTGCCCAGTTGAGCCCGGAGGGCATACCTCTGCGCTACCCGGATCGATCAAAGATGCGAGCGCCACGTCGCGCCAACGTCGGAGCCAACCAGCAGCAATGCCCGCGAGATTGCTGGAAAAGCGGAGTCGCAGCAGCCGATTTGTTGCCGACCCTTCGAGACGCGGCCCTCCGGGCCGCTCCTCAGGGTGAGGTTCTTGGTAACGTTAGCGCCTATGAGTGGCGCGCTCCCAGCAAAGACGCAAGGTCGAAGAGAAGAGTTGGCGCCTATGGCCGGCGGTCTGCGTCGTGCGGCCGCCATCCTGCTGTGGAAGTGCGCCAAGCGTCAGCGAAATGGATTGACGATCCGAAGCTTGCCGATCCGCTGGCCGTGGCTCAAATCCTCCGACAACAATTCGCGACACCCGAGCGCCACGGCTGCCGCGACGACGGCGCTGTCCCAATATGAGAAGCCTTGCTTTGCGCGGATCTCCAGCGCCGCGGTCACGATCTCCGGTGAGATCTCCTGCACCGGGAACCGGGCCCAGGCGCGTATGAGGCCTGCGGCAATGTCGTGCGGCAGGGCGTCGGCCCGGCCGGGCCGCGTCGCCTGAACATAGAATTCCTGAAGCACCTGAGCCGACAAGGCGAGGTCGTCCGCCGTGAGAAGCGCCACGGCACGATCGCGCTTGGTCGTCTCGCCGGGGTCTCGGCTTATCGAATAGAGCAGGACGTTGGTGTCGACGAAGCGTCGTGTGGACATCGCGCTCAAGCCTTGCGCGCGTGGGCCTCGTCGCGGGAGAGTCGATCGCTCGCCCGGAACGTCTTGATGCGCTCGCGCAGCATCCGTTCCAGCTTCTCGAGGCGCTCGAACTCACTTTCGCCGCCCGCAAGGTCGACGAGGTAGCGCCGCACCAAGGCCGAGACAGACGTGTCGAGCTCGGCCGCACGGATGCGTGCCCGGCGGTAGGTCTCGTCATCTAGTGTTACTGTGATATTCTTCACGAAAACACAGTCACACCTCGGGCCTGGAACGTCAAGGGAATGCTCGAGGCCCTTGGTTGGCCGGCCCGCCTTGCCATCGGCCGGCCCTCGAGGTTGAAGCACGGACGATAGCCCGCGATGGGGCCCGACCGCCATTCGAGGGGCCGCATGCCGCGACGCTACTCCAGGCGCATGCCGGAGCGCCTGACGACGGCGCTGTGCTTCGCGACCTCGGCGCGGAGGAAATCGCTCAACTCTCTTGCGGTGCCCGGCGCCAGCATGTGCCCCGGGTTGATCAGCGCTTCGCGAATACTCACGCCCGTGGCAACAGGTCCCACGAATTTGCGAAAACACCGTATATTGTCATACTTGGAACGAATTCGCGGCGCCGAAGGTACCTTGCCATGAGTGCTTCCTTGCGGCCGGGCGATCTGACCCTCGTAACCGGCGGATCTGGCTTCCTGGGCTCAGCCGTCGTGCGTGCTCTGATCGAACGCGGCGTCCGCGTGCGCGCACTCGTTCGCGCCACCAGCCCGCGTGACAATTTCCTTGGCCTCGAATGCGAGGTGGTGGTCGGCGATCTCACCGATCGCGAGTCCCTCAGGGCCGCCCTGAAAGGCGTCCGATACCTGTTCCACGTCGCGGCCGACTATCGTCTGTGGGCACGCGACCCTTCCGAGATCATGCGAGCCAATGTCGAAGGCACGTTGAACCTCAAGCGCGAGGCGCTGGCCGCCGGCGTCGAGCGCATCGTCTATACGAGCAGTGTCGCCGCGCTGCGTGTCGCGGGTGCGTCTGTGCCGGTCGACGAGACCGCCGCGCTCGCGCCGCATGAAGCGATCGGCACCTACAAGCGCAGCAAGACCATGGCCGAACGCGGCGTCGAGGAGATGATCCTGCGTGACGGATTGCCCGCGATCATCGTCAGCCCCACGACGCCCATTGGACCGCGCGACATAAGGCCGACGCCGACCGGCCGCATCCTGCTCGATGCGGCGCGCGGCAGGATTCCAGCCTTCGTCGATACGGGACTGAACTTCGTCCATGTCGATGACGTCGCCGCCGGCCATCTGCTTGCCTTCGAACGGGGCCGCATCGGCGAGCGCTACATCCTGGGGGGCGAGAACCTCACCCTGCAGCAACTGCTGGCGACGATCGCCGGCCTCGCCGGCCGCAAGGCGCCGCGCCTCAAGCTGCCGCGTGCGCCCCTGATGCCGTTGGCGTTCGCCGCCGAGGCCGCGGCGCGCGTGACCGGCAAGGAGCCGTTGCTGACGCTCGATGGCCTGCGGATGTCGAGATACCGGATGTTCTTTACTTCCGCCAAGGCCGAACGCGAGCTCGGCTATCGCAGCCGGCCCTATCAGGAAGGTGTCGCCGACGCCCTGTCCTGGTTCCGCGGCGCCGGATACCTCGCATGAGCGCGTGGACCGGCATCGGGCTGCTCGCGCTGGCGATCTGGTCGTATCTGCTGCTCGCCCGCGGCGGATTCTGGCTGGTCCGGGAACGCGACACTGGCGGGCTTCCCGCGCCGTCGCGCTGGCCCGCCGTGGTGGCGGTGGTTCCCGCCCGCAACGAGGCCGATGTGATCGCGCGGTCGATCGGCAGCCTGCTGCGCCAGGATTACCCGGGGCCGTTCCGCATCGTCCTGGTGGACGATGGCAGCAGCGACGGCACCGCCGGTGTCGCCGGGGCCATCGAAGGTGGACGTCGTCTCGATGTTCTGTCCGGGACAGAGCTGCCGTCCGGATGGACCGGCAAGCTGTGGGCACTGGAGCAGGGGATCCGCCATGCCACAGCCCAGGGCGATCCGGTCGACTACTTCCTGCTCACCGATGCCGATATCGGCCACACGCCGGACAATCTCAGGATGCTGGTCGCGCGTGCCGAGCAGGACGGCCGCGTGCTGGTGTCGCTGATGGCCGAGCTCTCCTGCGCAAGCTGGGCCGAGCGGTCCCTCATTCCCGCGTTCGTCTACTTCTTCCGGATGCTCTATCCCTTCGCCTGGGTCGCGCGGCGTGATCGCAGGACGGCTGCCGCCGCCGGTGGATGCATCTTGGTGCGGCGCGACGCGCTGGAGCGATCCGGCGGCATCGCCGCGATCCGGTCCGAGATCATCGATGATTGTGCACTTGCGCGACGCCTGAAGGACCAGGGGCCGATCTGGCTCGGCCTGACGCGCCGCGCCACCAGCCTGCGGCCTTACGGCGGCTTCCTGAAGATCGGCCACATGATCGCGCGCTCGGCCTACGCGCAGCTCGGCTACTCGCCGCTCGTTCTCGCCGCCACAATCGCGTCGATGGCCCTGGTCTATCTCGTGCCGCCACTGCTTGCGCTTCTGCACGATGGGCCGGCGCGCTGGCTGGGACTTTGTGCCTGGCTGGTGATGGCGCTCAGCTTCCAGCCGATGCTCCGATTTTATCGCCAGTCGCCGTTGTGGGGCTTGGCACTTCCCGCCATCGGTGCCGCCTATGCGTTCTTCACCGTGCAGTCGGCGATCGACTGCTGGCGCGGCCGTGGCGGCTTGTGGAAGGGGCGCGCCCAGGCCATGACGGGCGGCATATGACGAGCGCCGCCGACTTCACCTCCGGCAAGGGTCACCGCGACGAGAATTTTCCGGTGGCCTCGCGCCTCGTGCGCGCCGAGTTGCGCCCGGCGATCCTCGCTTTCTATCGCTTCGCGCGCACGGCCGACGATGTCGCCGACCACGCGACGGCCAGTGCCGAGCAGAAGCTTGCGCAGCTCGATCGGCTCGAAGCGGGATTGCGCGGTCAAGCCGGCATGGGCGTTGAAGGCGAGATTCTGCGGTCGACTCTTCAGGCGAGGAACCTCACCGACCGGCACGCGCGCGACCTCCTCGAGGCCTTCCGGCGCGACGTCACCAAGCGGCGTTACGCCGACTGGTCGGAGCTCATGGACTATTGCCGCTTCTCTGCAGCACCGGTCGGCCGCTTCGTGCTCGACCTGCACGGCGAATCGGACGCGCTGTGGCCGCTCAACGACGCGCTGTGCGCAGCGCTGCAGGTGATCAACCATCTGCAGGATTGCGCGAAGGATTACCGCAACCTCGATCGTGTCTACATTCCCCTCGATCGCCTGGGTGTCGAGGGACTCGCTGTCGATTGCCTTTCCGCCCGCCAGGCATCGCCCGAGCTCCGCCGCGTCATCGTCGGCCTGGCGCGGCAGGCCGGTGCACTGCTCGACCGGTCGCGGCCCTTCGCCGAGCGCATCGCCGATCGCCGGCTGGCTCTGGAGGTCGGTGTCATCCAGGCCCTGGCGGAAGGTCTTGTACGCCGCCTGGAACGCCGCGATCCCCTATCGGAGCGCGTGCATCATGGCGCTGTCGAGACCACCGGCCTCGCCCTGCGCGGCGGCATCGTCGTGGCGATGCGCCGGTTGGTGCGGGCCGTCGGCGCCCGCCAGCCCGGCCTGCGCGGCAGCCGGGGATGACGAGCGTGACGCAATCCGACCTCACGGTCGCGGACATCCGGGCGAGAATCTCCGGCAGTTCGTTTTACACCGCCATGCGCCTCATGCCGAAGGCCGAACGCGAGGCGATGTTCGCGATCTACATGTTCTGCCGGCTTGTCGACGATATCGCCGACGACGGGACGCGGCCGCGCCCGGCGCGGGCTGCGGCGCTGGCGCAATGGCGCGAGGACATCGACGCCCTCTATGCCGGCCGGCCGGCGGGCCAGGCGAGCTTCCTTCTTGGATCGGTGCACGCGTTCGGCCTAGCACGGGCCGATTTCCTCGCGGTGATCGACGGCATGGAGATGGACGTCGCCGCCGACATCCGCGCGCCCGATCTCGCAACCCTCGATCTCTATTGCGACCGCGTCGCTGTCGCCGTCGGCCGCCTTTCGACCCGTGTCTTCGGCATGGAAGAGGCGCCTGGTGGCGAACTGGCGCACCATCTCGGGCGCGCGCTCCAGCTCACCAACATCCTGCGCGACCTCGACGAGGATGCCGGGATGGGCCGCCTCTACCTGCCGCGCGAGCTCCTGGTCCAGGCGGGCATCGGGACGACCGAGCCGCATGCCGTGATCGGTGATGCGCGCGTCGATCAGGTCTGCCGGACGTTGGCGGCACGGTCGCTCGAGCATTTCGCCGCGGCCGATCGTCTGATGAAGTCGAGGCCACGCGGCCGCCTGCTGGCACCACGGCTCATGGCGGCCGTCTACAGCGCCCTGCTCCAGCAAATGCTGGTCGAAGGCTGGGCACCGCCGCGCCGGCGCGTGCGCATCGGCAAACCCCATCTCATCTATCTCGTCATCCGCTGCAGCGTGTTCGGATGACCGTTCATGTCATTGGCGCAGGGCTGGCCGGTTTGTCCGCGGCGATCGCTGTGGCGGGCCGCGGCGAGCCCATCATTCTCTCGGAAGCTGCCAGGCAGGCCGGGGGCAGGTGCCGCTCCTATCACGACGGCCAGCTCGACATGACGATCGACAACGGCAACCATCTCGTCCTGTCCGGCAACAAGGCGGTCGATCGCTACCTGCGCGAAATCGGCGCCGAAGGGAGGGTGACCGGGCCCGACCGGCCGGAATTCACCTTCGTCGACCGTCAGCTTGGCGTTCGCTGGTCACTGCGGCCTGACGACGGGCCGATACCCTGGTGGATCCTTCACGCCGACCGCCGTGTGCCTGGCACGCGCCTCGGCGACTACCTGGCCTTGCTTGCATTGATGCGGCGCCATCCCGGTCGCCGCATCGACGAAGTCGTTCGCCGCGATACCGTGCTGTGGGAGAAGTTCCTGCGGCCCGTGCTGCTGTCCGCCTTGAACACGGCACCCGAAGATGCCTCGGCCGATCTGGCCGGCGCCATCGTCCGCGAAACCTTCGCCAGGGGCGGACGCCACATGCGCCCTCTCATCAGTTCGCCCAGTCTTGCCGCCGCCTTCGTCGATCCCGCCCTCGAGCGGTTGCGCCGTCGTGGCGCGGAAATCCGGCTCAGCCGCTCGCTGCGCGCCCTCAGGTTCGCCAAGGGCAGGGCGGTGGCCCTGGCGTTCGATGGCGAAGAGCAGAGCCTTCAGCCCGAGGATCGCGTGATCGTCGCGGTGCCGCCCTGGGCGGCCGAGAAGCTGTTGCCGGGCGTGATCGCTCCACGGAAGTTCAGCGCCATCCTGAATGCGCACTTCCAGATCGTTCCGCCGCCACGGGCATGCCCCATGGTCGGCGTGATCGGCGGTACGGCGGAGTGGGTGTTCGCTTTCGAGGACCGGATATCCGTCACCGTCAGCGCCGCCGATCATCTCATGGACACCGACAGCGATACCCTGGCCGTGCTGCTGTGGCGCGACGTCGCCGCGGTCCACGACGTGACGGCTCCAGTGCCGCCCTGCCGCATCGTGAAGGAGAAACGCGCCACCTTTGCCGCGACGCCGGCCGAGGAGGCGCGCCGCCCGTCGGCGCGCACCGGATGGGCCAATGTGTTCCTGGCCGGCGATTGGACCGACACCGGCCTGCCGGCGACGATCGAAGGCGCTTTGCGGTCGGGAAACCGGGCCGCCGAACTTGCGCTGGCCGGTGCCTGACCGATGTCGAGCGAGGCAGCCACGACCAAGAGGGACGATCTAGACCGGCTCGAGGACGACATCGCGCGCGCGGTCCAGGCGCTGCGGCGCCTGCAGCGCGACGACGGCCACTGGGTCTTCGAGCTCGAGGCCGACGCCACGATCCCCTCGGAATACATCCTGCTGCGGCACTATCTCGGCGAGCCGGACGCGCCCGAGCTGGAGCGCAAGATCGGCGCCTATCTCCGGCGCATCCAGGGCGACCACGGCGGCTGGGCGCTCTTCCATGGCGGGGCCTTCGATATCAGCGCGACCGTGAAGGCCTATTTCTGCCTGAAGATGATCGGCGACAGCCCGGACGCGCCGCACATGGCGAGAGCACGCGGCGCGATCCTGGCGCACGGCGGCGCCGAGCGCGCCAATGTCTTCACGCGCATCCTGCTGGCCCAGTTCGGCCAGCTCTCCTGGGCGCACGTGCCGACCATGCCGGTCGAGATCATCCTGCTGCCGCGCTGGTTTCCGATCCACCTGTCGCGCATGTCCTATTGGGCGCGCACCGTCATCGTTCCGCTGCTCGTGCTGGCGGCATTGCGCAAACGGGCGCGCAATCGGCGCGGCGTCGACATCCAGGAGCTGTTCGCGACAACCGGCCGGTCCGAACCCCGGCTGGCTGCCCATGCGCACCGTGGCTGGGCGCTGTTCTTCAATGGGCTCGACCGCGTGCTGAAAGCGATCGAGCCGCGGTGGCCGAAGAAGATGCGCCAGCGCGCCATCGAGCGCTGCGTGCGCTTCGTCACCGAGCGGCTGAACGGCGAAGACGGTCTCGGCGCGATCTATCCTGCCATGGCGAACTCGGTGATGATGTTCGATGCGCTGGGCTATCCGGCGGATCATCCGAGCTATGCCACGGCCCGACAGTCGATCGAGAAGCTGCTGGTGGTGCGCGACGACGAGGCCTACTGCCAGCCCTGCGTCTCCCCGGTCTGGGACACCGCGCTCGCCAGCCAGGCCCTGCTCGAGGTCCAGCAGGGCGAGGCGGAGGACGCCGCGCTGCGCGGCCTCGACTGGCTGAAGCCCTTGCAGGAACTCGAGGTGCGTGGCGACTGGAGCGAGCGGCGGCCGCAGGTGCGACCCGGCGGCTGGGCATTCCAGTATCGCAACGCGCACTATCCCGATCTCGACGACACCGCCGTCGTGGTCATGGCGATGGACCGCGCGCGACGACAGTTGGGTGAGGAGAGGGCGGGAGCGAAGAGGGCGGGCGAGGCGGGGGCAGGCGCCGGGCCGGGATACGATCAGGCGATCGAGCGCGGCGTCGAATGGATTTCCGGACTGCAGAGCGGCAACGGCGGCTGGGCCGCCTTCGATGCCGACAACGTCGATCATTACCTGAACAACATCCCCTTCGCCGATCACGGCGCGCTGCTCGATCCACCGACCGCGGATGTCAGCGCACGCTGCATCAGCATGCTGGCCCAGCTTGGCGAGACGCCGGCCAGTCCCGTCATGCGCGCCGGCCTCGACTACCTCGAGCGCGAGCAGATGCCGGACGGCAGCTGGTTCGGCCGCTGGGGCGTCAACTACATCTACGGCACATGGTCGGTGCTATGCGCGCTGGGCGCCGTCGGCCTCGACGGAACGGCGCCGAGCTTGCGCAAGGCCGCGGACTGGCTGATTGCCATCCAGAATGCGGATGGCGGCTGGGGCGAGGACTGCACGAGCTACAAGCTCGACTATCGCGGCTATGAACCCGCTGCCTCCACCGCGTCCCAGACCGCCTGGGCCTTGCTGGGGCTTATGGCGGCAGGACAAGTCGACCATCCCGCCGTCGAGCGCGGCATCGCCTGGCTGCGGCGCACCCAGGATGCGACCGGGCTGTGGCGGCAGGAGGCCTACACCGGCGGCGGCTTTCCGCGCGTCTTCTACCTGCGCTACCACGGCTACCCGGCCTACTTCCCGCTGTGGGCGCTGGCCCGCTATCGCAACCTGCGTCGCACCAACAGCCGGCGCACGGCCTACGGAATGTGATGATCCTCGCGGTCACCGGCCTGCAGCGCGAGCGGCGGATCCTTGCCGGGCCGGACGTCGAGGTGGTGGTGGGCGGCGGCGATGCGGCGCGACTGGAGGTGGAGCTCGAGCGCCTGGCCCCGGCCATGCAGGGAGTCATCAGCATCGGCATCGCCGGCGCACTGGCGCCTGGACTGCGGCCCGGCGGCTGGGTGGTGGCCACGGCTGTGAGCAATGGCGGCAGCGCGCTGCCGACCGATCCCGGCTGGACCGACCGGCTGGTCTCGCGCTTGCCGGCAGCGCAACGCGGCGTGCTGCTCGGCGTCGACGCCGTGGCGGCGACGGCCGCGCAGAAGGCCGAGTTGCGCCGCATCAGCATGGCCATCGCCGTCGACATGGAATCGCACGTTGCCGCCCGCGTGGCGCATCGCCATCGCCGGCCGTTCGCCGCCGCACGCGTCGTCTCGGATGCCGCGCACCGCACGCTGCCGCCGGCCGCGCGCGTCGGCATGCGCCGCGACGGCGGTCTCGATCTGCCGGCAGTGCTGGGTTCGCTGCTGGCCGCTCCTTGGCAGCTTCCGGCGCTGATCCGAACCGGATTGGAGGCCGAGACGGCCTTTCGCGCGCTACTCCGCGGCCACCGCCTGCTGGGTCCCCGTCTTGGTGGCTCGGATGTCGGCGAGCTTGCGGCCGACATGGTCTGAGAAGACGAACTCGGCCGACCGCTGGCCGTCGAGCGGGATGTCCTTCGCCATCGCGCCTTCGGTGCGCACGCCGCGCAGCGTCACGCCCAGCGCCCTGAGTGGACGCCGAACCATGTCCTTCACCGCCGACGCTTCGAAGCCGCAATGGACCATGCAGTCGGCGCACTTTTCGTACTTGCCCACGCCGTACTTGTCCCACTCGGTGGTGTCCATGAGCTCGCGGAACGTCCTGGCGTAGCCCTCGCCCAGCAGGTAACAGGGCTTCTGCCAGCCGAACACGGTGCGCGTGGGGTTGCCCCACGGCGTGCACTGGTAGCTCTCATTGCCGGCGAGGAAGTTGAGGAAGTTGATCGACTGGCTGAACGGCCAGGCGCGGCCGCCACGGCCGCGCGCCAGGATGCCGCGGAACAGCTCCTTGGTCTTGTTGCGGTTCAGGAAGTGCTTCTGGTCGGGCGCGCGTTCATAGGCATAGCCGGGCGATACCGTGATGCCATCCAGTCCGAGCGCCTTCATGTCGTCGAGGAAGGCCGCGACTTCGGCGGGATCGGCGTCGTTGAACAGCGTGCAGTTGATGCTGACGCGGAATCCCTTCGACTTGGCCAGCCTGATGGCCTCGACTGCCTTGTCGTAGGTGCCCTGCTGGCACACCGACTTGTCGTGCATGGCGCGATTGCCATCGAGGTGGATGGACCAGGTGAACGACGGATTGGGCTGGTAGTCGTCGATCTTCTTGGCCAGCAGCAGGGCGTTGGTGCACAGGATCACGAACTTCCTGCGCGCCAGGAAGCCCTTGACGATCTTCGGCATCTCGCGATGCAGCAGCGGCTCGCCGCCGGCGATCGAGACGACGGGCGCGCCGCATTCGTCCATTGCCGCCATGCAATCGTCGTACGACAGCCGCTGGTCGAGGATCTCGCTCGGATAGTCGATCTTGCCGCAGCCGGCGCAGGCCAGGTTACAGCGGAACAGCGGCTCGAGCATCAACACCAGCGGATAGCGCTCGCGGCGGCTGAGATGCTGGCGCAGCAAATAGGCGCCGATACGGGCTGCCTGATGGAGAGGGATTCCCATGGCGCGCTGCCCTATTGGTCTGCCGTTGCGGCCGTCTTGCGCGGCGTTTCCGCGCCGGGTTGGCCCGACCTCAGCTCGGCAGGCAGGCGGAACTCGATGTTCTCGCGCACGCCGTCCAACTGCTCGACAGTGACCTCGCCGTGCCGGCGCAGCGCTTCGATGACGTCGAGGACCAGCTCCTCGGGCGCCGAGGCACCGGCGGTCAGTCCCACGGTCTCGACGCCGCGCAGCCACGCCGGATCGAGTTCGCTGCCATCCGAGATCAGGTGGCTGGGCAGCCCTTGTTCGATGCCGATCTCGCGCAGGCGGTTGGAGTTCGAGCTGTTGCGGCTGCCGACGACCAGCAGCAGGTCCGCCATCGCGCAGAGGTCGCGCACCGCCGACTGGCGATGCTGCGTGGCGTAACAGATGTCGGATACGTTCGGTCCCTCGAGATCGTTGAACCGCGCGTGCAGCGCGGCAATCACGCCGCGCGTATCGTCGACGCTGAGGGTCGTCTGCGTGACGTAGGCGACGGGCGCATCGCGAGGCAGGTCGAGCCGGGTGACGTCCTCGACCGTGGAGACCAGATGGACGGCCGCGCCGATCTGTCCCATGGTTCCCTCCACCTCGGGATGGCCGGCATGGCCGATCAGGATCAGGGCCCGACCGCGCGCCACGTAGCGCTTGCCCTGCAGATGGACTTTCGACACGAGGGGGCAGGTGGCGTCCAGCACGGGCAGGCCGCGTGCTTTCGCCTGGTCGATGATCGACTGGGCAACGCCATGGGCGCTGAAGATCGTGACGGCGCCGTCGGGAATCTCGTCCAGCTCATCGACGAACACTGCGCCCATGCGCTCGAGCCGCTCGACGACGTGGCGGTTGTGGACGATCTCGTGCCGCACATAGACCGGGGCGCCGAACTTCTCCAGCGAGCGCTCCACGATCTCGATCGCGCGGACCACGCCGGCACAGAAGCCTCGAGGCTGAGCCAAGATAACCCGCATTCCAAATCTACTCCTCGATGGCCCAGGCCAGAGTCGGATGTCGGCATTCGCGGGCTGCATTGCCACGCGGGCAACACAGCCTATGTCTGGCAAACGCGTCGTCAAGTTATGCGCGTGCCCTGGGAGGGGCATCTGCAGACACTAAACATTGTCCGCTACTGCGACCTTGGGCGCAAGCCTTCACCGTTACATGCAAGGATTGTGCGCATCCGAGAGCGGATACGCCTCAATCGAACCCGACAGAGCCGCTGGCGTCGAGTTGGTTGCTGCCGTGCTTAAAGCGCGTTGTGGCGGCAAGAAGTCGCGCGAGCGGCTGTGCGCGATGCGGAGGCAGTGCGCTGACGATGTCGCGCGGCAGCGACGCGGTCGTCGCCGGGCGAATGAACCTGCTTGTGGGATGCTCAATTCCACACGACCTTGGAGGGAGATGGGCACCGCTATTTGTGCCATATTTTAGCTTGAGTGTTGTCGGGTGCGCGGCCCCGGCGGAATTGGTGACGCCGCAGGGGTACGGGGCGGGTGATGAGCTCTGCGCAGGCAATGCCATCGGATGGGGCCGGTCGATTGACCGTCGTGACGACGGCGATGCTTCCGGAGCCGCGCCAATTCGAGTTCTACCGGGAAGGCGTGTTGCGCCGCCTGTTGCCCACCGTCGAGCAACCCAGGGCGCCTTTCCGAGCGGGCATGCGCCTCGTCGTTGGACGGGGCGCGGAACTCGTCGAGCACAGATCCGACTCCGTGGATGTCGATCGATCGGCCCTGCGACTGCGGCGCGACGGATGCGACGACATCAGCGTCGACCTGATGCGTCACTGCACGTCGACCACGACGATCTCTCAGAAGACCGACCGCGTACTGCGACCGGGAGAGCTGTGCTTCATCGACTATGGCCAGCCGGTGTCCATGATCCGCTCGCGCCACGTCGCACACGGCATCATCGTGTCGCGGGCGCGGGCGCGGGAGGTGGTCGGAAGCGACGTCTCCTCGCTCGCCGGCAGACCGATCCCCGGTCAAGGCTTGGCGTCAGTGCTGCGCCAGCATCTGATAACGACCTTCGACGAAGTCGCGAACATGTCGGAGCCGGAGCGGGCGGCGGCGACCGATGCCGCCTCCGAGATGATGCTGGTGCTGCTGCGGACGCAGCTCGACCGCCGTATCGACGAGGACGGATTTCCTGCTGGCTTCTACCAGGCGGCGAGAATCGTCATCGACCGGCACTGCAGGGACCCGAACCTGTCCCCCGATCGGGTTGCCGCCGTCGTCGGCTGCTCGCGAGCGTCGCTCTATCGCGCCTTCGCATGCCACGACGAGACCGTCGCGCAGACGATCTGGGACGCTCGCCTCCAGCAGGCGCTGCAGCTGCTGACCTCGCGCGCTGGAGGCAGGCCGGCGATTGGCGATATCGCTCGGCAGTGCGGCTTTCGGCAGCCTGCGACTTTCGCCCGGATGTTCCGTCGGCACTTTGGATTCTCCCCCAGCGACGCGCCTGCCGCATTTACCTGAGACGGCCGGACAAGCGAGACCCGTGATCAAGCGGCATTTGTTTACGGCTCTCCTCGTTGCGTCGACAATGCCTGCTCGGGAGCGGTAGCAGGTGAGAAGGGCGCGCAGCGGGATTCCGGTCGCGCCTTCGGTCCGACGTGGACCGGCACCGCGGGCAACAGGGGTAATTGGGGAGTGGCATGTCGTTTCCGGCAAACATCGACCTGTTCGAGCTCGACGGTACCAACGGCTTCCGGCTAAGGAGCTTTGTATCGGAGGGGCGCGTAGGCGCATCCGTCGCGTCGGCCGGGGACGTGAACAGCGACGGCTTCGCGGATCTGATCGTTGGCGGCACCTCGAAGTTCGGCGCTCCTTCGCTGACGAGCTATGTGGTATTCGGCGCAGCGGCGGGCTTCGACTACTATTTCGATCTATCCACCTTGACCGGCACCAACGGCTTCAAGCTGGATGGCGTAACCGTCACCAACTTGAGCAATGTCTCGGTCGCGTCGGCCGGGGATGTGAACGGCGACGGCTTCGCCGATCTGATGGTCGGCGTCCTCAGTGACAACGTCGCCGCCTCTTTTGCGGCGAGCTATGTGGTTTTCGGCAAGGAGTCGGGCTTTGCCGGCGAGCTGAGCCTGCCTAGCCTGGACGGCAGCGACGGTTTTCAGCTGAGGAACTCGGCGGCTGACGGGAGCGGCTTCTCGGTCGCGTCCGCGGGGGACGTGAACGGCGATGGCTTCGATGACCTGATCGTCGGCGCTCCTCATACCGTCGATCCAATATATGGGACCTTTGTCGGGACGAGCTACGTGGTTTTCGGCAAGGCGTCGGGCTTTGCCGCCAGCCTCGACCTCTCCAGCCTGGACGGCAGCAACGGCTTCCGGCTGCCAGGCGGGTCGGACAATGAAGCCAGCGGCTGGTCGGTCGCGTCGGCCGGGGACGTCAATGGCGATGGCCTCGCCGACATTGTCATCGGCGCCCCGCAGGCCCGCCATGTCGCGGGAAAGGGCCACGTCGTGGCGGGAAACGCCTACGTCGTGTACGGAAAGCAGTCGGGCTTTCCAGCGACGGTCCATCTGGCAAATCTGGATGGCCACGACGGCTTCACGATGCTCGGCCTGCCGGACACCAACACCGGCTGGTCAGTCGCCTCGGCAGGCGACGTAAACGGTGACGGTCTTGGCGACATGATCGTTGGCACTGGCGTCGGGGCGGGGCAGAGCTATGTGGTTCTTGGCACCCGTTCCGTTTTCATCGAACGGGACCTGTCCCTCCTGAACGGCAGCGATGGCTTCCGCTTGGGCGGTCCCGGATCCAGTGGTTACTCGGTCGCGTCGGCCGGGGACGTGAACGGCGACGGCTTCGATGACCTGATCGTCGGCGCCCCAAAGGCGGACGGCTCGAACGGTGCGAGTTACGTCGTGTTGGGCAAGGCGTCGGGCTTTGCCGCCAACCTCGACCTGTCCAGCCTGACCGGCAGCGACGGCTTCCGGCTCGCGAGCAGTGACGCGAACGGCGGCGAAATCGGCTGGTCTGTCGCCTCGGCGGGTGATGTCAACGGCGACGGCTTCGCCGATCTGATCATCGGTGAGCCGGAAGCTAATACGTTGAGCAGCGGCACTCATCAGGCGACGGGAGGGGCCTACGTGGTGTTCGGCGGCGCCTTTGGCGGGTCTAAGGCGCCGGTCACGAAGAGGGGGACGGCGCCGGCGGAGAGTCTGATCGGTGGCGCCGGCGACGACATTCTGATCGGTCTGGGCGGCGCCGACGTGTTCCACGGCGGTGCCGGCGAGGACGCGATTATAGTCGGCGACCTCGCGTTTCTGCTCGTCGACGGCGGCGGCGGCGTGGACACCCTGAATCCCGACGGTAGCGGAATCACACTCGATCTCACCGGTGAAGGGCCCCTAGTGCGCCGGATCAAGGGCATCGAGCACATCGACCTGACGGGCGACAACAACACGCTCGTGATCGACAGCCACGGCGTGCGCATCGGGCCCGGTGTCGTCGTCGACGGAATGCACGTGCTCACCGTCCTGGGCGATATCAGCGACCGGGTGCTGTTGGGGAACGAGCGATGGGAATTCGCCGGAAGGATCACAAAGCCGGAAGGCACGTTCGACCGCTACGTGCTGGGCGACGCCGCGGTCGACATCGAGGAGGGTCTGAGCGCGCCGGGGACGACGATCGAGGGCACCGCAGGGGCCGACACGATTGACGAGACGACGACGGTCGCCGGGCAGCCGCTGGCTACGAGCAGGAGCGACACGATCCAGGCCGGGCCAGGCGATGATGTCGTCGCGGGCGGCGGCGGCGGCGACGGCATCCATCTCGGATCGGGAAGGGATACCGTCCGTGACGCGATCACATCCCTGGATTGCGACAGAATCTTCGACTTTGGCCTGGACGACACGCTCGACATCCCGGGCGTGCGGATCGACCGCGCGGCCCTCGACGTCGCCAAGGACACACATGGTGCTACAGTCGGTGCCGATGGCTCCAGCTTCGAGCTGGTCGGAGACTTCTCGAAAGGCGATTTGATGACGGTTGCGCTCGGGATTGGCGCGAACGCCCACACCCTGGTGACGTTCGAGCCCTTCCTGCCCACCCTGTCGGAAGGCGTGGGCGTCGATCCGGCGTCGATCAACGGCATCGTCAACGAGCCGTTCCTCATGGGCGACGGCGCCGCCCGCTTCTCGCTGGAGCTCAAATCAGCGGTGTCTGCCTTCAGCAACACCTTGGGCACTTACAAGATCGCCGCGGACGGGACCATCCATGACGTGCATGTGCTGTTCGCCAACACGCTCGATGTGCACGCCGGGGCCGCTACCGTGGATCTGGGTGCGCCGGCCGCCGGCGAGAGCATCGGCGTCTTCCTGATCCAGAACGGGTTCACGGCCTACGGCACGCTGCCTGACGATCTTTCGTTCGTAGTGAGAGGCACCGCCACGCCGGCGACGGTCGACAGCGGCATGCCGCCGGTGTTGTACAGCGCGACGCGGGGCACCCTCGAGGGGGTGGCGATCTTCCACTCGATTGCCACGCTCAATCAGGCGGACGCCAACCAGATGCTGTCTGGCGTCGCGCTTGGCGGCCAAGAGCTGTTGCTCGGCATCGAGGATCTGCCGACAACGACGGGCGACAACGACTTCCAGGATGTCGTGATCGGCATCCGCATCTTTCATGACGACGGACTGATCCTTCCCGCATAGCCGCAGTGTCGACACGAACAGCGGTCTGGTTCGCGACATGGATGGCTTGTTTGGATTTCGATCCTTGTGGTCAACCCTTCGTACGCCTCCGGCGAAGCACAGAGCTCAGAACGGACCAGTCGAACGCTTCAATTCATCGAAGACCAGGCGGTGCCCCCGAGCCGAGAAGTGCACGTCGCCAGGGATGAAATAGTTGCTCACCGCGACATCCGGCGGCTCCCGGAAGAACGGGGCGAAGCCATCGACGAAGCGTACGCCACGCTCGCTTGCCCACTGCCGCCAGTGGGTGACCTGGATGCTGTTGCGGTCGCCCGCCCTGACATTGTCGGGCCAAGGATAGACGACCAGGGTGAGCTGGCACTTCCACTCCTGGCAGAGCTCCACGATCGCGTCCATGTTCTTGCTCGCCAGCTCCAGCCCGCGGCGGCCCCATTCGTCCATGATCCTGGGATCGACGCTCCAGCGCGCGCGCCAGCTTTCATCGGGCGCCGCCGAGCCGAACGGCATGTCGAGCCAGAGGTTGTAGAGCAGCCGGAAAGTCGCGAAGTTGCCGAGCAGGAACTGGCCGGTGTCGAACCAGTGGTGTGACGGCGCCACCCCGATCGTGCCGCCTTCGCCGACGCGATAGACGATCGCCTCGTCCGTGATGTCGGAGAGGTCGAGGAAGACGTATATCTCGGTAGGCTTGATGCCGAGCTTCTCGGCAGCCGCTTCGATCTTGCGTTGGTAGATGACGGGGCTGAAGGAGAGCACGCCGAGGTTCCACACCGCCTTACCCTCCCCGGCGGCCTCGCAAGCCATCAGCCCGGCAAAGCTCTCCTCGTACGGGACCCCCAGGGCCTCGGTGAACGAATCACCGACGACGAAGATGGCGGGCTTGCTCTTGTCGTCTTCGCCCGGCGCACAGGCGCCGGTCCGGAAGCCATAGCGGTCGGTGCGAAAGGGATAGAGGGTCTTACCCCACGGTCGCATGGAATTCTGGTTCGGAGCGAGGTCGTGATGCCAGGGGGCATGGACATAGGCCTGGGTATAGGCTGTCGCGGCGTCGGCCCAGCCGCGCTTCCAGTCGGAAAAGACCGTGGCCAGCAGGATGTAATCCAGCGCCAGGGTAATGGCGAGGATCGCACAGACCTGGCCAACGACGCGGAGCAGGCCCTTCAGCCTGGGACTTGCCTTAGCTGCCAACGCTATCTACCGCCGCCTCGCCGGGTGCCGCGATGTGTCTCTTGGAAGTCATTGATGATCTCGTTTGGCAATCGACTGAGCAGGTCAATGACGAAGACAGCCCATCGCGGGCTGTCTGGTCAACCTAAGGCGTACGCGATTGGAAGGAAAGCCTGACATCGGGCGGGCGCCACGAGCTCGGTGCGTGCACTGGGGGTGCACGCGCGGGCTGCCATGTTCACGCCAGAATCGGTATTCTCCAATTGCCGGCGAGCAGAGGGTACTTCGATGTCGGTAGCGAGGCGAAATGCAGGGGATGTGCTCGAGGGCGGTGGTGCGCGCCTCCTCGAGGAAGTGGTGTTGCGATTTGTCCCGCCGGAAAGCCCCAGGCGTCCCGCGACACCGTCGGCTATCGAAGCAGCCGACCGAGACGCACGCCATTGGACAAGCACGGAAGAAGGCCCCCTGACTCCGGGCTCGGCCACCCACAAGCGCGCAATCTGCGCGCTGTTCCGCGAGACGTTCAACCCTTACCGCCCATCGGTGATTGCCTGGCCAGCGCTCGGTCCCGACGCACTGCAGCGTCTGAAGTCGCTGCCCATCTGGGACATCGCCGTGCAGACCGAAGGCCGCGCGCGCCTCAGCTTTGCCGCCTTTGCCGATGCGCTCGACGACCCCGAGATGCGGTCGACGATCATGCTGAATGCCTGGGAGGAGAACCGCCACAAGGAGGTCCTCTCGCATCTGGTGCGTGCCTACGGCATCGAGCTGGCGGAGGAGCCGCCGTATCTGCCGCCGCGAGACCGGGGGTTTGCCTTTCTCGTCACCGGCTATTCCGAATCGATCGACAGCTTCTTCGCCTTCGGGCTTTTCGAGCTGGCCAGGCGATCCGGCTTCTTTCCCGCAGAGCTCGTCGAGACGTTCGAGCCCGTGATCCAGGAGGAATGCCGCCACATCCTGTTCTTCGCCAACTGGCTGGCGTGGCACCGCGCCAACCTCGGTTGGTGGCGCCGCATCCGGTTCGAGCTGCGTGTTGCGGCCGCCTGGGTCTACATCGCCGGGCTGCGCGTGGGGCTTGCGAGGAGCGTCGGCACCAACAGGAAGATCACGCAGCAGGAAAGCAACTTCACCGTCAACGGCGCCCAGGCGGTGACGTCGGTCGAGATCGGATTCCTCGATCTGATGCGGATCTGCCTGGAGGAAAACGACCGGCGCCTGGCAGGCTACGATCCGCGTCTGTGCCGACCGACCCGCGTTCCGGCGTTGGCGCGGTTCGCGCTCGCGGTCGGCAAGCTCTGGCCGCGCAGGAAGCGCTAGGGTCGTTGTTGCAGGCGAATCGATCACCATCATCATGACACCGATCGAGCGCTGAATTGCACCCGCAGTCATGCCCGCAGTGTTTGACGGCAAGATGCCGCGCGTTTGCGGCTGCAAGTGCGTGGTGGACAAGTACAGGCATGAAAGGGCACTGAAGGATCTCTCATGGCTGTGCCGTCCAAGAAAATTCCTCTTGCCTGGATATGCCCCGCGAGCCTGCTCGAGCAGGCGACGCGCCGCTCCGGCGGGTCGCGCAACGCGGGATGCGCGGTACGCACGAGGCGAGTTGCGGCACTCGTCTCGGGATTGGCCGCTGCAGTCGCCATGCTGGCGCCGGGCCCGACCGAGGCGCAATTGCAGCCTCACAGGGCCGAGTATTCGTTGCGTCTCGGCACCGCCCTCAATGCAACGCGCATCGGCAGGGCCGTTCAGGACATCGAGCTGGACTGTGATGGCTGGCGCATCCGGCGCGAGCTTTCCGTCGATATGTCGCTGACCCCGTCGCTCAAGGTGAGCATCGCCGCGCGCGTCGAGGGCAGGGAACAGCGCGGCGGCAACGGCTTCACTTGGCGGACAGTCCAGGTCGTCAACGGCTCCGAACGCGAGGTACGGGGTACCGTTCAGAGGAACGCTGGTACGTACCGGGTCGAAGTGGAGACGCCGGGTGACGCCGAGCAATCGACTCTGCCGTCGCAAACGTTGATGCCAGTCGCCGCGATGGGCTATCTGGTCCGGCGGCTGCTCGCGAGAAGCGAAGTCTTTCCGGTGCTCATGTTCGGCGCCGAGGCGGAAGGGGCTGCTTTCCTGATCGAGGTGAAACGGACGCCAACCGGGACTCCCGATACAACACCGCCATCGCAACGCCACGTGCAGGCACCGGGCACCCAGTCCTGGTCGCTTTCCATGGCAATCACGCGCGCGGGTCGGCCGGACGGCAAACCACTGTTGTCGTTGCGGGGCCGCGTCTTCGATTCGGGTGTATTCAATGCCTTGGTCGTCGATGCCGGCGCTTTCACGGTGGCGGCGCATCTGCAAGGTCTGCAAATGCACGGGATGCCGAACTGCCCGAGATAGGACTGGCCTGCCGGGAAGTGGGCATCGGAGGCGTTGCTCGACCTTCAAGCCGATCTGCTTCACAAGGGCGACATGAGCGCGATCGGGCTCGCGATTCACCGTGATGTCGTCCTGAGCGTAGCGAAGGATCTCATCGCCGTTTGCCACAAGTGTGCTCTTGCACCTCTGGCGATGAGATCCTTCGCTACGCTCAGGACGACAGGAAGCGGACACGGTCGATCGAGAAGTGGACATCGATTGTTGCGATCTGCTTTGGTTGATGCGTGAAGTCCGTCCCGAAGGTCCGGCAGGAGCTCCGATGATCATCACCTCACGAGGCGCGAACTCGCTCGGCTGCAGCTCGGGCGCCTGGAGGATCTGGGCGCTTTCCGACGGCTATGTCGATCTTCCCGCCGAGCTGCTCAAGGAGCCGGACGGCCGGGTCTATGGAATGCCCCGATCGTTTGCCCAGGTAGGGTCGATCGTCCGACTGTCGGTCAACTGCTTCCTCTTGGATGACGCGGGTGCGGACAGAACACTGATTGATTGCGGAGCAGGGGGAAGCTGGGACGCTTCCATGGGTCACCTCGAGACGGCCTTGGTGGAGGCCGGAATCGACCCGTCATCGATCACGACCGTCGCCTTTACCCATACGCATGGGGATCACATCAACGGGCTGCGGACGCCAAATGGCCGGG
Organism: Reyranella sp.; assembly: GCF_050185545.1. GTDB lineage: Bacteria > Pseudomonadota > Alphaproteobacteria > Reyranellales > Reyranellaceae > Reyranella. The sequence goes on along the minus strand of NZ_JBFWZI010000022.1, from coordinate 17,755 downwards.
AAGGATTCCCGAGCCTGAAAAGGATCGTGATCGCCGAAGACGCTGTGGCAAGTTTCCGGAACGAGTCGCATCTCCGGCAATACCGACCTCTGCTTGCCCCGATCGGAGGCGGCACCCGCCTCGCGGATGGCCTGACAACGGTCGCGATGCCGGGGCACGCGCCCGGCCACATCGGCTATCTTCTGGATACGGGCGACGACAAATTTCTGTTCTGTGGCGACATCATCCATGTTTCCGCCGCCCAGTTCGCCAGGCCCGAGCTTACGTGGACCTACGACGCCAACCAGTCCGAGGCCAGGGCCACCCGGATCAGGCTGCTGCATGATGCGGCGGCTGCCGGCACCTGGCTGGCCGGCGCTCACGTCGATTGGCCGGGCATCGGCAAGGTAGTGGGCGAAGGGCAGGGATACGCCTTCGTTCCAGTAGCGTAGCGCTGGAAAGCGTGGAGCCCGGCCTCCTGAACTTGCCTTTCCGGGAGGGTGAGTCCGGCTCTGCTACGGCAGGCGAAGCGGCAGACCGGCATCGAGACGGATACGGATCTGATCGAGTTTGCGCTTGCGACCGTTGCCCTCGAAGATGACTTCGCTCGAGCTTTCAAGGCGTCGGGAGGCAAGGCTGATCGGGAGCTGAAACTCAGCTTGTGACGTGGTCGAGTTCGACTTCTAGGCCGTGCAGTGCCGCGATCGGCGACGGTTCTATGCCGTGCTGCGCTTGGGTGGGATACGATCGCCGGTCGATGCGCTAACTACAGGAGTAACTTTCGCGGCCGCAATGTGGCTTTGCCTCCGCTGGCAAAGCCGTCGAACTAGAATGTCCGACCAATCAAAGTAGGACACCACCGCGACGCGCCCGCCCATGGCTATACCCGGATGATCTTGCCCGGGTTCATGAGGTTCTGCGGGTCGAGCGCGCGCTTGATGGTGCGCATGGTGTCGAGCTCGATCTGGCTGCGATAGTGCGCAAGCTCGTCGACCTTGAGCTGGCCGATCCCGTGCTCGGCCGAGATCGAGCCACCGTGGCTCACCACCAGATCGTAGACGGCGCCACTGATCGCGTGGGCGTGCGTCATGAAGCGCGCCTTGTCCCAGCCCGGCGGTCCCTGACAGTTGAAATGCAGGTTTCCGTCGCCGACATGGCCGAACGGCACCGGCCGGCACTCGGGCAGCACGCGCTTCATCGCCGCCAGCCCCTCGCTCATGAAGGCGGGGATCCGGCTCACCGACACCGAGATGTCGTGCTTGATCGAAGGGCCCTCGCGCTTTTGCGATTCCGAATGGTTCTCGCGCAGCGCCCAGAAGGCGCGCGCCTGCGCCTCGTTCTGGGCGATCGCCGCGTCCAGCACCTGGCCCGCCTCGAGCGCCTCGCCGAGGTAGCCCTCCATCTTCTCGGCCAGGCCTGAGGCGTTGTCGCCGGCGCGGCGCGGCCGCGTCGACCCCCATTCCATCAGCACGTACCAGTCGTGGCGTTCGGCCAGCGGATCGACCGAGCCCGGGATGTGCTTCAGCACCAGGTCGATGCCCTGGCGACTCATCAGCTCGCATGAGGTGACGTTGTCCTCGCTGGCGGCGTGGGCGCCGCTCAGCAGGGCGACCGCGGCCTCGGGCGAGGGCACGGCGATCCACGCGGTGGCCGTGTCCTTGGGCCGCGGCCACAGCTTCAGCACCGCCCGCGTGATGATGCCCAGCGTGCCCTCGGCGCCGAGATAGAGGTCGCGCAAATCGTAGCCGGTGTTGTCCTTCTTGAGCGCGCGCAGGCCGTCCCAGACCTCGCCCGCCGGCGTCACCACCTCGAGGCCGAGCACCAGCTGGCGGGCATTGCCGTAGTGCAGCACGTGAACGCCGCCAGCGTTGGTCGAGAGATTGCCGCCGATGGTGCAGCTGCCCTGGGCGGCGAGGCTCAGCGGAAACAGCCGGTCGTGCTGCGCCGCCGCCTCCTGGATGGTCTCCAGCACGACGCCGGCCTCGACCGTCATGGTGTATCCGATCGGATCGATCTCGAGGATGCGGTTCATGCGATTGAGCGACAGCACGATCTCGCGCCCGCTCTGGTCGGGCGTGCCGCCGCCGGCCATGCCGGTGTTGCCGCCCTGGGGCACGATCGCGACTCTCTCGGCCGCACACAATTTGACGACGGCAGCAACCTCCTCGGTGCTGGCTGGCCTGACGACGGCGAGCGCCGCGCCGAGATAGTTTTCGCGCCAGTCGGTGAGGTAGGGATGCTTGCCCTGCGGATCGGTTATTAAGCCGCGCTCGCCGACGATGGCGGCGAGCTTGTCGATGATAGCGCTCATTGGGTTACCCACGTCCAATCCTCCCCCGTAATCGGGGGAGGTGCTCCGTCATACGGGGCGGAGGGGGAAGGCCGCAGACAAGATGCTTCTGATTCCGACGTCGGACTCGGAGAGAATCGGACTGCGGCCTTCCCCGTCCGGCCCTTCGGGCCCACCTCCCCCGATGACGGACGATGACGGGGGAGGGAAATGAGATCTCACCGCTCACAGCCTCAGAATCTTCCCCGGATTCATGATGTTCTGCGGATCGAGGGCGCGCTTCAGGGCACGCATGGTGTCGAGCTCGACCCTGCTGCGATAGTGCGCCAGCTCGTCGAGCTTGAGCTGGCCGATGCCGTGCTCGGCCGAGATCGAGCCCGCCATGTCGCGCACCAGGTCGTTCACCACGCGGGTGATCTCCGGCTCGTACTGGCCGAGCATCTGGCGGTCCATGCCCTTGGGGGCGGCGAAGCCGAAGTGGATGTTGCCGTCACCGATATGGCCGAGCGGTTGTGGACGCAGGCTGGGCAGGATCTCGAGCGCCGCCCTGACGCCCTGGTCGATGAAGCCCGGAATCTTCGAGATTGACACCGACACGTCGTAGCTCAGCGCCGGCCCGTCGGCGCGCCCGGCCTCGGCGACGCCCTCGCGCAGGCGCCACATGTTGCGTGCCTGCGCTTCGTTCTGGGCGATAACCGCGTCGAGCACGCGGCCGGCCTCCATCTCGTCGGCCAGGAACTGCTCGAGCTTTTCCGACATGCCCTCCGCGCCCTCCACCTTGGCACGTGACGACGACCATTCGAGCAGCAGGTACCATTCTGTGTCGGCCTTCAGCGGATCCTGCGTGTTGGGCAGGTGGCGGACCACCATGTCGATGACGTTGCGGCACATCAGCTCGCACGAGCCGACATTGTCCTCCGACGCGGCATGCGCCGCCGACAGGATCTCGATGGCGGCCTGAGGGTCGCGGATGGCGAGCCAGGCGGTGGCGACGTCCTTGGGCGCCGGCCACAGCTTCAGCACCGCCTTGGTGATGACGCCGAGCGTGCCCTCGGCGCCCATGAACAGGTGCTTGAGATCGTAGCCGGTATTGTCCTTCTTGAGCGAGCGCAGCCCGTTCCACACGTCGCCGTTGGGCAGCACGACCTCCAGCCCGAGCACCAGGTTGCGCGCGTTGCCGTAGCGCAGCACCTGCACGCCCCCGGCGTTGGTCGAGAGGTTGCCGCCGATCATGCACGAGCCCTGGGCGCCGAGGCTCAGCGGAAAGAAGCGGTCGTGATTCGCCGCCGTGTCCTGCAGCATCTGCAGCACGCAGCCCGCCTCGACCGTCATGGTGTAGCCGACCGGGTCGACGTCGAGCACATGGTTCATGCGGCCGAGCGAGAGCAGGATGCCGTTGTGCGTCGGCCACGGCGTGGCGCCGCCCATCAGCCCGGTGTTGCCGCCCTGCGGGACGATGGCGATGCCGTGGTCGTGGCAGAGCTTGACTACCTTCGCGACTTCGTCGGTGTTGGCTGGCCGCACTACCACGGCGGCACTGCCCGAGAGCGAGCCGCGCCAGTCGCGGATGAACGGCTCCTTGCCCGGATCGTCCAGGATCAGCCCCCGGTCGCCGACGATGGCGCGCAGCTGGTCGAGGACCGCAGGCGTGACCGGCACGGTGGGAATGCTGGGAACGACGACTGTATCGGGCATAATTCCTCCGTTGAGGCGAGACTAGCGCCGGTCGCTTTTGCCGTCATCCGCGGCGGCACGGCGCAGGCGGTCGTTGATCGCAAGGCCCAGTCCCGTCTCCGGAATGGGCATGACGGCGATGCGGCCGATGCCCGGCCGATCGAGCGCGCGCATCATGGCGAACAGGTTGGCGGCCGCCTCGGCGAGATCACCGGCCGGGCTGAGATTGAACGTCAGCATGGCGCCCGAGGGCACATCGGGCCCGAACGCCAACAGGCCTTCGTCGGCGCCAGCGGTTGTCGCGTCGAGACGGACCGGTCGCGCCGGCGCGTAGTGGCTGGCGAGCTGTCCGGGCGATCTGCGAGCCGCGTCTCCTGTCGGCAGGGCATCGCTCAAGGCGATGCGGCCGATCACCGCCTCGATCGCCTCGCGCGAGATGCCGCCCGGCCGCAGCAGTACCGGCGCGTCGCGCGACAGATCGAGCACCGTCGATTCCACGCCGACCAGGCATGGGCCACCGTCGATGATCATCGGCACGCGCGCGCCCAGCGATTCGGCGACGTGCTCGGCGCGGGTCGGGCTGATGGCGCCGCTGCGATTGGCCGACGGCGCGGCGATCGGCCGGCCGGCTTCGCGAATCAGCGCCTGCGCCACCGGATGGGAGGGCGCGCGGATCGCCACCGTGTCGAGGCCGGCGGTCGCCAGCAGCGCGATCGCCGACCCGTTTGCGCGTGGCAGGACGAGCGTGAGGGCGCCCGGCCAGAACCGCGACGCAAGGCGTTCCGCCGAATCGCTCCAGCGCACGAAGCGCCGCGCCTCTCCGGCATCGAGCACGTGGCTGATCAGCGGATTGAACTGCGGACGTCCCTTGGCCTCGAAGATCGCCGCGACGGCGCGCTCGTTGGTGGCATCGCCGCCCAGGCCGTAGACGGTCTCGGTCGGAAACGCGACCAGCTTGCCATCGGTCAACAGCTTGGCGGCAGCCACGATGGTGGCGGCCGTCGGCTCGACAATCGTCACCGGAACGCCCTGCTGCGGGCGATGAAGTGCGGGTTGGAGAAGTTGGGCTTGCCGTAGGCGAGCGGCCGGCCGTCGGTGGTCACCACCTCGCCGCCGGCGGCTTCGAGCACGCCCTGGCCGGCCGCGGTGTCCCATTCGTTGGTCGGGCCGAAGCGCGGGTAGATGTCGGCCTTGCCCTCGGCGATCAGGCAGAATTTCAGCGACGAGCCGGCTTGGATGCGGTCGATGACGGTCAGCCCCTCGCGGCGGAACCAGATGTCGAGATCGCTGTAGACGGCGTGGCTGCGGCTGGCGCAGCAGGTCAGCCCGTCATCCGGCGGCGTGCGCACGGCAATGGCTGCGAAGGCGCCGCTCTTCTCGGACTTGTCGGCGCCCAGGCTCGCCGCGCCGCGCCACAGCGTGTCGCTGGCCGGCGCCAGCACGATGCCGAGCGTGGGCCGGCCGTTCTCGATCAGGGCGATGTTCACGGTGAACTCGCCGTTCCTCTTGATGAATTCCTTGGTGCCGTCGAGCGGGTCGACCAGCCAGAACGGGCCGTCGCCGATCACCGGCACGCGGCCCGCCGCCATCTCCTCCTCGGCAACGATCGGGGTGCCGGGCGTCAGCCGGCGCAGGCCGGCAACGATGATCGCCTCGGAGGCGTGATCGGCGTCGGTCACCGGGCTCTTGTCGGGCTTGTCACGGACGCCGAGATCGCCGGCGTAGATGCGCATGATCTCGCGGGCGGCGTCGCGGGCGAGGTCGGTACAGGCGGCGCGCAGGTCCGCGGGAGGGGGCAGGGGCACGGTTTCCGGGTTGCTTTTGGGACGGGCGCCCTTATAGCCCATCGGTCGATGGCAAACAGTCTCCTGGGCGTCCTGTCAGCCCTTCCGGAAGAGCTGGTCCACCTGTCCGACCGCTCGGGCGAGCAGACGGTGGTAGGGGGACTGCCTTTCTGGCGTGGCCAGATCGCCGGCCGCGATGCGGTCTTCGTCGAAACCGGGCCCGGCAAGGTCAATGGCGGCGTCGCCACCGCCCTGATGCTCGACCGCTTCGATTGCCGGGCCTTGATGCTGTGCGGCGTGGCGGGCGGCCTCGATCCGGCGCTGGGCGTCGGCGATATCGTGATCGGCACCAACAACCTGCAGCACGACTACGGTATCGACCGGGAGAGCGGCTTCGTCACCATCCAGCCGGGCAGCCGGCCCTCGCTGGGCGACGACTGGGCGCCCGGCTATCCGCTGTCCGAGGCGCTGGTGACGCGCCTGCGGGACGCCCTTGCCGGGGTCGAGCTGGAGCCGTTGCCGGAGGCGGTCGGCGTGGGCCGGCGCCGACCCGGCCTGCATTTCGGCCCGATCCTCACCGGCGACATCTTCGTCAATTCCGGGACCACGCGCCGGCGCCTGCAGGAACGCTTCGCGGGCGCCATGGCGGTCGAGATGGAAGGCGGCGCCGTGGCCCAGATCGCCCGCCGCTGGGGCGCCGACATCCCGATCGTCAACGTGCGCTGCCTGAGTGATCTCGCAGGCTCCGACAGCCACCTCGACTTCCGCGCGTTCCTGCCTGTCGCCGCCCGTTACGCCTCGGTGGTCGCGCACCGGCTGGCGCCGGTGATCTGACGCTCATGTGGACCGCGGGCGTCCCGCCCGCTCTTCTCATGAGCGGGTTCATGTGCGGGCGGGACGCCAGCGGTCCGGAAGAAGAGCTCCCGGCGATGAGCTACGCCTCCACCCCCGCCGCCTTTCGCAGCAGCGCGAGCGAGCGGGCGCGGTCGGCGGGGCGGGCGAGGCCGGAGAAGCCGGAAAGGCGCTGCTCGAGCCATTCGGGGGCGATGCGGCGCAGGCTGTCGATCTCGACGCCGGCGCGCGCCAGATCGCCCTGGCCGGCGTAGTTCAGCGCGAGATAGTGCAGGATCGGCGCGTAGGTCGGCAGCAGCCGCTTGCCCAGCAGACCCCAGTCGATGCCGGCGGCGTAGTCGCCGTCGACGAAGCTCGCGGCGCACAGGCAGGTATAGATGTTGTACTGCTGCGGATCGCGCGGGCTGAGGCGCAGCGCCTCGCGCAGCCGCTGCGCGCCTGATGCCGTGTCGCCGGACGCCACCTCGGACCAGCCGAGGGCCACCAGCACAGCGACGTCGTTGGGATTGCGGCGCCACGCCTCGCGCATGTTCTCGAGCGCATCGTCGAAGCGCTGGGCGAGCCACTGCGCGACGCCCTTGTAGACCCGCGCCGTGTAGTCGTCGGGATCGATCTCGAGCGCGCTCTCGCTGGCCTCGAGGGCGCGCGCCAGGGCAACCGCCGGATCGTCGGTGGTGCGGAAGTTGGCGTGCTGCCACCAGGCGAAGGCGAGCGTCGTCCAGGCACGGCCGCAGCGCGCGTCTAGCGCGATTGCCGCCTCGGCCTGGGCAATCGCGTTGTTGCGCAGGGACGTGTCGACGCGCTGGTAGGCCGCCATCGCATCGCCCCAGGCGCGCATCGCCATCTGGTAGGCGCCCATGTGGCTCGGCCGCGCGCGCCGCAGGCTCGAGGCCTCGGCCGCCTCGACGCGTGGGCCGACCGAGGCGGCAATGCGCCGGGTGAGGTCCTCCTGGACGTCGAACAGATCGTCGACGACCACGTCGTAGCGCTCGGCCCACAGATGACCGCCGGACTGGGCGTCGATCAGCTGGGCGTTGATGCGCGCGCGATTGCCCGACATGCGGCCGCTGCCCACCAGCACGTAGCGTACGCCCAGCTCGCGCGCCACCTGGCGGACGTCGATGGCGCGGCCCTTGTAGGTGAAGGCGCTGTTGCGCGAGATCACGAACAGCGAGGAGAAGCGCGACAGCTCGGTCGTGACGTCCTCGCAGATGCCGTCGACGAAATGGTCATGGTCCGGATCGCCGCTCATGTTCTGAAACGGCAGCACGGCGATCGACGGCTGCTCCGGCAGGGCGAGCGCGGGTTCGACCGGCGGCTTGACGGGCGAGGGCGCGGTGCCGCTGGGCGCCGACACCCGCCAGTCGGAGGCCTGCCAGCGCACCCGGTAGGCCTTGACCCGGCGTCCGACGTTCTTCAGCGCAAGCTCGCCGAGATCGTCGAACGTCGCCTTCACCCGTCCGCTGGTCGCATCGAGGACGTTGCCGGAGATGATGATGCCGCCTGCCTCGGCCTCGGCTTCCAGCCTGACCGCGACGTTGACGCCATCGCCATAGAGATCGTCGCCGTCGACGATCAGGTCGCCGACATGCAGCCCGATGCGGAACGCCATGGCGTCGTCGTGCGCCCGCGGCGCGTCGGTGTCGGCGATCGCCTGCTGGAACTCGATGGCAGCGCCCAGCGCCTCCACGGCGCTGGCGAACTCCACCAGAGCGCCGTCGCCGGTCATCTTGACCAGGCGCCCGCCGTGGCGCGCCAGCGTCGGCTCGAGCCGCTGGCTGCGATGGGTGCGCCAGCGCGTGACCGTGCCACTCTCGTCGCGGCCGAGGAGGCGCGAGTAGCCGACCATGTCGAGGGCGAGGATTCCCGCCAGGCGCCGTTGCTCTCGAGTCAATGAAAGTCCCAAGCGCCGTTCCGTGGAGTGAATGAGCATCGTTGTTGCCGTTGTCCGAGGCGGCAACTCTAGCGACCCGCATGCGGCCGCAAGATGAGCGTGGTGTGGCGTCTCGATGGCGCTTGGTGACAAGTGAAATCGACGTCAGCGCGCGCACGCGCTCTTCCCCTGCTTTGCCGATATCGAGCGGACGCGTTTCAAATTCCTCCCCCGTAGTCGGGGGAGGTGCCCCGTCATACGGGGTGGAGGGGGAAGGCCTCAGACGAGATCCATGAGATTCCGACGTCGGAACTTTACGAACCTCGTTTGAGGCTTTCCCCCTCCGGCCCTACGGGCCACCTCCCCCGACTACGGGTCGACTACGGGGGAGGAACATGAGTCACGCTGCTGCGTGCCCGCCCAGCACGCGTCCGGCGACCGCCTCGAGCTTCTTCACCATCGCGGGCGCGCGCGCCGGCGGCGCGGTGATCAGCGCGTACTCGAGCGCGCGGTCGCAGCCCGCCGGGCAGGGGGCCGGCCGCGACGCCTTGAGGCGCGGGGCGATCAGCTTGATTAGGGTCTTGGCCTTCTCGGCGTTCTCTGTCAGCACGCGCACGATGTCGGCGACCTGCACGTGGTCGTGGTCGGGATGCCAGCAGTCGAAATCGGTGACCATGGCGACGGTCGCGTAACAGATCTCGGCCTCGCGGGCGAGCTTGGCCTCCGGCATGTTGGTCATGCCGATGACGTCGCAGCCCCATGAACGATAGAGCCTCGATTCGGCTAGGCTGGAAAACTGCGGTCCCTCCATCGCCAGATAGGTGCCGCCGAACCTCAGCGGGATGCCGGCCGTCTGGGCGCAGTCGCGCGCCGCTTCGGCGAGGCGATTGCAGGTCGGATGGGCCATCGAGACGTGGGCGACCAGTCCCTCGCCGAAGAAGCTTTTTTCGCGCGCAAACGTTCTGTCGATGAACTGGTCGACGACCATGAAATGGCCGGGCGGCAGGTCCTCGCGCAGCGAGCCGCAGGCCGACAGGGACAGCAGGTCGGTGACGCCGGCGCGCTTCAGGGCGTCGATGTTGGCGCGGTAGTTGATCGTGGTCGGCGAATGGCAATGGCCGCGGCCGTGGCGCGGCGCGAACACGAGGTCGAGGCCGTCGAGCACGCCGAACAGGAACTCGTCCGAGGTCTCGCCGAACGGCGAGGCGACCCGGCGCCAGGTCGCGCGCTCGAGGCCGGCAATCTCGTACACACCGCTGCCACCCAGGATGCCCAGCACCGTCATCTGCTTCTCCCTGCTGGCGCTGGTGTATCATCCCTGCCGAAACGGTTGGGAGAAATCATGGGCAAGCTCGACGGCAAGATCGCCATCGTCACCGGCGCGACCAGCGGCATCGGCCGGCGCACGGTCGAGATCTTCGTGCAGGAAGGTGCCAGGGTCGTGGCGACCGGCCGCCGCGAAAAGCTCGGCCGCGCGCTCGAGGCGGCGCTGGGCAAGGACGCGTGCCTGTTCATAAAGGCCGACGCCACTCGGGAGGCCGACGTCGCGGCGATGATCGCCGCCTGCCTCGGCCGCTGGGGCCGGCTCGACTGCCTGTTCAACAATGCCGGCGGGCCGGCGCCGGTGGGCGGCATCGAGACCATCCCGGTCGAGGGCTTCGACGCCGCCATGGCGACCCTGGTGCGCTCCGTCATGCTCGGCATGAAGCATGCCGCACCGGTCATGATGAAGCAGGGCGCGGGCAGCATCATCAACAATGGCAGCGTGGCGGCGCGCCGCGCCGGCTACTCGACCTCGATGATCTACGGCGCCGCCAAGGCCGCCGTGGTGCATCTCACGGTGTGCGCGGCGATGCAGCTCGGCGAGAAGAACGTGCGCTGCAATTCGATCTCGCCGGGCGGCATCGCCACCGGCATCTTCGCCAAGGCGCTCGGCCTGCCGCCCGACAAGGCCGACAGCTATGCCGAGGCGATGAAGGCCGGCTTCGCCAAGAGCCAGCCGATCCCGCGCGCCGGCCTGACCGACGACATCGCCCACGCCGCGGTCTTCCTGGCGTCGGACGAGTCGACCTTCATCAACGGCCATGACCTCGTGGTCGACGGCGGCATGGTCGGCGGCCGCCTGTGGGGACCGCACCAGGAGGGCGTTCAGGCGATGAAGCAGGCGTTCGGGGTGGAATAGCTCTCCTCCCCACGCTTTGTGTGGGGAGGTGCCGGCGTCTTACGCCGACGGAGGGGTCATGAATCACGCGGACCGCGGGCGTCCCGCCCGTTCATTCTCATGATCATGAGCGAGCGGGGCGCCCGCGGTCCGGAAGAGCATGACCCCTCCGCCTGCCTGCGCGAAGCCGAAGCGGCTTCGCTACGGCGAAGGCAGGTCGGCGAAGACGTCGACACCTCCCCGGCTTTGCCGGGGAGGAGAATGATCACGCCAGCGGTGCGCTGACGTCCTGGCCGAAATAGGCGTGCTCGAGGCGGTTGGGCAGGTCGGGCTCGTCGGTCCGCGCCTCGAGCACGATCGAGCCGCGGGCCAGGGCGTAGACGCGGTCGGCGAGATTCAGCGCCTTCTCGATCAGCTGCTCGACCAGCAGCACGGCGGTGCCGGCGTCGCGCAGGCGTGCCGCCGCGGCGAGCACGCGATCGACCAGCACCGGCGAGAGGCCGGCCGACGGCTCGTCGAGCATCAGGAGCTTGGGGTGCCGCACCAGGCCCTGGGCAACTGCCAGCATCTGCTGCTGGCCGCCCGACAGGGTCACGGCGCGGTCGTTGCGCTTCTCGGCGATTTCGGGGAAGAACGCCAGCGCCTCCTCGACCCGCCCCTCCAGCTCGCGACGCGCCATCCCGTAGCCCGCCAGCATGACGTTGTCGTGCACGCTGAGCTGGGTGAACACGCGATGGCCTTCGACGACGTGCACGAGGCCGGCATTGACCGCCTCGCGCGGACCGGTCGTGCTCATGTCGCGGCCGGCGAAGGTGACCTTGCCGGTGCGCGGCAGCAGGCCGGACAGGGCCTTCAGGAGCGTGCTCTTTCCGGCCCCGTTGGGGCCCAGCAGCGCCACGATCTCGCCCGCGCCGACCGTGAGGTCGATGCCGTTCAGCACGCCGATCTTGCCGTAGCCGGCGCTGAGGCTCTTGACCTCGAGCAGAGTCTCACGCCCCGAGATAGGCACTGACCACCTCCCGATGCGAGCGGATCTCGGCTGGCGTGCCGGCGGCCAGCTCTTTGCCGAGGTTGAGCACGGTCACGCGATCGCAGATGTCGAAGATCAGGTCGGCGTGGTGCTCGACCAGCAGCACACCGGTGCCGGCCCGGCTGATCGCCACGATCAGCGCGCCCAGCCGGCGGATCTCCTCCGCGGAGAGACCGGCCGCCGGCTCGTCGAGCATCAGGAAGGCCGGCCGCAGCATCAGGGCGCGGGCGATCTCCATGAAGCGCAGCTCGCTGTGCTGCAGGCGGTCGGCGCGCACGCCGGCCAGCGTCTCCAGGCCGACCGTGGCCAGCGCCTGCATAGCCGCCTGCTCGAGATGCTTCTCGTCGCGGCGATGGCGCGGCAGGCTCAGCATCGCCTCGCTGAAGCTCGCCTGGCCGTGCACCGTGCCGCCGATCATGACGTTGTCCAACACCGACGCCGCGCCGACCAGGCGCGGTGTCTGGAAGGTGCGGGCGATACGGTACTCGGCGCGCCGGTACGGCTGCTCGAACGGCAGCTCGGCACCGCCCAGGGTCATCGTGCCGCTGCTCGGCCGGTAGTAGCCCGAGATCACGTTCAGCGTCGTCGTCTTGCCGCTGCCGTTGGGGCCGATCAGGCCGTGCACCTCACCGGAGCGGATCTCGAGATCGAGGCCGTCGATGGCGCGCACGCCGCCGAAATGCAGCGAGATGTTCTTCAGCGAGATCGTGCTCGGCGCGCTCCTGTCGAGCACGCGCGGCAAAAGCTCGGGCCGTGGCACGATCTCGCGATGCTGCTCGAGCGGCCGGCGGTTCTTGAAGTCGAGCAGGTCGGCGATGCCGCCCGGGATCAGCAGCACGATCACCAGCAACAGTGCTGCGTAGAGGAAGGTCGACCACTGCACCAGTGGCGCCGCGAACTCGGGCAGCGCCGTCAGGATGATGGTGCCCAGCGCCGGCCCCAGGATCGAGCCGCGTCCGCCGATCAGGATGGCGATGAAGAACAGCACCGACATCTCGAAGGTGAAAGCGTCGGGCGTGATGTACGACTGCAGCGCGGCGAACAACCCGCCCGCCACGCCACCGAGTGCGCCGGCCAGCAGGAAGATCAGCATCAGCAGCCGGGGCTTGGCGATGCCCGACGCCTCGGCCGCGACCTCGGCGTCGCGGATGGCGACCAGGGCGCGGCCGTAGCGGCTCGAGCCTATGTTGGCCGTGATCCAAGTCGCCAGCGCCGCCAGCAGGAAGCAGAAATAGTAGAAGCCCCAGCCGGGATCGAACGGCCACGGGAACACCGGGCCGGGCGTGCCGACGCCGCCGCCGGTGACGTCCTTCCAGGCCAGCGCCACCTGGGTGACGATGGTGGCGAAGCCCAGCGTGGTCATGGCGAAGTAGAAGGTGCGCAGGCGCAGCGCCGGCAGGCCGACGATGACGCCGAAGATCGCGCCCATGACGCCGCCCGCGGCGAGCGCAAGATAGGCCGGCCACTCGGGCCCGACGCGGCCGGCCGCGAGCGCCGCCGTGGTGTAGGCGCCGAGCGTCAGCATCGACACCCAGCCGATGGCGATCTGCCCGGCGTAGCCGACCACGAGGTTCAGCCCGGCCGACAGCACCCAGTAGATGTAGGCGCGCTGGGCGATGACGCCGATGTAGGAATCGTCGAGCAGCGGCAGCAGCAGGCCGATCAGGCCGAGCGCGATCCAAGACGCCTTGCCCTCGAGCCAGCCGAGCAGGCCGGCCTGTGGGCGGGGCGCCGCGAAGGAGGCGGCGGTATCCGTTGTCATATGGTCCCCGCCCGTCAGACGCGCCGCGCCGCCGCAGCGCCGGCCAGGCCTTCGGGCCGCAGCAACAGCACGACGATGAAGACGGCGAACACGGCGACCGCGGCGAAGATGCCGCCGACCAGGAAGTTGGCGGCCTGCTGGAACAGGCCGAGCGCCAGGCCGCCGATCACGGCACCGCGGTTGGAGCCCATGCCGCCCAGCGCCACGGGCACGAAGCCGTAGAAGTTCAGGATCGACTGGTTGCCGAAGAAGGCCAGCAGCATCTGCGCGCCGGTGAAGCCTGCCAGGGTGCCGATGACGCCGGCGAGGGCGAAGCTTGCCATGCGGAGCTGCGTTTCGGGCAAGCCGAGTGCGCGCGCGGCGTAGCTGTCCTCGGCGATGGCGAGGAAGGCGCGGCCGACCAGGGTCTTGCGATAGAGGAACTCCAGCCCGCCGATGGTGACGGCGCAGGCCACGATCGGCAGCCAGAGCTTCTGGTCCAGCCAGCCCGCGCCGAGGTTGGGATCGAGCGGCAGCAGCGGCGGGAAGGGCTGCGCCTCGGTGCCGAACTCGATCGCGGTGACCTGCTGGATCATCAAGGCGAAGGCGAGCGTCGACAGCACGTAGAGATGCTGCTCGACGCTCTTCAGCACCGGGCGCACGGTCAGGATCTCGGTGACGAGGCCGAGCGCGGCGCCGCACGCCAGCACGGCCACGAAGCCCAGCACGGCGTTGATGCCCCATTGGTGGATGAAGAGCGCGCCCAGCACACCGCCCAGCATTCCCAGCATGCCAGCAGTAAAGCTGAACACACGCGACGCCGAGTACATCACGTTGTACGTGATGCCGATCAGTGCGTAGACCGCTCCTACCGCGAGGCCGTAGGAAACGATCGACTGGAACATGGTCTAGCTGGCGTAGCCGGGCGCCAGGTTGAACGCGCCGTCCTTCAGCGAGTTGACCTCTGCCATCACGACCTCCTGGTCGGGGAAGCCGTTGTGCTGCTCGGGCGTCCAGGTGACCGTGCCGTAGACGCCCGGCCAGCTCTTGACCTTGTTCATGTGGGCGACGACGTCGGCGGGCTTGGTGCCGGCCGCCTTGAAAGTGTCGGCGATCATCTGGGCGCCGTCCCAGCCCAGCGCCACCCACCACAGGAGCGTGTCTCCGAACTCGATCTTGTTCTTCTTCAGGCGCTCGACGAACGCCGCCGCGCGCTCCGGCAGCTTGCCGCCGACGTAGCAGCAGTTGCGGAAGTTGTTGGAATAGACCTTGTTCCAGTTCTCCGGCTTGTCGAGCAGGGCCTTGGTCTGGCCAGAGCCCAAGGTCGTCTGGCCGACCACCGGCACGTCCCACGCCATGGCGCCGCGCGTGTTGAGGATGCGCGACAGGAAGCCCGCATTGACGCTCCACGGCATGATCGCCAGGGCGCCGGCGTTCTGCATGCGCAGCAGCTCGGGCTTGAGGTCGGGGTTCGCCGCGTCGACGTGGTTGGAGTAGACGACTTCGGCGCCCATCGCCTTCAGCATCGGCACGTAGGTGTTGACCGAGGCCGTGCCGTAGCCGGTGGTGTCACTGATCACTGCGACCTTCTTCAGCTTCAGCACGTTGACGACATAGTGGTTGGCGCCCTTGCCGACCTGCGTGTTGGTCGGCGCGATGCGGAACGACATGGGATACTTCTTCACGTCGATCAGCTCGTCGACCCAGCACGGATGCAGCATCGGCACCTTGTCGCGCGCGATCAGCGGCGTCGCCGCCAGCGCCTCGCCCGAGTTGAGCGGCCCCCAGATGATCGAGGCCTTCTGGCGCTGCGTCAGCTCGGCCACCGCGTTCACCGCCTTGGTCGGATCGCTCTGCGTGTCGCGGCTGACCAGCTCGAGCTTGCGGCCCTTGATGCCGCCCGCGGCGTTGATCTCCTCGACCGCGAGCTGGGTGCCGCGATTGATGCCGATGCCGGTCGACGAGCTGGGTCCGGTCAGCGCCGGCAGGTAGCCGATCTTGATCGGGTCGGACTGGGCAATGGCCGGCGCGGGAAAGCTGCCGGCAGCGGCGAGAGCCGTTGCAGTGGCGGCCGATCCGGCCAGGACTTGGCGACGACGAAGCGACATGTCATTCCCTCCCACACAGGGCCTTCGAAAAAGGATCGTGTTGTTTTGCGTAGCATAGCCGGCGGCGATGGATGGTCAACGCAAGTGCCCGTCCATGAGGATGCTCGTAGTATTAGTGATGGGTCTCGTAGTATCGCCATTCGTCATTTGACATCGTTGGTCGGGCCCTGGCCGAGCCGGCCGTCGCGGAGGAGTGGATGGTCAAGGAGTACGTCAAGTCGGCCTGTCCGCACGACTGCCCCAGCGCCTGCTGCCTCGAGGTCGAGCGATTGTCCTCGACGCGCATCGGGCGTATTCGCGGTGCGGCTGCGAACAGCTATACCGACGGCGTCGTGTGCGCCAAGGTGGCGCGCTACGCCGAGCGGGCGCACCATCCCGACCGCCTGAAGCAGCCGCTGCAGCGAACCGGCGAGAAGGGTCGGGGCGAGTTCCGTCCGATCTCATGGGAGGCGGCGCTCGACGAGATCGCCGAGGCCTTTCAGCGGGCGACCCGCACGCATGGCGCCGAGTCCGTCTGGCCCTACCATTCCGGCGGCACGATGGGCGTCGTGCAGCGCTGGGGCCTCGACCGCCTGCGCCATGCCTTCGGCTATTCGCGTCAGAAGACGACGATCTGCGTGACGCCGGCCGAGTCGGGCTGGCGCGCCGGCGTCGGCAAGCTCACCGGCCCCGACCCGCGCGAGATGGCTGACTCCGACCTCATCGTCGTGTGGGGCGGCAACCCGGTCTCGACCCAGGTCAACGCGATGACCCACATCGCCAAGGCGCGCAAGCAGCGCGGCGCCAAACTGGCCGTCGTCGACGTCTACCGCACGCCGACGGTCGAGGCAGCCGACATCGCCCTGGTGCTGCGCCCCGGCACCGACGGCGCGCTGGCGCTCGCCATGATGCACGTGCTCCTGAAGGAGGGACTGGCCGACCGCGCCTATCTCGCGCGCTACACGGATTTCGGGCCGGACATCGAAGCCTATCTCGCCGACAAGACGCCGGACTGGGCGTCCGCCGTCACCGGCCTGCCGGCCGAAGAGATCACCGACTTCGCCCGCCTCTACGGCCGCACCGGGCGCAGCTTCCTGCGCGTCGGCTTCGGCTTCACCCGCTCGCGCAACGGCTCGACCGCGATGCACGCCGTGACCTGCCTGCCGGCGATGACCGGGGCGTGGCGCCATCGCGGTGGCGGCGCGTTCTTCCTCAATCTCGACAATTGGCGGCTCGACACCCGGCTGGCGCATGGCCTCGATCTGATCGATCCGAAGACGCGCGTGCTCGACCAGTCGCGCATCGGCCCGGTCCTGTGCGGCGAGCCGGACGCGCTAGCGGGCGGGCCGCCGGTCAAGGCGATGCTGATGCAGAACGCCAACTCGGCCAACGTGGCGCCCGACAGCGCCGCGGTGGCGCGAGGCCTTGGTCGCGAGGACCTGTTCGTCTGCGTGCACGAGCAGTTCATGACGGCGACGGCGAAGTACGCCGACATCCTGGTGCCGGCGGCGATGTTCCTCGAGTACGACGACATCTATTACGGGCTGGGCCACACCCACCTGACGGTCGGCCCGTGCGTGCTCGAGCGCTACGAGGACTGCCGCACCAACCACGAGCTGGTCTGCGCCCTGGCGCAGCGGCTGGGCGCGCCCCACGAGAGCTTCCGCATGAGCGCCGTCGATGCTACCCTGCGCGCCTCGGGCAAGGGGACCTGGGCAGAGGCGGCGGCACGCGGCTGGGTCGATTGCGCAGAAGATTTCCAGGCGTCGCACTTCCTCGACGGCTTCCCGTCGCGTGACGGCCGCTTTCACTTCAAGCCCGACTGGAAGGCGGTCGGGCCGTACCATGCCGGCCTGAAGGCGCTGCCCGACCATCTCGAGAACTACGAGCGTTCGTCGGCGGACCTGCCGTTCCGCCTTGTCGTGCCGCCAGCGCGCGCCTTCCTCAACACCACCTTCACCGAGACGCCCGGCTCGGTCTCGCGCGAGGGCGAGCCGCGCGCCCTGATCCACGAGGACGACGCGGCCCGGCTCGGCCTCGGCGAGGGCGCCATGGTCCGCCTCGGCAACGCCCGCGGCGAGGTCAAGCTCGCCGCCCGCGCCGCGCGCACGGCTCGGCCGGGAGTCGTCATCGTCGAAGGCAATTGGCCGAGCGACGCCTATCCGGAGCGGGTGGGCATCAACACCCTGATCGGCGCCGACCCCGTCCCTCCCAACGGCGGCGCCGCCTTCCACGACACCGCCGTGTGGATGCGGGCGGCGTAGCTCTTCTCCTCCCCAGCTAA
>NZ_JBFWZI010000021.1:32776-67470 GCF_050185545.1 Reyranella sp. | reverse complement strand
GACCATCTGGGCAAAGCTCACGCCCGACAGCGCATGGGCCTCGGGATGACGCCAGGCGGCGACATGCTGACCCGTTTCGTGCACGAATGCGCCGAGGCGCATCATCCGGCGTTGCGTCATGGTGCTCAGTACTCCAGCACTCGATCCTGGGGATCGTACAGCAGAGAAGGGTCCCGCGCCGCGACCGAGATGACAACAAGTATTGAACCGACTTTTCTTCCCTCCCCCGTAACCGGGGGAGGTGCCCCGTCATACGGGGCGGAGGGGGAAAGCCACGGTCGAGATCTATCCGATTCCGACGTCGGAAATTCAGAGATCTCGACTGAGACCATCCCCCTCCGCCCCTTCGGAGCGCCTCCCCCGATTACGGAGGAGGAAAGCAGAGCTATGCTGGCATCCAGGAGGATTCGTTCATGCTCACGCTCTATTTCGCGCCCGGGGCCAGCTCGATGGCGGCGCACATCGCCCTGCACGAGGTTGGTGCGACCTTCGAGGGCAAGCCCGTGTCGCTCGCCACCAAGGACACGCACACGCCGGAGTTCCTGGCCATCAATCCCGAGGGCAAGGTGCCGACGCTGCTGATCGACGGACGGCGGCTTACGGAAGTGGCGGGCATCCTGTTCTACCTCGCACGGCGCTTTCCCGAAGCGGGGCTGCTGCCGGCAGGCGACGTCGAGGCGGAGGCCCAGGTGGTGTCGTGGATGTCGTTCATCGCCTCGACAATCCATCCGGCGCGGCGTCAGGGGCTCGAGCACGCGCGCGGCGTCTACAAGCTCGCCGACCAGCGGCTGGGCAAGAACGATTGGGCCGTCGGCGGGCGCTTCTCGATCGCCGACATCCACCTGTTCCGCCTGTTCTGGCGGTTCCGAGGCTCGCTCAACCCCGAGCCCGGCGACTTCCCCAACATCGAGGCGCACTACGCTCGGATGATGGAGCGTCCAGCCGTCAAGAAGACGATCGAGGTCGAATCGAAGATCGGCTACGCGCTGCCGGCGTGACTTACTTTCCTCCCCAGCTTCGCTGGGGAGGTGTCCGCGTCTGCGCGGACCTGCCTTCGCCGAAGCGAAGCCGCTTCGGCTTCGCGCAGGCAGGCGGAGGGGTCATGGCCGGGAGCGCGCGACTCCGTGGCGCTCTTCTCGTCGATCACACATCCCATGAGCGCCACGGAGTGGCGCGCTCCCGGCCATGAGAAGCATGCCCCCTCCATCGCCGTAAGACGGCGACACCTCCCCAGCGAAGCTGGGGAGGAAAATGAGTCAAAACAGCTTGCCGCCGTTGGGCACGCTCTTGTCGGGGACGATGAGCACGACGCTGTTGTCGGCCATCGGAAAGCCGAGCGTCAGCACCTCCGACATGAACTTGCCGATCTGGCGCGGCGGGAAATTGACGACCGCGGCGACCTGGCGGCCGACCAGCGACTCGGGCGCGTAGTGAACGGTGAGCTGGGCCGAGGACTTCTTCACGCCGATGTCCGGCCCGAAATCGATCGACAGCCTGATGGCGGGCTTGCGCACGCCTTCCAGGATAGCCGCGTCGACAATGGTGCCGACGCGGATGTCTACCCTGGCGAAGTCTTCGTAAGTGATCGTGGTCATTGGCCCAACTTACCCTCGTCGGGCCACCGACGAGGAGACTTACTTCTTGGCGATCGCCGCCTTCACTTCGTCGGTGATCTCGCCAACTCGCGCGCTGAGCGCGGCAAGCGCCTCGGACTGGGCCTTGCCGAAAAGGTCGGCCAGTTCCTTGCTGTTCGCGATCGCGGTCTCGTAGCTCTTCTTCGCGAAATCGATCTGCTTGATCGCCTTCTCCTCGAAGGTCGCTGCGGCGAGCACTTCGCTGCCGTGCTTGGACAGGTCTTCCATCGCCGCGCGGACCATGTCGCCCTGGCGCTGGGCGATCGTCTTGATCGTCTCGACGGCGGTGCTGTTGGCGGTGGTCAGCGCCGCGAAGTTCTTGCGCGTCGTCTCGACCATGGTCTCGACATTGACGACCGGCATCTTGAAGTCGGCCGTGAACTTGGTGAAGTCGAAGTCGGCGAAGGGATTCTTGAAAGCGCCGTTGGCAT
Source organism: Reyranella sp. (assembly GCF_050185545.1). Lineage (GTDB taxonomy): Bacteria > Pseudomonadota > Alphaproteobacteria > Reyranellales > Reyranellaceae > Reyranella. The sequence continues at coordinate 65,405 of NZ_JBFWZI010000021.1, read as the reverse complement.
ACATGGGCGGGCTCCTGGGCAGGTACGGGCGTTCAAACGGGGCGAAAGGACCGCAATGCTGCGGTGCACAACGACGGGAAATGTAGGCGCCCGGCCGGCCAAGTCAAGGAATCATTTTGTGCACTGCACAAAGATTTCAGGTGGAGGCTTGGTCCGGGCTCGGCTCCGGGGCCTTCCCGTCAGGCCTTTTCGTATATTTATCAAAGAATTGAACCCATCGCTCAGCCCGCTTGAGGCGGCTGTCCAAGGCCGCCATGGTCTTGGAGGAGTCCGCCGTCTCATCGCGCTCGAAGACCCGCGAGACGGCTTGGTAGATGGCCAGCAGGCCGGTTTGCCGCAGCGCACCCGCCACGCCGTCGGTCGGCACGCCGGCCGCCTCCAGCATGGCGGCCATTGACCGCCGCACCGCCGGGCCGAGGGAGAGCGCCAGCAAAGGATCGCCGAGGCCGGCGCGGCGGATCGCCCGAACCGCGGCACGGTGCGGGCGCAGGGCGTCGAAGCGCCGCATCAGCACGTCGAACAGCCGGTCGCGCACCGTCTCCTCGGGATCGCCGGCGGCGGGCGTCCCGGCAATCACCTCGGCGTCGATGCGCGCCAGGAAGCCCGCGACCAGCGCCGCCTTGTCGGGGTAACGGCGATAGAGCTCGGCCAACGCGAGACCGGCGCCCGCCGCCACGTCGCGCAGGGCGACATTGGCATAGCCCTTCTCGGCGACCAGGCCGAGGAAGGCATCGAGGGCGGCGTCGGGCGCCTCTGTCATCCCGCGAGCTCCTTCGAGCGGCGTGAGGCCGCCGCCAGGGCCTTGTCGAACACCGGCTGGATGCCCTCGGGTGCCATCAGCACTTTCAAGGCCTCGGCGGTGGTGCCGCCCGGGCTGGTGACGTTGACGCGCAGCTGCGCGGCGGGCTCGCTCGACTGCCTGAGAAGCTCGCCGCTGCCGGCGACGGTGGCGCGGGCAAGCTGCATCGCCATGTCGGGCGAGAGCCCGAGCTTGGCGCCGGCCGCCGCCATCGCCTCGACCAGCAGGAAGACATAGGCCGGGCCGCTGCCCGACAACGCGGTCACCGGGTCCATCAGCGCCTCGTCGTCGACCCACAGCACCTGGCCGACCGCCTCGAGGAGATCGTGGCAGCGCTTCTTCTCCGCCGCCGACACGCCGCCGACCGCCGTCGCCACGGTGATGCCCTGGCGCACCGCCGCCGGCGTGTTGGGCATCGAGCGCACGATCTTGGCCGCGCTGCCGAGATGGGCGGCAAAATACTTCACGGTCTTGCCCGCCGCGATCGACAGGAACACCGCGCCATCATCGGCGAAGCGCCGCAGGTCGGACAGCACGCCGTCCATCGACTGCGGCTTCACGGCGAGCACGACGATCTCCGGCGTCTCGACGATCTCGGAGGTCGAGGCGACCGAGCGAATGCCATCCCGCTTGGGCCGCAGCGCCTCGACCGGCTCGGCGACGACGATGTCCTGCGGAGCAAGGCCGCGGGCCAGCCAGCCTTCCAGCATGGCACCGCCCATCTTGCCGCATCCGACCAGCATCAGCTTGCCCATGGCCAATCCCCCGCCCTCTTATCGGGTTTCCCCATCCTCTTATCGGCCCCTGAAGCGCGCCGTGCGCTTCTCGCGGAAGGCGGCAGCGCCCTCCTTGCGATCCTCGCTGTTGGCAATGCGCTCGAGCTTGTAGCGTTCCGGCACGAAGATCTCGGCCGGCCCGCGCGGCAGGGTCTGGTTGGCGAAGTCGCGCAGGGTGCGGATCACCAGCGGCGCCGATCCGGCGATGATCCCGGCCATGCGGCGCGCCTCTTCCCGCTCCTCGCCGAGCGGCACGACCTTGTTGACGAAGCCGACATCGTAGGCGCGCTTGACCGACACTTCCTCGCCGAGCAGCAGCAGCTCCATCGCCACCTTGTGCGGCATGCGCGAGACGATGCCCGGCATCAGGCCGCCGAACACGCCGACCTTGGCCTCGGGATACATGAACTTCGTGGTGTCGGCCGATACCATGAGATCGCAGGTCATCACCATGCAGATGGCGCCACCGATGACCCAGCCCTGGGTGCAGGCGATCACCGGCTTGGTGAGCTTGTGGCTGACGTCGGGCACCGCCTTCCACATCGCCGCCGGCGGCTCCTTGAGGTCGGCGCCGACACAGAAAGCCGGCCCGTCGGCTTGCAGAACGGCGACCTGATCGCCACCTGCTTCGAAGGCACAGTAGGCGTCGTAGAGGGCGTCGCACAGGACCTGGTTCAGCGCATTGCGCTTGTCCGCCCGCGTCATGGTTATGGTGGTGATGCCTTCGCTCGACTCGACTTTGACCAGGCCCACGGCGCCCTCCGGTGAATGTTGCGCCGGATGCTAGTGCGATTTCCGATTTGATGGAACCGCAAGCAGTTCCATCAAGTCGGAAATGCGCGCACTGTAAGTAGTTGTTGCGACAGGCACATTCCGTTCGGCTGTTCCAGCCGGCCGGAATGTGCTTCAGCAGCCGACCATACTTGGTGCACGAGGAGACAAGCTATGCAGACCCGCAATCCCTTCATCGACGACCTGACCAAGATGGCCAATGGCGCCATGGGCGCGTTGACCGGCATGAAGGACGAGGTCGAGGCCCGCTTCCGCGACCAGATCGCCAAGATCCTCGACGGCATGGACATTCCGCGCCGCGACGAGTTCGACGCCGTCAAGGCAATGGCCGTCAAGGCGCGCGAGGAGAACGAGGAGCTGAAGAAGCAGATCGCCGAGCTGCAGGCGAAGCTGGCGGACGGCGGGGAGGTGACCGAGATCCCGACGCCGGGCGCCGCCATTTCGCCGGAAGTGTAGCTCTGGGCGTAGAGACCCTCCCTTCGGGCTCGCCAAGACGGGCGCTACGCTCGGGATGACATGCTTGCACTGGAGGCGGCAGATGCGCCGTGGGTAGCAGGTTCAAATCCTGCCCCCGCAACCATTCCGGAGAACCTCCACCAGCTCCAGAGGCGCGATCCTTGTCGATCCTGCAAGAGACGCACCGCTGGAGTGACGCGCCGCAAGCAAATCTCGTCACCACGAAGCGCATCGACTGCCCTGCGCAACGCCGAAGGGAGGAATTACTCTTTTCTCAGGGATCCGGCGCCGCGTCTTCGATCAGCCCCTCCGCCCAATAATGGGCGTCGGACTCGCGCGCGTGGTCTGCCGCCATGCCGCGATAGGCCGCAATCAAATCGTCCTCGAGCCTCTTCACGGCGCCCTCGCCATGCGACTGGCATAGGTGCTTGCAGCCTCGTAGCATAGCGGCTCAGCGAGGAGAAAACGGGTATGCGCGTTGGAGTCGAGGTCGGGGGGACGTTCACCGATCTGGTGGCGGTCGAGGATGGTCGGGTGGTCGTCACCAAGGTGCCGAGCACGCCGCGCAGTCCCGACATCGGGGCGTTCGCCGCGCTGACCGCGGCCGGCATCGATCTCGCGCGCATCGAGGATCTCGGTCACGGCTCGACGGTGGCGACCAACGCGGTGCTGGAACGCAAGGGCGCGGCGGTGGCGTTCGTCGCCACGCGCGGCTTTCGCGATCTTCTCTTCATGCAGCGTCACGACCGGCGCAGCATCTACGACCTGTTCTACGCCAAGCCGGCGCCGCCAGTGCGGCGCAAGGATTGCTTCGAGGTGGCGGAGCGCATCGCGGCCGACGGCACGATCGACACACCGATCGACGAGGCAGCCGTCCGAAGCGGGCTGATCCCGGCGCTGAAGGCTGGCGGCTATCGCGCCGTGGCGATCTGCCTGCTCAATGCCTATGCCAATCCGGCGCACGAGCAGCGCCTGGCCACGCTGATTGCCGAGGCGCTGCCGGACGTGCTCGTCACGGCGAGCCATCAGGTGGCGCGCGAGTTCCGCGAGTTCGAGCGGGCCTCGACGACCTTGCTTTCGGCCTACGTCCAGCCGGTGATCGACGGTTATCTGCACCGCTTCGAGAGCAAGCTCGCGCAATCGGGCTTTCGCGGCCGCTTCACGGTGATGCAGTCCAATGGTGGCCGCCTGCCCGCCGAGGCGATGCGCCAGAGCGCCATCACGGCGCTCTATTCCGGGCCGGCGGCGGGTGTGGTCGGGGCGACGCGCCAGGCGGCGCGCTCGGGCTTCGACAATCTGATCACCTTTGACATGGGCGGTACCTCGACCGACGTCTGCTTGGTGCAGGACGGCCGGCCCTCGCTCGCTTCGGAGAGCGAGATCGACGGCCTGCCGATCCGCACACCGGTCCTCGACATCGTCTCGGTCGGCGCCGGCGGCGGCTCGATCGCCTGGGTCGACGACGGCGGCATGCTGCGCGTCGGCCCGCAGAGCGCCGGCGCCGATCCCGGCCCGGCCTGCTACGGCAAGGGCGGCACGGAGCCTACGACCACCGACGCCCATATCGTGATCGGCACGATCCGACCCGGCGCCTTCCTGGGCGGCCGCATGACACTCGACGGCGAGGCGGCGCGGCGCGCGTTCGAGCCCCTGGCGACGCGCTTCGGCCTCGGCATCGAGCAGGCCGCTTCGTCGGCCCTGCAGCTCGCCGACGCCAACATCGTGCGCGCCATCCAGCTGGTCTCGACCGAGCGCGGCCGCGACCCGCGCGATTACGCCCTGGTGCCGTTCGGCGGCGCCGGTCCGCTGCATGCCGCGCGCATCGCCGAGGAACTCGGCATCTCGACCATCGTCGTGCCGCCCAGCGCCGGCGTGATCTCGGCCTACGGTCTGGTGGCATCGGATTACACCAAGTTCGACACGATGACGCACAAGATGAAGCTCGACGACGCGGCGGCGGCAGAGGCCGGCCGCATCTTCGGCGATATGCGCGCGCGGCTCGCCAGCCAGTTCACCGACATGAAGCTGTCGGGCGAGCTCGTCTACACCCACACGCTCGACATGCGCTTCGTCGGCCAGGCCTTCGAGGTCGGCGTCGAGATCCCGGCGAGCCGCCTCGGCGCACTCGATGCGGCCTATCTCGCCGGCCTGTTCGCCGACGCCCATCACCGCACCTTCATGCACGGCGCCACGCTCAACCGGCCGGTCGAGATCGTGACCCTGCGCGTCGGCGCCACCCTGCCGATCGGCAGCGCGCCGCGCCTCAACCGCGAGGCCGAGGCGAGCCGCGGCGCCGCCTCCACACGAATCTTCCACGGCGAGGCCTGGATCGACTGCGCCCGCCACGCGGCGGAATCGCTCAGCCCCGGCCAGACCCTGTTGGGGCCGGCCGTCGTCGAGGGCTACACCGCCACCACCTGGGTGCCGGCCGGATGGACAGCGACCCTCGATGAAGCGGACAATATGATCCTGCGGAGATCACAATGAGCCAGCTCAGTCCCCTCGACTATGCCGTCATCAGCCAGGCGCTGATCGCCGCCGCGCGCGAGATGGGCGTGAAGCTGATCCGCTCGGCCTACTCGACCATCCTGCGCGAGGCGCGCGACGGCTCGGCGGGGCTGATGGACCGGCACGGCAACACCGTCGCCCAGGCCGAGCTGATCCCCATGCAGCTCGGGCCGATCGGCGAGACCTTGCGGGCCTGCCTGAAACGTCATCCGGTCGAGACGCTCCAGGAAGGCGATTTCCTGATCAACAACGACCCGTTCGAAGGCGGCCAGCACATCCCCGACGTGTTCATCTTCACGCCGATCTTCGTCGCTGGCCGAGTGGTGGGTTTTGGCGCGTCGGTGGCGCACCATCTCGATCTCGGCGGCGGTGCCCCGGGCCTCAACATTCATGCCTCCGACGTCTACCAGGAAGGCCTGCGCTTCCCGCCCAGCAAGTACGATTTCGCCCGCGACTGGAACGGCGGCAGCTTCGAGCGGCTGGTGACGGCGAACGTGCGCGTGCCCGACCTGACGATCGGCGATTTCAACGCCCAGTTCGCCGCCAATGCAATCGGCGTGCTGCGCGTGAAGCAGCTCTGCGAGCGCTACGGCGCCGACAAGGTCGAAGCGGCGATGACGGAGATGCAGGACTATTCCGAGCGCCGCGTGCGCGCCGCCATCGCGCAGGCGCCCAAGGGCACGTTCTACGGCGAGGACGCGGTCGACGATGACGGCCTCAGCGACGAGCCGCTGGTGGTGAAGGCCAGGGTGACGATCAGCGAGGATTCGGTCGAGATCGACTTCGAGGGCACCTGCGGCCAGGTCAAGCGCAACCTCAACTGCCCCTACTCGAGCACCCTGTCGGCGGCGCTGTCGTGCGTGAAGTCGGTGCTGACCAGCGCAGACATTCCCTACAACGAGGGCATGGCGCGCCCGATCCGCATAAAGGTGCCGTACGGCTCGCTGCTCAATCCGCGGCCGCCGGCGCCGGTGCGGGCGCGCATGATCCCGGCGTACCGCGCCTTCAACGCGGTGATGAAGGCGCTGGCGCAGGCGCTGCCCGACCGGGTGATCGCCACCGGCTTCGACAGCACGACGGCCCTCTGCCTCTCGCATCTCGGCGACAAGGGCTACAGCGTCTACCTGGAAATCTTCGGCGGCGGCTACGGCGCCTCGAAGGAAACCGACGGCTGCGACGCGGTCGACTCGCCGCTCAGCAATTGCTCCAACGCGCCGGTCGAATCGCTCGACATCGACTACGATTTCTTCCGCATCGTCGGCTACGAGCTGGCGCCCGATTCGTTTGGCCTCGGCGCGCGGCGCGGCGGCGCCGGCTTCTTCCGCCGCTGCGAGGTCCTGAAGGACGATGTGCAGCTCGCCATCTACTCCGACCGCTTCCGGCTGGCGCCCGAGGGCCTGCAGGGCGGTGAGCCGGGCCAGCGCGGCTACTGCCGCATCCTGCGCGCCAACGGCACGGTCGAGGAGCTGCGCAGCAAGGCCGCCGTCGATCTGGCCAAGGGCGACCTGGTCGAGATGTTCGTGGGCGGTGGCGGCGGCTTCGGCCGCCTCGCCGAGCGGCCCGACGCGATGATCGAGCGAGACTTGGCCGACGGAATGATCACGCGCGACCCCCGGGCGGCGCGCAAGCTCGCGGCGGAATAGGCCCGCGGCACGACATGGAACGCAGGGCCGACCTTCTCACGCTGCGCGTCGACCAGGTCGGCAGCCTGCTGCGGCCGCCGTCGCTGAAAGACGCGTTCCTCGCCTGCGCCAAGGGCGAGCTCGCGCGCGAGGCGCTCGACGAGCTGGTCGAGCAGGCGGTGCGCGACGTCGTGGCCCGGCAGCAGGCGATCGGCTTTCCGATCGTCACCGACGGCGAGTTCGGCCGCATCAACTGGCATGTGAGCTTCAGCAAGATCGAGGGCTGGGCGCTCGACGAGGCGTCGTGGCGATCCTTCCTCGCCAATCCCGCGATGCGCCATGAGCACGAACGCGCCAACACGATGGGCGCGGATGCCGTCCAGAGCTACAAGACCCCGGTTACGGCACGCCTGCGGCTGCTGAGCAATTTCCCGCTCGGCGAATATCGTCGCCTCGCCTCGATTGCCACCACACCGGGAAAGGCCATGCTGATGGGCCCGGACCGGGTCTCGCAGATGTGCGATCTCCCCGCTTCCAAGGCAACCTACAGCAGCGCCGACGCCTTCCTGGCCGATGTCGTCGACGTGCAGAGCCGCATGGTCGGCGAGCTGGTGGCGACGGGCTGCCCCTATGTGCAGCTCGATGAGCCGAGCTACACCGGCTATGTCGACCGCGCGACGCTCGAGCGCATGCGCGCCGCCGGCGAGGACCCGATGGCCAACCTCCGGCGCGCCATCAAGGCGTCGAACGCGGTGGTCGCCCCGCACGCCGGCAAAGCCGTGTTCGGCATCCACATCTGCCGCGGCAACCGCGCCAGCATGTGGCATCGCGAAGGCACCTATGACGGCATCGCCGAGGAGCTGTTCGCCACCCTGCGCTTCGATCGCCTGCTGCTGGAGTACGACACCGCCCGCGCCGGCGGCTTCGAGCCGCTGCGCTTCGTGCCCAGGGGCCCGGTTGGTAGCGCCCCAATCGTCGTACTTGGGCTGGTCACGACCAAGACCGGCACTGTCGAGACGGTCGACGCCCTGCAGCGCCGCATCGAGGAGGCGAGCCGCTTCATCGACATCGCGCAGCTCGCCATCAGTCCGCAATGCGGCTTCGCCTCGGGCATGTCCGGCAACGACCTCAGCCACGACCAGCAATGGCGCAAGCTCGAGGTTATTCTGGAAACAGCGCGGCGCGTCTGGCACTGATGGCAGCGGCCGGCAGACAGCGAGCCGGCCGGTGCGCCGGCGCGGCAACATCTGGCGAACCGGGCAGCCCAGGTGAAGGTGGAGCGTCATGTCTGTCTACGAAGTCTTGGTCTTTGCCGCGCTGGCCGGCGCCGCAGCCTATGCCTTCTTCCTCTACCGCTCCGACAGCCGTGCCCCGAAGACCCGAGAGACAGCACCGGCGGACCAGTTGATGTTTCGCCGCACGCCGCAGGACGGCGCCGCCGATCGCAAACGCCCCGGCGCCAAGAGTTAAAGGACGCTTCCGGCAAGCCGTGAAGCGCGCCATCGTGCAACACTCCCGGGCAGACCCGTGCTCGCCTCCGGGCGAATTTGTCCGGCGCCTTCAACGCAAGGCTGTGCTGTAGACGGGCTTTCGTCGGACGGGGTGGCGAATGCCGGAAATCCAGCTCATTCTGTCGTCGGCCGGTGCGGAAGGCCCTTCAGTGTCGGTCGCGATCTCGAAAGGAAGCATGGGCGTCGCCGCGATCTCGCCCGAGGCAACCCCGCAACTCCTTGCCTTCCGGGCACAGATCATCGAGATGATGAACGGCAAGCAGCGCTTCACGGCCGGCGAGCTGCGCAAGTTCGGCCAGGACATGCGCACCAACCTGTTGAATTCCGACATCGGCGCGACCTGGATCGACGCCGCCGCCGGCAACCGCGGCCTGGTGACGGGCTGGCGAAGGTGGCGAGCCTCGTAACCCTCGGCGCGCCCCACAATGGCGCGCCCATCGCCCTGGCGGGCATCGCGGGGCTGCACAAGACCAACTTCCTGTCGATCGGGCAATCGCAGCGACTGGCCAACGACGACCGCTGCCCGTCCCCGTCGCTCTACCAGCTGGCTCCCGCGTCGACCCAGCACTTCATTTGGAACGGCAAGCGAAGCAGCGCCCATGCAACCTACGCGGCGGATGTGCCGAGATCGCCGCCGCCGCCGGCCATTGGACGAAAGGCCTGGCGGCGTGGAAATCCCTCCGCGCGGGTCTGACCGGATCGAGGCCGCAGCATGTCCGCTGCTTCTACATGGTCGCCTCGCGGCAGCCGACGACTACCGGGGCCACATCGACAAACCGGCTGGTGACAACGGCCTTCCGGGTGCGTTCGTTTCGGGAGGCGGAAGCGCACGGACGGCGTCCCGACTCTACCACCGTGATCCGCGAACCGTCGATGCCGAGGCGGTGCGAACATGCTGCGGCGGTGCTGCAATCGAGCGGCATGGACGCGCCCCGTCATCGTGCAGCGCGGCGATCCATTGCGCTCCGACATGCCGGCCATTGGCTTTCATGTGGCGGAAGCTGGGTGCCGATTCTCATCTTACCCGACCGCGCGTCGTCTCCTAGAGTGAGATACGACACTGACGGAGCACCAGCATGGAGGTTGACTCGATGTATCTCCTGTCGCGACCGCGGGCGCTCGCCGAAGCACGGGGCCGTGCGCCCGAGCTCGAGCAGATCGGGCATACCGAGGCGTCTGGCCTCGCCGACATCCGGCTCGCGACTCATCGACTGTCGTCGTGCGGTCATTACTCCGGTACCTCGATTCTGGCAGACAAGCCGAGCACGGAGTTGCACACATGAGCCAGGCCGTGCGCATAGACTCCGAGACCGGCCGCAAGCTGTTCGCCACCCGCGCCGCCAAGGCGACCGACAGGATCGCCGGAAAGGGTTACTCGATCGTCGAGGACGCGGCCCTCAAGACCCTGCCGCCGCCGCCGCCCGGCGCGGTATTCGACGCCGAGGAACAGGCGAGGTACCGGAAATTCAAGGAAGCCCGCTCAGGCGCCGCCGACTACATCCGCCTCGAAGGCGAATTCGCCAGGTATCTGGAGGATGTCTATTCCGATGCGCCGGTGCCGCGCGACGCCCTCGACGACGACTGCGAGATCCTGGTGATCGGGGCAGGCTTCGGCGCCCTCCTCCTGTGGTACCGGCTGATGAAGGCCGGCTTCACCGACGTGCGCTTCTGCGAGAAGGGCGGCGATGTCGGCGGCACCTGGTACTGGAACCGCTATCCCGGCATCGCCTGCGACGTCGAGAGCTACAGCTACCTGCCGCTGCTCGAGGAGATGGGCCACATCCCGTCGATGAAGTTCGCCTCGGGTTTCGAGATCCTGGAATACTGCCAGCTCATGGCCGAGCGGTTCGGCTTCTACGACCGCTGCCTGTTTCACACCACGGTCGAGGAAACGGTGTGGGACGACAAGGCCAGGCGCTGGATCGTCAAAACCGACCGGGGCGATGCCATGCGCGCCTGCTTCGTCGTGCTGGCCAACGGCATCCTGACGACGCCGCGCCTCGCCAGGATCGAGGGGATGGAGACGTTCAGGGGCGAGGCCTTCCACACCTCGCGCTGGAACTACAACATCGAACTGCAGGGAAAAAGGGTCGGGATCATCGGCACCGGTGCCACGGCCGTGCAGGTCGTGCCCGAGATCGCCAAGGTGGTAAAATCGCTCCACGTCTTCCAGCGGACGCCCTCGTCCATCGATGTGCGCGACCAGCGCGCCACGACCGAGGAGGAGTACGCAACCTGGCCGCACGAGAAGGACTGGGCGGTCAAACGGCGCGAACGCCTGGCCCTCATCTCCGCCGGACGCACCGCGCTGCAGGGCAACGACGACTTCCTGTCGGGCAAGATCGTGGAGTACAAGCGCGCCAAGAAGCACGAGCGTGAGCTTTCGCCCGAGGAGATGATCCGGGCTCAGCTCAACACGAACTTCCGCATCATGGAGCAGATACGCGGCCGGGTGGATGCCGTTGTGAAGGACGCGAAAACGGCGGCGGCGTTGAAGCCTTACTATCCATATGGCTGCAAGCGGCCGACCTTCCACGACGAATACCTGTCCGCCTTCAACCTGGACCACGTCCACCTCGTCGACACGGCGCCTACCGGCGTGAAACTAATCAACCAACGAGGCGTCGTTCATGGCGGCGTGGAGTATCCGCTCGATGTGCTGATCTACGCGACCGGGTTCGAATGGATGGGCACCGGCTCCTTCAACATGATTCGCGGGCTGGGAGGGCGGACGCTGAAGGAGAAGTGGGAGGCGGAAGGAACGAAGACCTTCCTCGGCATGCATTCGGCCGGTTTCCCCAATCTCCTCATCATGAACGGCCCGCAGGGCGGCGGTGGCCAGTTCAATTTCACCCGCGTCGCCGAAATGCACGCCCACTACATCGTCTGGGCTCTGGAGACGGTCAGGGCGCGCGGCGCGGCAACCATCGACGTGACCCAGGAGGCGGAAGAGGAGTACACCCAGCACTGTGCCGAAATGGATTTGCTGTCGGCACCGTTGCGGGACTGCCTCTCCTACTACAACGGTGACGGCAAGGCGAAGCCGGGCAGCCTCGCCTACTACGGCGGCGGCAAACGCTGGCACGACAGGCGCGAGGCGGCGCAGACATCGATGACGCCCTATCGGTTGGCGTAGCGGCTCCAACGGGAGCACGCCCCTGCGCGCGCCGAATGCCCGACGGAGGGAGGGCAAATATGGCGGAACTGGCAGGCAAGGTCGGCGTCATCAACACCGGCTCGATCGCCGGGGTGATCGCCGGCCGAGGCCCGATCGTCTGTTCCGCCGCCAAGGCGGCGGTGATCCACATGACCAAGGCGGCGGCGATGCCGCTCTGAGAGGCCTCGATTCGCGTCAACTGCATCTGTCCGGGCGCAATCGCGACGCCACTCTCGGCGAACACCGTGGGCAAGCCGGATTCGCTCATCGAGGAGCGCATCTCGGACTACGCCGGCCTCCAACCGATCCCTCGCGCCGGTCGGCCAGACGACATTGCGCAAATGGCGCTCTTCCTGGCGAGCGACCGCTCCAGCTTCGTCACCGGCCAAGCCATTGTCGTCAACGGCGGCGGCGCCACCGGCGTCATGTGGGCCGATCAGAAGTCCGCCTACAAGACCCATCGCCCCATACGGGCCTACAATCCGGATCGGGTGTGAGCGGAGTGGAGACGTCTACAATGCCTCCCCCGTAGTCGCAGGACATTCGCATATGAAAAAGCGCCGTCATCCCGAGCGGAGCCGAGCGAAGCGAGGTGTAGTCGAGGGACCTCTCTTATTGCAGCACCAGCGAGAAAGGTCCCTCGACTATGTCGCCCTTCGGGCGGCTCCGCTCGGGATGACGGCGCTTTTTCATATGCGAATGCCCTGCGATTACGGGAGAAACACCCAGCACGCCCGGCGCGCAGCACGATGCTGAAATATTCGGGGCGGTACCGCCCCGAATTTCATAGGAGGGCTTTGAGCAGACGGGCCGTCACGCCGCGCCGACCGACTCGAGATAGAGCCTGCTTGCCCGGGCCGTCACCGGGCCCGGCTTGCCGTCGGCAATCGGGCGACCGTCGACGCGAGTCACCGGCGTCACGCCGCCCAGGGTGCCGGTGACGAACGCCTCGTCGGCCGAATAGACCTGCGCGAGGGTGAAGTCGCACTCGCTGGCGACGCCGCCGGCGGCCCGCCACGCCGCGATCACGTTGCCCTGGGTGATGCCCTTGAAGCTGTAGAGGCTGGTCGAGGTCCACAGCTCGCCCTTGCGCACGATGAAGAAGTTGGTCGAGTTGCACGAGGCCACGAAGCCGCGCGGGTCGAGCATCAGGGCTTCGTCGGCGCCCGCCTTGATCGCCTGGATCAGCGCCTGGATGAGGTTGAGCCGGCTGTGCGAGTTGAGCCGCATGTCGAACGTGTCGGGGTTGCTGGTGCGGAAGGTCGACGTGAACAGTGAATAGCCCCTGGCCTTGGCCTCCGGCAGCGGTGACTTGTACTCGGCCACGACCACGATCGTCGGACCGGAGACGATGAAGCGCGGATCCTGGTTGGGCGTGCTCTTGATGCCGCGGGTGATCATCATCCTGATATGCGCGCCATCCGTCATGCCGTTGGCGTCGAGCGTATCCTGCACCGCCTTCACGACGCCGGCGCGATCGAGGCCGATATCGAGATCGATCGCGCGGGCGCCCTCGAACAGGCGGTCGAGATGGGCCTCGAGACTGATCAACTTGCCTTTGACCAGCCGCAGCCCTTCCCACACACCGTCGCCCAGCACGAAGCCGGCATCGAAGATCGACACGCGCGCTTCATTGCGCGGCACGAACGCACCGTTGACGTAGACCAGGACCGTGTCGTTGCGCGAATCGGCCTTGTATCCCTGTGCGCTGTATCCCCGCGCGCCGTATCCCTGTGCGCCTGGGGCGCTCGTTGCTTCCTTCACGGTCCTGCTTGCTCCTAGAAGCTGAATTGGCGGTGACTGGCGAGAAAGGCGCGCGTGCGCTCCCTCTGCGGGTTCTTGAGGACCGCGTCGGGCGTGCCCTGCTCGTGGATCGCCCCGTCGGCCAGGAAGATCACCCGCGTCGCCATGTGGTAGGCAAAGCCCACCTCGTGCGTGACCAGCAGCATGGTGCGGCCTTCCTCGGCCAGCGCCAGGATCACGCCCAGCACCTCGCTCACCAGCCCGGGATCGAGCGCCGAGGTCGGCTCGTCGAACAGCAGCAGCTCGGGATCCATGGCGAGCGCACGGGCAATGGCGACGCGCTGCTTCTGGCCACCCGACAGATGGGCGGGCCAGGTCTCGGCCTTGTCGACGAGGCCGACGCGCGCCAGCTCCTTCTCGGCGCGCGCCCGCGCCTCGGCCTTCGGCTGGCGCCGCACGGTAAGCAGCCCCTCCATCACGTTGCCGATCGCCGTCATGTGCGGGAAGAGATTGAACAGCTGGAACACCATGCCGACGCGCTGGCGCACGGCGGTAAGCTCGTCCTCGCGATAGACGACCGACCGGCCGCGTTCGCTGCCGATCATTCGCCCGTCGAGCTCGATGCGACCCGCCGTCGGCAGCTCCATGAAGTTGAGGCAGCGCAGCAGGGTGCTCTTGCCCGAACCCGATGCGCCGAGAATGGCGATGCGCTCGCCCCGCTCGACGTCGAGATCGATGTCGCCCAGGACCTCGTTGTCGCCGAAGCGCTTGGCGAGGCCGCGAACCCGCAGGATCGTCATTCGTTCCTCCGGAGCCGTCGCTCCAGCAGGTAGGTGAGCTGGACGAGCGGCCACAGGATGACGAAGAAGATAACGGCGATGGTCGTATAGGCCTCGATCGGATTGAAATTCAGCGAGGCAATCAGCTTGCCCTGCTGCAGCAGCTCGACATAGGCCACCGCCGAGGCCAGCGTGGTCATCTTGAACACCTCGATCGCGCGGTTGGTGAGCGCGGGCGTCATGCGCTTCAGCGCCTGGGGCAGGATGACCCTGCGCATCACCTGGCTCCACCGCATGCCGATCGCCCGGGCGCCGTCCCATTGACCGCGCTCGATCGACTGGATGCCGCCGCGATAAATGTCTGCGGAGAAGGCCGCGGTATTGAGCGAGATGCCGAGTGACGCCGCTGCCAGCGAGCTGATCTCGAACGGCGCCACGATGGGCAGCGCGAAATAGAACCACAGCATCTGCACCAGAACGGGCGTGTTGCGGAAGAACTCGACGAACGCCGCAACCGGCAGGTTGAACCACTTCGTATGGGCATAGCGCCCGAGGCCGACCACCAGGCCCAGTCCCAACCCGAGCACCAGGCAGATCGCGAAGAGCCGCACCGTGCCGATGGCGCCGGCGATCAGCGCATCCGAATTGGCGAAGATCGAGGCGAAGTCCCAGGTCTGTGCCATGCGCCGGCTCAATGCACCGTCGACTCGCCGCTCACGGCGAGCCGCCGCTCGAGCCGTCGCGCCAGCAGGCTGAAGCCGAAGATCACGACGAAATAGATGAGCGCCGCGGTGGTGAAGGTCTCGAGTGGACGATAGGTCTTCTGGGCGATCGCGTTGGCCTCATAGAGGAGATCGGCATAGGCGATGGTGGCGACCAGGGTCGTGGTCTTCATCAGCTCGATCGAGCGCTCCAGGAAAGCCGGGATCATGCGCGTCACCGCCTGGGGCAGGACGATCCTGTTGAGCGCCTGGCGCCGCGACATGCCGATCGCCAGCGCGCCCTCCCACTGGCCGCGCTCGATCGACTGGATGCCGGCGCGGAAGACCTCGGCGAAGAATGCCGCCGACTGGATCGAGAAGGTGACGACGGCGGCGGCGAACGGCGTCATCTCGATGCCCAGGATCAGCGGCAGCGCGAAGAAGAACCAGAAGAGCTGGACCAGCGGCGGCGTCGTGCGGAAGATCTCGATGACAAGGCCGGCCGGCCATGAAAGCCAGCGCCGTGGCGAGAGCCGCAGCAACGCCAGGACGAGGCCGAGCACCAGACCGCACGCCAGCGAGACGGCCGTCACCCTGAGCGTGTTGACCAGGCCTTCCGCCAACAGGCCGGCGTTGGCGAAGACCGGCGTGAAGTCCCACTGGTACATCGGCTGCCGCGGCGACAGTCAGGTGATCATCTCCTTGATGATCGGCGGCACCGTCTTGGGGTCGAGACCGAAATCGGCGAGCGACTGCTCGTACCATTTCTGCGTCTGGCCGCTGCGGTAGTACTCGCCGACCGCCTTGTCGATCCAGGCCACGAAGGCCGTGTCGCCCTTGCGCGCGGCGACGCTCGAGGGCACCGACTCGGCCGGCGTCGGCACCACGAGCTTGCCCTTGCCGAGCTTCTGCCGGGCCGCGAGCAGGGGCGGATGGAACATGCCGACCGCATCGACCCGGCCCGACTGGAAGGCCGCGATCGCCTCGACGTTGCCGGGGAAGCGCTGGATGTCGGCCTTCGGCGTATGCTTGGTGAGGAACGAGTCCACGGTCGTCGCCTGGGCGCAGGACAGGCGTACGCCCGGCTTGTTGAGATCCTCCCAGGTCTTCACCGGCAGGTCGTCGCGCGCCAGGACCGCGAGCGAGTACCAGAGCAGCGCGGTCGCGGGAAAGTCGACGGCCTGCTTGCGCTCCGCCGTGGCGTCGAGCACGAACATCAGATCGATCTTGTTGCCTTGCAGCGCCGCGATCGCATTGCCCCAGGAGACCTCCACCGGCTCGAACTTGACGCCGAGCGATTGCGCCATCGCCTTGCCCATGAACACGCCAAGCCCGGACGACCATTGGCCGGTCTTGGGGTCCTTGGAGTACCAGGGCGGCGCCTGGGTCACGCCGACACGCAGGGTGCCGCGTTTCTTCACCTCGTCCAGCGTCCCGTCGGCGCGCGCGACGAGCGGCAGGGCGAGCAGGCCGCTTCCGGCGGCCGCGACGGCGATCAATGAACGGCGACTGATGGTCATGTGACGACTCCCCTCTTCGACTTCCCCGTATTCGTCGGCCCCGTATTCGTCGGCAACGAGCGCAGGAAACGCTCGGTGGTCTCGGCGCCGCGCCGCATGTGATCGGCAATCTCGAGCCGCATCGCCGCGAGATCGTCGCCCAGCGCGGCCGCGATGTAGCTGTCGTGGCTGTCGCGCCGCGGACCGCGCCGGCCGTGCGCGCGATGATGGGCCGCCCAGTAGAGCTGCAAGCGGCCGCGCAGGCCGTGCCAGGCGCGCTGCAGCAACTTGTGGCCGCTCGTCTCGTAGACCAGGCCATGCAGCTCGAGCTCGCTGGCGATGCTGGCGCGATCGTCGCCGGCGTCGATGGTGGCAAGCAGGGCCGCGTTGCGACGCTCAAGCTCGCGCCGGAAGCGATCGTCCCGCCGCTCCCACACCTGCTCGAAGGCGAAGATTTCCAAGGCGGTGCGCAGCGAATAGATCTCGCGCACGTCCTCGACCGACAGCGAGGCCACATGCGTGCCGGTGTAGGGCACCGTGACCAGCAGTCCCTCCTCGACCAGCTGCCGCAGCGCCTCGCGCAGCGGTCCGCGACTGACGTCGAAGCGCTGCGACAGCGCCGTCTCCACCAGCGGCGCGCCGGGCACGATGTCACCCGCCAGGATCGCCGCCCGCAGCCGCTCGGCGACATGCGCACGCAGCGTGCTCCGCGGAACGGGGTCCAGCGGCGAGATGACATCGGCTGGCGAGAGGTCAGGCAGTGACAACAAATGCCCTCGGCGTTGGCGCCGTCGTCGATTGTTGACAATCTACCAAAGATGCTCGCGCCGTCAACAAACTGTAAAGGAGATGGGCCGGACGACCCTCCTCGATCGAGAGCGACTATCTTCTGGGCGTCGCCGATGAGCCCCCGGCTTGGTGCCCTGCGCTTTCGTCGAACAGGAGAGCGGGTGTTCCAAGCACCAAGTCGCACGGGCGTGCCCGCTCTGATCCACCCGGGCCGCCTCCTCCAGGTCACCGAACGCATCTTTCGCGACGAAGAGACCGACGAGGACATCCAGCTAATCTTTGCGCCCGGAACGTCGCTGGGCGGTGCGCGCCCCAAGGCGTCCGTCATCGACCAGCACGGCCGGCTCTCCATCCTGAAGTTTCCGAAGGAGATCGATGACTACAGCATCGAGACATGGGAGGAGATCGCCTTCCGCCTCGCCGAAAGGGCCGGCATTGCCACGCCCTCCCACGAACTGCTGCAAGTTGCCGGAAAGCCCGTGCTGCTGTCGCGACGCTTCGACCGGATGGGCACCTTTCGCATCCCATTCCTGTCCGCGATGGCGATGACTGGATGACGGACGGCGAACGCGGCAGCTATCCTGAAATCGTCGATGCGCTCACGCAGCACGGCGCGCGGGCAAAGGCCGATGCACAGGCACTCTGTCGTCGTGTCGCCTTCAATGTGCTGATCTCCAACGTCGACGATCACCTCCGCAACCACGGCTTTCCCTGGCTCGGCAAGGCCGGCTGATCGCTATCGCCGGCCTATGACCTCAACCCGGTTCCGACCGATCTCAAGGCCCGTGCGCTGACGACCAACATCGATCTCGACGAGGGTACCTGCTCGATCGACCTTCTGGAGGCGGCCTCGGAATACTCCGGTCTCAGCCTCGCGGCGGCGCGCGGCATCATCAAGGAAGTCGCGGCGGCCACCTCGACCTGGCGGCAGGTCGCAGGCGAGGTTGGCGCCCGATCCAGCGAAATCGCCCGCATGGCGAGCGCGTTCGACCACGACGATCTCAAGCGCGGTCTCGCGCAACAGCCAACAACGCTGGATGAACGATTGCGCCACCGTCACGCCACGAATACGCCGAGCCCGGACGATCGTTGGCCGGTGTTGAAGTCCTTGGAGCAACATGGCGCGCGCCTGCGTCGCCGACACGGAGCGTGAGCCAATCTTCACTTTCTTTGGCGCTGCGTTGACAACCCCGGGAGCGGTGGCCATTTTCGTCGCCATGCGCGGGAGCAACCCCCTCAAGCTGCTGGTGCGAGCGATTGTGCTTGCCACGGTCGGCCTCGTAATGGCGGTCGGCTCCGCGCTGGCGCACGGCGGCGCTGCCGGTCATTCCCATCAGCCGGCGGACGACGCGTTGGCGCATGCCGGGCATCAAGCCGGCGAGGCGACGACGGCCCCGTGCCCGGATCTCGCCGTGACCGATGGCGAGCAACCGCACCCCGCGAACTGCCCCGTGGACCCTTCGGGGCACATGGCGGCAAGCGGCTGTTGCACCATCGCCTGCCACGCTGCCCTCGCCACGCCGACGGTCGATGTGGCGGGCGCGGGTGACTTGCCTGGAGTGCGCATCGCCAGCATTGCCGACATGCTCGAAGGACGGTCGAGCGACCGCGCGGAAAGACCCCCCAGACTGGGCTGACCGAGGCTCGCGCCGACGGCGCGTGTCCGATCGTGGGCGGTCGAGGTCGTCCCACGTCCCGGCACCCGGCCTGCGCGAACCAGCCTGAACCCTCCGCCGCGGCAGGCGTCGGAAGGCACGACGTTGGTCAATTTCTTTTCGGGTCGTTGCAGATGAGAGTCCTGATACTGGGAGCGCTGGCGCTTACCGTCGCCGCGTGCAGCTCCTCGCCATTGCCGGAATTGTCCCCGGCCGACGCCACCAGCCCGGACGCGGCGGTGGTCGCCGCCCCCTACCAGCCGGTCATGGCCGGCACCGTCGCCTACGGGCCGGTGGAGCTCAAGCCGTGGCGCGAGCTCAACGACAGCGTCGCGCCGAGCGGCAGTCGCCAATGACCGTTGCTTCCAGGATGGCCCATGCAGCGGCCTTGGGACTGCTGGCTGCCGGCTGCGCGAAGTTCACCGGCGACGGCGGGATGGCTCCCGTCGCCGACGGGGTGCGAAAGGAGATCGGCAAGGATGTCGCGAAGCTCACGTCCGCCGAGGACAACCGTCGGGCGCGCGAGCGCATGCAAGCGTTGCTCGCCGGGCCGTTGAGCGAGGACACGGCCGTCCAGGTCGCCCTGCTGAACAATCGCGGCCTGCAGGCGGCCTACAACGATCTCGGCCTCTCCGAAGCCGAGTACGTGCAGACGAGCCTGCCACCCAATCCGGCGCTGACCGTTTCGCGGTTGTTCGGCACCGGCGGCTTCGTCGAGATCGGTTTCCAGCTGGTCGGCAACCTTCTGGCGGCCGCCACGCTGCCCGCCCGGACCGAGATCGCCAGGAGGGAGTTCGAGGAGGCGCGCTATCGCGCCATCGCGACGACCCTCAGCCTCTCCGTCGATGCACGCCGAGCCTACATTCGCGCCGTCGCCGCCCGTCAGAGGCTCGCCCTGCTCGAGCAGTCGCGCGAGGCCGCCGACGCCTCCGCCCGCATGATGAAGCAACTGGGGGAGACCGGCGGCGCCAACAAGCTCGACCAGGGGCGCGTCGCGGTCTTCTACGCCGAGCTCAGCGCCCAGGTCGCCCAGGCGCGGCTCGCCGTCGCCAAGGAACGGGAAGCGCTCAATCGGCTCCTCGGCCTGTGGGGAACCGATCTCGACTACACTTTGCCGGCCCGGTTGCCCGCCCTGCCGAAGGCGGCGGAGCCCGTCGCGGACGTCGAAGTGGAGGCCATGCGCCGCCGCGTCGACCTGATCGTGCTGCGCTACGAGATCGTGACCCTGGCCAAGTCGGCCAAGTTCGTCGACGCGACCCGATACATGTCGTTCCTCGAGCTCGGCGGCGGCTTTCGCAACGAGCTCGAGAACAACGATGCCGGCGAGCAGACCTCGAAGAACCGCTATGGCCTGGAACTCGGAATCGTGATCCCGATCTTCGACACCGGCGAGGCGCGCGTGACGACGGCTCGCGAAATCTACATGCGCGCCGTCAATCGCCTCGCCGAGCGATCGATAAACGCCAGGTCGGAGGCCCGCGCGGCCTACATGGCCTACCGCGCCAGCTACGACATCGCGCGCTTCTACGAGACCCGCATCCTGCCGTTGCGCCGACAGATTTCGGAGGAGCTCCTGCTGCGCTACAATGGCATGCTGGTCGACGTGTTCGAGCTCCTGGCCGAGGAGCGTGAACGCATCAATTCGGCCATCGCCTCGCTCGATGCGCTGCGCGACTACCATCTCGCCGTCGCCGACCTGCAGGCAGCGCTGATCGTCGGCGGCACCGTGCCGCCCTCCGGCGTCATCAACACGACGCCGCCACCCGAAACCATTCCCCTGGGCCTCTGACCAACGGAGATCGACATGAATCTCTCGAGACGCAACCTCGTGGGAGCTTCGGGACTTGCACTGCTGGGCGCCACCGCGGTCAGCGGCCGCGTCCAGGCGCAGTCCATTCCCGAAGCGCCGACGATGACCCGCAACACCATGCAGCCGCCGCTCTACCCGACGAGCGGGCCGGACTACCAGCCGGTGGTGACGCTCAACGGCTGGACCCTGCCGTGGCGCCAGAACGGCGACTGGAAGGAGTTCCACCTGGTGGCCGAACCGGTCGAGCGCGAGATGGCCCCCGGCATGGTGGCCCGGCTGTGGGGCTACAACGGCCAGAGCCCCGGTCCCACCATCGAGGCGGTCGAAGGCGACAAGGTGCGCATCTTCGTCACCAACCACCTGCCCGAGCACACGACGATCCACTGGCACGGCATGCTGCTGCCCAACGGCATGGACGGGGTGGGCGGCCTCACCCAGCCGCACATCAAGCCGGGCAAGACCTTCGTCTACGAGTTCGAGCTCAAGAAGAGCGGTACCTTCATGTACCACCCGCACGCCGACGAGATGGTCCAGATGGCGATGGGCATGATGGGCTTCTTCGTCGTCCATCCGCGCGACCCGAAGCTGCATCGCGTCGACCGCGACTTCGTGTTCCTGCTCGCCGCCTACGACATCGACCCCGGCAACTACGTGCCGAAGGTCGCCGAGATGCTGAACTTCAACATGTGGACGTTCAACAGCCGGGTGTTTCCGGGCATCGACCACCTGGTCGTGGCCAAGGGCGACCGCGTGCGCGTGCGCGTCGGCAATCTCACGATGACCAACCATCCGATCCACATGCACGGCTACGATTTCGAGGTGACGTGCACGGACGGCGGCTGGGTGCGCCCGGAAGCGCGCTGGCCGGAGGTGACGATCGACATCCCGGTCGGCGCCATGCGCGCCTACGAGTTCGATGCGATCTATCCGGGCGACTGGGCGCTCCACTGCCACAAGTCGCACCACACCATGAACGCGATGGGTCACGACATCCGGACATTCATCGGCGTGAACAAGAAGGACTTCGCCAGGCAGATGAAGCGGCTGGTGCCGGAATACATGGCGATGGGCAGCGCCGGCATGGCCGACATGGGCGACATGGAGATGCCCCTGCCCAACAACACGTTGCCGATGATGACCGGGTTCGCCCAGTTCGGCCCGGTCGAGATGGGCGGCATGTTCACGGTGGTGAAGGTCCGTGAAGGGCTGGCCGCCGGCGACTACAAGGACCCCGGCTGGTACCAGCATCCGGCCGGCACGGTGGCCTACGAGATCAAGGGGCCGGCCCCCGCGGCGACGCGCGCCTCCCCGCCCAAGCCGGTGCCGCAGGGACGCCGCTCCATGCAGGTCGTCAAGCCGCGCGGTGGTCATGGCAGCCACTGACCGCCGCGAACGTCGCATGATCGGCGGTCCCCGCAACGAAGTCGCAACGAAGCGGAGATCTCGCGCTTTATCGTCGTCAATCGACTGTCACCCCCAACAGCCAACGGGAGCAGCTTAATGCGATCAGTCGCAGTCGTCGTATCCGTCCTCGCCACCCTCACGGCGTCGGGCTTCGCCCTCGCCGATGCAGGCCACAGCCACAGCCATGCGACCGAGGTCGCGTATGGAATGCCGGGCGACCCGAAAAAGCCGGCGCGCATCGTTCAGATCGTCATGCGCGAGACGGGTGACGGCAAGATGGAATTCATCCCGAACAGGATCGATGTTCGCAAGGGCGAGCAGGTCCGATTCATGCTGCGCAACAACGGGCAGATCGACCACGAGATCGTGCTGGCGACCCTGGCGGAGAACCTCAAGCACGCCGAGGAAATGAGGAAGAATCCGGACATGGAGCACGACGACCCCAATGCCAAGCGCCTCGGCCCGAAGAAGACCGGCGAGATCCTTTGGCGCTTCACCAAGGTCGGCGAGTTCGACTTCTCCTGCCTGATCCCGGGCCACCGCGAGTCCGGGATGTTCGGCACCGTGATCGTGAAGTAGTGCGCCACACGATGGAGGTCAGCATGCGCAAGCTCATCCCGGCCCTTGTGGCCGCCGTCGCCGTCACGCTCGGTTCCTGGTCGGTCGTTTTCGCCCAGGCCGCGCCGTCCCCGGCCGACGGCCAGGTCGTGAAGATCGACGAGGCGGCAGGCAAGATCACCTTGAAGCACGGACCGATCAAGAATCTCGACATGGACAGCATGACCATGGTCTTCCGGGTCGCCGACCCGGCGATGCTCAAGGCCGTCAAGACCGGCGACAACGTCAGGTTCGAAGCCGACCGCGTCAACGGCGCGATCACGGTGACGAAGATCCAGAAGAAGTAGCATTCGTGATCGGAGAAAGCCTTGTGACCGTCACTCTCGACAGCGGCCTCGAAAGGGCGTTCCCCATCTCGCGGCAAGGCGATGTGTTCTCCATGGAGGCGACCGCCCTGGATTGCCGTCGAGCCAAGCCGCTCCGGATCTGACGCGAAGCAGCCGGACCCGTCGGTGCTGGCGGCGGTCGTCGATGAAGTCGACCATCGCGGCGCGAGCAGCGCCGGTCCGCCCGACCTCGCGATGGATGGTGTAGCGTTCACCCGTTGGCGGCGGGAAGCACGCTGCGTAGCTCAAGCTCACCGTGCCCGCGACCTGCTCGGGCGGAGGTGAGGAACCCGATGCTCCCAACGGCGAGAGGGGCGCCTCGACCGCCGCAAGATGAGGTCCCTCGACGGCACCGCTCGGATGTCGGAGAATTAGGAATATGCCAATGCCCAACCGCCGCCTGGATGTCGGTGAAGCGCGAACGCGGGGCTCAGTACGTCTTGTACCCCAGGAACTTGCCCGTCATGCCGATCTTGACCCGGTCGCCCTTCTGGTCGGGCAGGCGCTCCAGGGTCATGTCGAAATCGATGGCGCTCATGATGCCGTCGCCGAACTCCTCCTGGATCAGTTCCTTCCAGGTCGTGCCGTAGACCAGCACCAGCTCGTAGAAGCGGTAGATCAGCGGGTCGGTCGGGGGGACCTGGGGCAGCGAGCCGCGATAGGGCACCTCCTGCAGGAGCAGCGTCTCTTCCTTGCTGAGCCCGAACAGCCTGGCGGCCTTGGTCGCCTGCTCCCTGGTCATCTTCATCTGGCCCATGCAGGCAGCGGTGACGATGATCTTCGAGGCGCCGCCGATCTTCCTGGCGATCTCGTCCCAGCTGAGCTCCTTCATGCGCTTGGCGCTCAGGATCTTCTCGGTGACGTCAGCCCGCTTCATTGTGTCTTCTCCCGGTTGTCAGAGGCACGATCTCGGCCGATGGATGGATCGCCGCGAGGCCCGGCTTCACAAGTTTCACGCGTCGCGGATCGTAGGCGGTCGCGGCGATCTCCCGGTCGAACGCCTTGGAGCGGTTGACCAGGAACTCCACCAGATGGTTGCGGATGGCGTAGTACTGCGGATGGCGGTGCAGGTCGTTGCGATGGCGCTCGTCGCGCGGCATGGTGTTCTGCACGATCTCGGCGATCTTCGCCCCCGGCCCGTTGGTCATCAGCACGATCCTGTCGGCGAGCAGGATCGCTTCATCGACATCGTGGGTGATCATGAACACGGTCTGCCTGGTGTCGGCGCAGATGCGCAGCACCTCGTCCTGCAGCATGCCGCGGGTCAGCGCGTCCAGCGCGCTGAACGGCTCGTCCATCAGCAGCATCTTGGGCTGGATGGAGAGCGCACGGGCGATGCCGACACGCTGCTTCATGCCGCCGGAAAGCTGGGCCGGTCGCTTGGCCTCCGCCCCCTTCAGCCCGACCAGCTCGATGAACGTGCGGGCGTGTTCCTGGACCCGTGCACGGTCCCACGACGGCCAGCGCGAGGAGACGGCGAAGGCAATGTTGCCCATGACCGTAAGCCAGGGCAGCAGGGCGTGGCCCTGGAAGATCACGGCGCGGTCGAGGCTCGGCCCGTCGATCTCGCGATTGTCGACGATGACAGCGCCGTCGCTCGGCTGGTCGAGGCCGGCCAGCACGTTCAGGATCGTCGTCTTGCCGCAGCCCGAATGGCCGATCAGGCAGACGAACTCGCCGCGCTCGATGCCGAACCAGATGTCCTCGAAGACCGCCGGTTGCGTGCTGTCGCCGAAGCGCCGCGCCAGCCCTTCGATCGAGATCAGGGGACGTTCCATGGCGGCCTACTCGGGATAGGTGACGAGCCGGGTGAGGCGCGCCAGCGCCTGGTCGAGCAAGAGGCCGACCAGGCCGATCAGCAGGATCGCCGTGACGATGTTGGCGATCGAGAGGTTGTTCCACTCGTTCCATACGAAGTAGCCGATGCCGGTGCCGCCCACCAGCATCTCGGCCGCCACGATGACCAGCCAGGCGATGCCCACCGAGATGCGCATGCCGGTCATGATGGTGGGCGCCGCCGCCGGCAGGATGACCCTGAAGGCCGTGCGCAGCGGGCCGACCTCGAGGGTGCGCGCCACGTTCAGCCATTCGCGCCGCACGCTCGCCACGCCGAAGGCGGTATTGATCAGCATCGGCCAGACCGAGCAGATGAAGATCACGAAGATCGACGAGATGGCGCTGTCCTTGATGGTGTAGAGGGCGAGCGGCATCCAGGCGAGCGGCGACACCGGCTTCAGGATCTGGATGAACGGATCGAGCGCGCGATAGACCAGCGGCGACATGCCGATGACGAAGCCGAGCGGCACGGCGAGCAAGGCCGCAAGGCCGAAGCCCAGCAGCACGCGCCCGAGCGAGTAGGCGAGCTGGACGCCGATGCCCTTGTCGTTCGAGCCGCGCACGTAAAACGGATCGGCCAGGTGCTTCCAGATGGTGGCGCCGATGTCGGCCGGCGAGGGCATTGCCGACTTGGCGCCGGTCGCCGCCGCGGCGCCGACCAGCTTGGCGTACTCGGGGTCGACCGCGGCACCGCCGCCGCCCCCGGCCGGCTGGACCGCGATCTGCCACAGGCCGACGATGGCGGCGAAGATCAGGAGCGACAGCAGGGCGGCCCGCACGCCGAGCGACTTGCCCATGGATGGCATCCCGGTCAGCTCCGCCTGATCGCGAAGCTCTTGACGTAGTCGTCGGGCTTCGCCGGGTCGAAGGCCTTGCCCATGACCACGATCGACTTCTTCGACGGATCGGGCGGGGTGAGGCCCATCTCCTTCATCATCCCGGCCGTGTCGGTCGCCAGGTACACCTCGGACGCGACCTTGGCGTAGTCGATGTCGGCCTTGAGCTGGCCCCAGCGCTTCATCTGGCTCAGGATCCAGACGGCGAACTGGTTCCACGGGAAGGGATCGAAGTCGATGCGCTTGGGATCCTTCTTCACAGCCCCCAGCCCGTCGGCGTAGGTGCCGGTCAGGATCTGCTCCAGCACCGTCTCGGGCTGGTTCAGGTAATTCTGCGGCGCGATCGCCTTGGCGATCTCCTTGCGGTTTTCCGCCTTCGAGGCGTACGCGGTGGCATCGATGATCGCCTTGAGGAGCGCGCGGTAGGCGTTGGGATTCTGGCTGGCGAATTCCTTGCTGACAGTGAAGGCGCAGCACGGATGGCCGTCCCACATCTCCTTGGTCAGGAGATGGATGAAGCCGATACCGTCATAGACGGCGCGCTGGTTGAACGGGTCGGGGCCGAGATAGCCGTCGATGTTGTCGGCCCGGAGGTTGGCCACCATCTCGGGCGGCGGCACCGAGCGGATCGAGATGTCCTTGTCCGGATCGAGCCCGTGCTCGGCCACGTAGTAGCGCAGCAGGTAGTTGTGCATCGAGTAGTCGAACGGCACGGCGAAGCGGAAGCCTTTCCAGTCCTTGGGATTGCGCTTGTCCTTGTGCTTGATGGCCAGGGTGATCGCCTGGCCATTGATGTTCTCGATCGCCGGCATGGTCCACGGCACCGGGTTCGAGCCGATGCCGAGCGAGATCGCAAGCGGCATCGGCGAGAGCATGTGCGCGGCGTCGTATTCCCTCGCCAGCGACTTGTCGCGGATTACCGCCCAGCCCGCCGTCTTGACCACTTCGACGTTGAGCCCCTGCTTGGAATAGAAGCCCATCGGATGGGCCATGATGATCGGCGTGGCGCAGGTGATGGGGATGAAGCCGACCTTGAGGTCTTTCTTCTCCGGCGCGCCGCCCTGGGCAAAAGCCTCGCGCGCCGCCGCCAGCGGGAACACGCTCGAAATCGCCGCCAGCGCCGTCGCCGCGCCCACCGTCTTGAGGAACCGGCGTCGGTTGTCATCGACCGGAAAGGTGGCGCGCAGCACGGCGGCGTCGACGACCCGGTTCCACCGCGCCTCCTCGCCGGCCGGAGCCGGCGCCGCTGCCGGCATGGCCGCCATTGCTGGCGCGGCCGCCATTGTCAGTCGGTCGTGGTCGGCGGCCCTGTGGCTTCCGCCGCATGAACACCGCCCCAGCAACGACCTGGGGTCGAACGGATCCTTGAACATCGACATGCGGCCTCCCAAACGCTTCCCGGCGTCTTGGAGCAATTGGAAGCAAGCGCCGTGCCAGCGGCCTCACAGCCTCGAAAGACAGCATGAGGCCGGATAGCCCATCCCATGGATTGCCTAAAATTGAGGCACAGTTTGCCAATTCGTACTGCGGAACAAGCGGAGATCTATGTTAACTCTGGGGATTAAATTTATGGAATCGCTTGCTTTTTCCCCATTCAAGTCATAATTTTCGATTGCATCGAATTGCAAGCGTGTGGCAGGCTACCTCTTGTGGGTGGCTTGGTCTCCACCAACGATATGTCGACCACCCGTCGCAAGAAAAGGTCCATCAGGCACCGCAAGACGGAACAGTTGGGGGAGTGGGGTCGATGGCGTTATCGCGGCAGGAGCGAGTTAGGCGAAAAGCCGATCTCAACCCTTTGAAAATGATTGAAAAGATCGTCTCGGAAAACGACTGGCCGTTCGACCGTACGTCCGAGCAGGAAATCGCCGTCGAGGTCGCCGGCCGCTGGTGCGACTACCGGATGTTCTTCAGCTGGCGCGAGGACGTCGAGGCCTTACATTTCACCTGCGCCTACGACGTGCGCATCCCGAGCGAGCGGCATCGCGACATTCATGTCCTGCTCGCCCTGATCAACGAAAAGATGTGGCTGGGCCACTTCGACCTGTGGAGCGAGGAAGGCCTGCCGATGTTTCGCCACGCCATCCCGTTGCGCGGCACCTCCGGCCTGATGCCCGAGCAGTTGAACGATCTGGTCGAGGTCGCCATCAACGAAAGCGAGCGCTTCTACCCCGCCTTCCAGTACGTCGTGTGGGCCGGCAAGTCGCCCATCGATGCCCTCACCGCATCGATCCTGGAGACGGTCGGGGAGGCCTGAACCAGAACGGGCCCCGCCACTCCTCGACGAGGAATATCGTCAACCCCAAACGAGAACGACCGACGCCCCCTCTCTCGACAAAAACACAAGAACAGTTCGGATCGTTTTCGGCGGCGCCGGCCCTCGAGGCCGGCGCCGCAACGCCTTCTCCTCCCCAGCTTTTGCTGGGGGCAGGTGGCTGCGTAATCGCGGACGGAGGGGGCATGCGCTGGGAGCGCGCCAAGCGGTGGGGGCTCTTGGGAGGTGTGATGGGAACGCTGCGCGCCTGGGGGGGGGCGCGCTCCCAGCCATGCCCCCTCCGTCGCCGCAAGACGGCGACACCTCCCCAGCTTCGCCGGGAGGATAATGAGCCCGGCGCCGCAACCATTCTGCGGACACGATTGGCCGGCTATAACGCCCGGCAATGAACACCCTCCTGCTGCTCCCCTACCCTGAGATCGACCCGGTACTGATCGAGATCGGGCCGTTCGCCATCCGCTGGTACGCGCTGGCCTACATCGCCGGCCTCGTCATCGGCTGGCAGATCATGCGCCGCGTCTGCGAGCAGACGCCCAAGCTCCTGTCGCCAGTCAAGATCGACGACTTCCTGGTATGGGCCGCCCTGGGCGTGATCTTGGGCGGGCGGCTGGGCTACGTGCTGTTCTACAAGCCGGGCTTCTACCTCGCCAACCCGCTCGCCGTCCTCACCCTGTGGGAGGGCGGGATGTCGTTCCACGGCGGCCTGCTGGGGGTCATCGCCGCCATCCTGGCCTTCGCCATCCGCAACAAGGTCGACCCCTTCATGCTGTCCGATCTGGTGGCGATCGTGACGCCGATCGGCCTGTTCTTCGGCCGGCTGGCCAACTTCATCAATGGCGAACTGTGGGGCCGCACCAGCGATGTGGCGTGGGCGATGATCTTTCCGCGCGGCGGCCCACTGCCACGCCATCCCAGCCAGCTCTACCAGGCGTTCTTCGAGGGCGTGGTGCTGTTCCTCGTGGTGGCCGCAGTGTGGCGCTGGACCGACGGCCGCCGCCGTCCCGGCCTGCTGACCGGCGTGTTCTGTGCGGGCTACGGCGTGGCGCGCATCGTCGGCGAGGTGTTCCGCGAGCCCGATGCCCATCTCGGCTACCTGTGGGGGCCGCTCACCATGGGCATGCTGCTGTCGGTGCCCATGGTGGCGTTCGGCGCCTGGCTGATCGTACGCGCCGAGCGGCGGCCCGCGCTCGCGTGACCACCCCGCTCGGCCGCCTGCTCGCCCGCCGCATCGCGCTCACGGGGCCGATCCCGGTCGCCGACTTCATGGCGGAGGCGCTGGGCCACCCGCGCTTCGGCTACTACCGCAAGGCCCTGGCGCTCGGCGCCGCCGGCGACTTCACCACGGCGCCGGAAATCTCCCAGATGTTCGGTGAGCTTTTGGGGGCCTGGCTGGCCGAGCGCTGGATGGCGATGGGCCGTCCCTCTTCGGTGCGCCTGGTCGAACTGGGACCGGGTCGCGGCACTCTGCTGGCCGATGCGCTGCGGGCCACCCGGGGCGTCGCCGGCTTCCATGCCGCCCTCGACCTGCATCTGGTCGAGATCAGCGAGCGCCTGCGTGCTGCCCAAGCCACGGCGCTCGCCGGGCTCGCGCCGACCTGGCACGACCGGCTCGACGACGTGCCGGACGGGCCGCTGCTGCTGATCGCCAACGAGTTTTTCGATGCCCTGCCGGTCCGCCAGTTCGTTTGCACCGCGCAGGGCTGGATCGAGCGGATGGTCGGCCTGGCCGGTGACGGCGAGACGCTGCGGCTCGCCCTGGCGCCCGGTCGCACGCCCTTTGCCGCCGCCCTGCCCGAGGCCGTGCCCGGCCGCCAGGCCGAGCTCTGCGAAGCGGGCCTCGCGCTTGCCGCCGCGATCGGCGCACGCCTGCGGCGCGACGGCGGCTGGGCGCTGATCATCGACTACGGGTTCGACGCGACGAGCGGCCTCTCGCTCCAGGCGGTGCGCCAACACCGCGGCAGCGACATCCTCGATCGGCCGGGCGAGACCGATCTCAGCGCCCACGTCGATTTCACCGGCCTCGCCCGCGCGACCGGCATGCCGGCCTTCGGCCCCGCCGGCCAGGGCGACTTCCTGCGGCGCGTCGGAATCATCCAGCGTGCAGAGGCGCTGAAGGCGCGCGCGACCCTGTCGCAGCGGCAATCCATCGACGCGGCATTGGCGCGCTTGATCGACCCGGATCAAATGGGCACGTTGTTTCGCGTTTTGGCCGTGGGCAACACCCCAAGCAGCGAACCACCCGGCTTTTCGGACAGCTTCCCGAGCACGACATGATCCAGGCCCAATGATCCAGGCGACTTCGCTTGCCGAGCTCGACGGCGTGCAGCACCGGTTCTTTACCCGTCACGGGGGCGTCAGCAGCGGCCTCTATTCGTCGCTCAATTGCGGCTACGGCTCGGCCGACCCGCCGGACAATGTGCGCGAGAATCGCCGTCGCGTCGCCGCCGCTTTCGATCGCGCCGAGCCCGACCTGCTGACCGTGCACCAGATCCATTCAACCGAGGTGCTGACCGTCGGCGACGACCGCTGGACCTCGCCGGGCGCGCCCAAGGCTGACGGGCTGGTGACCGACCGGCCGGGCGTCGTGCTGGGCGTGCTCGCCGCCGATTGCGCGCCAGTGCTGCTCGCCGATCCGGCCGCCGGGGTGATCGGCGCTGCCCACGCCGGATGGCGCGGTGCGCTCGCCGGCGTGGTCGATGCGACGATCATCGCCATGGAGCGGCTGGGCTCCCGGCGCGACCGCCTCCAGGCGGCCGTCGGTCCGTGCATCGGTCACCGGTCGTACGAGGTCGGCCCCGAGTTTCCGGCACCCTTCCTGGCGCAGGATCCGGCGAACGCCGCCTTCTTCCGCCAAGCCTCGCGCGCCGGTCATTTCCTGTTCGACCTGTCGGGCTACCTCGTCCACCGCATCGGGCTTGCCGGCGTGGCGGCGACCGCCACCGGGCACGATACGCTTGCGGCCAGCCAGGACTTCTTCAGCTATCGCCGGAATACGTTGCAGGGCGTGCGCGACTATGGCCGCGGCCTGTCGGCCATCGCCCTGCGACGCTGATGCCTTACCTGATCATCCTGATGGTGTGCTGCGTGCTCGGGGTCGTCGCGACATGCGCCTTGCTGTGACGCTCCTCTGCCTGTTGTCGCTGGCGGCCTGCGCCGCGCCGCCGCGTCCGTTCGAGCATAACGATGCCGCGGCGCCCATCCGGCAGCTGCCGCGCGACAAGATCGAGGTCGCGATCGCACCGCCCAGGAACATGCCGCCGCCCATGGCCCGGCGCGTCGCCGCGTCGCTGGCGATGGAGCTGCAATCCTACGGCATCGTCGCCGCCGTGCAGCCCGCCCAGGCACCGATCCAGATCAGCAGCACGATGAGCACGCGCGACGCCGGCGAAACCGGCATCGAGATCCAGGTCGACTGGAAGGTCGACGGCGCGCCGAGCCCGCAGGAATCGACCACCAAGACCCGGGCGCGGCCCGAGGACTACGCCGACGCGACCGAGCGGCTGGTCTCGCGCATCGCCTACCAGGCGGCGCCGCGGGTCGCGACCATGATCGGCCGGCCGCCCAACTTCAAGCCGCGCTCACCCGGTCAGGTCGCCGCCGGCATCACCGTCGCCGAGGAGCCGCCACCCGACCTTACGGTGCCGCCGATCGCCGGCCTCGCGCCGACGACGGCCACGGCCGCTACACCGCCGCCGCCGCAGCTGCCCGGCCAGGGGCCGCAGATGCAGGAGGCCCGGGTCAAGGTTCTGGTCACACCGGTGACCGGCGCCCCCTCGGACGGCAATCGCCAGCTCTACTCCGGCATGCGTCGCGCCCTGGGCTCGAGCAAGATCATCGTCGTCGATGCCGAGGCGCCCGACGTCTTCACCGTCGTCGGCACGGTGACCGTGACGCCGGTCGACGAGCGCACCGTGCAGCTCGTCATCAAGTGGTACGTCAAGGATCCGTCGGGCAAGACCATCGGCGACCTCGAGCAGGCCAACCCGGTGCCGGCCGCCGCGACCAAGGGCTCGTGGGCGGGCTTCGGCGATATCGTGGCCACGGCGGCATCGGAAGGCGTGCTCGAGCTCCTGGAAAAGGCGATCAACCGCCCGCGGTGAGCTCATTCTCATGTTCCTCCCCCGTCACCGGGCAGAGCATTCGCATATGACAAGAAAAGACCGTCATCCCGAGCGAAGCCGCCCGGAGGGCGGTGTAGTCGAGGAACCTTATCTTGCTGGTGCTGCCAGAAGAAAGGTCCCTCCACTACGCCTCGCTGCGCTCGGCTCCGGTCGGGATGATGGTCTTTTCTTGTTATATGCGAATGCCTGAGGAGGCCGCGCAGCGGCCGTCTCGAAGGATGGGCCAAACAGTAGATCGTTGAAAAAAGCGGTGTCGCAGCGGTCCCTCCTTTGCCGACCAAAGGGCGAAGGTCAATTCACCTGATTCGAGACGCGGCCCTGCGGGCCGCTCCTCAGGGTAAGCCTATGGGGAGGTGCCTCTGCGCTGAGCAAAGCCGAAGCGTCATACGGGGCCGCAGTCGAGATGCCTCGCATTCCGACGTCAGAAAGTCATGGATCTCGATTGCGGCCTTCGCCCTTCGCCCCGGGGGCACCTCCCCCATAAGACGGGGTTGGAGAATGGCTCCATTCCGTAGCCGATGACGGGGGAAGGAAATGAAGAACCTCTCCCGGCTGTGAAATCGGCTTGGCGCACAGGGGGCCGGGGCTGCTAGAGTTTCCGGAGCGGCTCAGTTTT